>JAZUAD010000044.1:0-8519 GCA_045637825.1 Candidatus Onthoplasma sp. | reverse complement strand
AGGGGTATTATCGATTTGGTCGTAAGCGCGCTTTTCAGCAAAACCCTTAGCAGCCAAAACAGTAGTAATAGCAGCAGTTAATGTTGTTTTACCGTGGTCAACGTGACCAATAGTACCAATATTAACGTGTGGCTTAGTTCTTACAAATGTCTCTTTAGCCATTTTTAAATTTCCTCCATAATATATGATATTAATAATTATAAATGCATTGTCTTTATAAGTCAAGCATTTTGATTAAAATTTTTAAACATTTTAATTTGCTTAAAAACTTTAAAATATATCTTACTTCCTAACCAGAGTTAACGTCTAGTTAGGAAGATTGATATCAATTAAACCTTTTTACGTTCGCCAGCAACTTTGTCAGCGATGTTTTTAGGAACTTCTGCATAGTGGTCAAACACCATAGTAAATTGACCACGACCTTGTGTAGAACCACGTAGGTCAGTAGCATAACCAAACATTTCAGCAAGTGGAACGTCTGCGTGGATTACTGTACCACCTGGTTTAACGTCAGTACCTGACAAGATACCTCTACGAGAAGTTAAACCTCCCATAACTGTACCTAGATAATCATCAGGAACAACAACTTCAACCTTCATGATAGGTTCAAGTAGCACTGGGTCAGCCTTAGCCATACCTTCTTTAAATGCCATAGAACCAGCAATCTTAAACGCCATTTCACTTGAGTCGACATCGTGGTAAGAACCGTCATAAACAGTTACCTTGAAGTCGATAGTTTCGTATCCAGCGATAACACCTGCTTGAGATGCTTCTTGGATACCAGCGTCGATAGGTCCAATAAATTCCTTAGGAATAGCACCACCAACGATTTTGCTTTCAAACTTGTATCCAGCATCACGTTCTTGTGGTTCAAGAATAATCTTACAGTGTCCGTATTGTCCACGACCACCAGATTGTTTAATATACTTACCTTCAGCTTCAACACGTCTACGTATTGTTTCCTTCTAAGCAACTTGAGGTTTACCAACGTTAACTTCAACCTTAAATTCACGAAGTAGACGGTCAACCATAATGTCTAGGTGCAATTCACCCATACCAGAAATAATTGTTTGTCCAGTTTCGTGGTCAGTATGAGCCTTAAATGTTGGGTCTTCCTTCATAAGTTTAGCAAGAGCCAAACCAAGTTTTTCTTGAGCATCTTTGTTCTTTGGTTCGATAGCTTGGTCAATAACTGGTTCCATAAACTTCATTGATTCAAGTATGATTGGATGATTTTCATCACAAAGTGTATCACCAGTACCAGAGTCTTTCAAACCTACGATAGCACAAATTTCACCAGCCAATGCTTCAGGAATATCTTCACGTGAATTTGAGTGCATACGCAAAATACGACCAACACGTTCCTTTCTGCCAGTTGTACTATTTAACACATAACTACCAGCAGTTAATTTACCACTGTATACACGTGTAAATGTAATACCACCAACGAATGGGTCTGTTGCAATCTTGAACGCTAAAGCACTTAGTGGTTCATCATCACTAGACTTACGTTCTGCTTCAGTACCATCTGGAAGTGTTCCCTTAATAGCAGGAACGTCCAATGGACTTGGCATATAATCAACTACAGCGTCCAAAAGCATTTGGATACCACGGTTTCTTAATGCTGTACCGCAAAGTACAGGGTTTAGTTTCAATTCGCAAGTTGCCTTACGAATTGCTTTCTTTAATTCTTCGATAGTGATTTCCTCACCACCAAAATACTTTTCTAATAAAGCGTCATCAGTTTCAACAACAGCTTCAATCATTTGATTTCTTAAGTTTTGTGCTTCTTCCATCAAGTGAGCAGGAACATCAGTTTCCTCGATTTCCTTACCAGTTTCGTCCTTATACCAATAAGCTCTCATTGTAATAAGGTCAATAATACCTTCAAAGTCAGCTTCTTGACCAATAGGCATTTGAATTGGCACAGCGTTTGCTTTTAATACAGAACGCATATGTCCAACAGTACGAAGGAAGTTAGCATCATTCATATCCATTTTGTTTACGAAACAAATTCTTGGAACATGACAGTCAGTAGCTTGACGCCAAACTGTTTCAGATTGAGCTTGAACACCTGCTCTTGCACTAAACAATGCAACAGCGCCGTCCAAAACCTTTAATGAACGTAAAACTTCAACAGTAAAGTCCACGTGTCCAGGTGTGTCAATAATATTGATAGCACAATCTTGCCAGTTACAGTGAGTACAAGCAGAAGTAATAGTAATACCACGTTCTTGTTCTTGTACCATCCAGTCCATAGTAGCTTCACCATCATGAACTTCACCTAGCTTGTGGTTAACACCAGTATAATACAAAATACGTTCAGTAGTTGTAGTTTTACCAGTATCAATATGAGCCATAATTCCAATGTTTCTAATTTTATCTAATGGAGTTGTTCTAGCCATATAAAATTTTCTCCTTTATAAATTTTAAAGCGAAGTCACAGACACTATAAATCAACCTATGCTTCGCAAGTTTTTTGCAATAAGATAATTGTCTTATTATCAAATATGTTTACTAAATGCTTATTACCAACGATAATGTGCAAAAGCTTTGTTTGCTTCGGCTTGTCTGTGCATATCATCTTTCTTCTTCACAGCGCCACCAGTTGAGTTGCAAGCATCAACGATTTCAGCAGCAAGTTTATTTGACATACCTCTTTCGCCAGTTCTTTTACGAGCATATTCTACCAAAAATCTGATACCAAGTGTTTGACGACGTTCTGGCTTAATTTCCATAGGAACTTGGAAGTTAGCGCCTCCCACACGTCTAGCTTTAGTTTCAAGTACAGGCATAATGTTTTCAAAAGCATTTGTTAATGCTGTCATAGGTTCAACACCTAACTTTTCGCCAGCTTGAGCCATTGCATCATAAACGATTTTTTCAGCAAGGGCACGCTTACCATCAAGCATAACTTGGTTAATCAACTTTGTAACAACAGTTGAGTTATAGATAGGGTCAGCAAGTACCATACGCTTTACAGCAGCTTTTCTTCTTGACATAATTAATTTCTCCTTTTATAAATTCAATTTGCGTATCACTCTTACGCACGAGTCGTATTGTATCTACAATACAAAATTTACTTCGAGTTTACACTCTTTCAATCAGCATCATTAGATGCACAGGGTTCTTTCATTTAAAAGAACAATTTACTATCTTGCAATCACTTACAATTATAAGCAAAACTTAAATTATGTGATTAACCAAGATTACTTAGGGCGCTTAGCACCATACTTACTTCTTCCTTGTTTACGCTTTTGAACCGCAGCAGTATCCAAAGCACCACGTACAATATGATAACGTACACCAGGAAGGTCAGGGACACGACCACCACGAACCAATACTACGTTGTGTTCTTGCAAGTTGTGACCTTCGCCTGGAATGTAACAAGTTGTTTCCTTGCCATTAGACAAACGTACACGAGCAATTTTACGTAACGCAGAGTTAGGTTTCTTAGGTGTTGTTGTGGTAACGCTTACGCACACACCACGTTTTTGAGGACAGTTATCTAATAAGATTGACTTGCTTTTAACCTCAATTTTCTTTCTACCCTTTCTAACCAATTGTTGAGTTGTAGGCATATTCTCCTCCTTATTTTTTTGCAACCAAAATATTATCAAATCAGCTTTAAATCCAACCCTTTAAAGTCAAGATTTGATGTTACAGCCGGTAGCAAACACTATAACGATTGTATTTTAACAAAATATTACCCTATTGTCAATAGTTTAAAACAAAAAATTTTACTTATTTTGAAAACTTTTTATATAATAAAAAACAAGCAATATTTTCTGCTTGTTTTGATGTTTGTAAAACTTTGATTAAACTATAAAATGCAATGCGTAACCTGTAAGCAAACTTGGAATTATTAGCATAGCTAAAATAAAGGCAATTTCCTTAAAGTTTTTATCTTGCTTAAACAACACCATAAGTCCTAATCCAGCGTTAACAGACAACCCCGCCAACACAGCACCAAAACTTAAACCTTTAAGTAAGTACAACTCTGTAATCACAACCGATGAAGCACAATTAGGTATTAGCCCTATCAACACCGCCAACAAAGGTTGAAGCGCACTGCTTTGAGATAAAAAGTCTTTTAATTCATTTTTACCAACCGCTTCAACAATTCCACCAAACACTATATTTATCACTAGTATAAACAATAATATTTTAACACAATGTAGCAATGGGTGTAACCAGTCAAACTTGGCACTTTCAAGGTCATGTTTACAGCAACCGATATGTTCATGTTCCGCTTTCATTAATTTGCTTTGACCCTTTTTAGTTTTTACTATATCAAAGACAATTTCATTATGCTCGTGCTCATCATATTCTTCGTCGTGATTATGATGAGAGTGTTCTGTTTCTAGTGCTAAAGCTTTTTCTAGTTGATGTGAGTTTTTTGTCTTAAACACTTTTGGATATAGCCACATAGCAAAATATCCAATAACAATACCTAACGCAATTTTACAAACAATTAATGCTAGTAACGACAACCAACTATTGCCGTGCGATAACATTATAGGCAAGGCCTCATCACTTGTAGCAATATACACAGCAAGTAAAGCGCCTATTGATATGCTTCCTTTTGTAAACAAGTCGGTAGAAACAACCGAAAATCCGCATTGAGGCAAACTCCCAAACATTGAACCAAACACAGGACTTGCCTTACCTTTTAACATTTTAGATTTTTGAAACTGCATTATTTTTTTAAATTCTAAAAACTCTATTAAAAAGTACACCGCTAATAATATCGGTGCAATTTTTAATGTATCAATTAATGCGTGTTCAACCACGTGCCAAATTTCGTGCATATTTCTCCATTTCTAACAATTCGTGATTATTATTATACTCATCAACACTGTCAATGTCAATAAATTTTATGATTTTATTATTTTTATTTTTCTGCTTTAATTATTGCCACTTGATAAGGTTTTAATATTTGATTTTTCTTCATATTTGTATACAAAATTTCCTCATTATTCAATAAAAACTGTTTGTCAAAATTTGAAAAATTAGCAACTACAACAATTTTACAATCTTTACAACAAATCTTATACCCCAACAATCCCTTTTTATTAAAAAATTTATATTTTCCATAACTTATGTATGGTTGACAATCTTTCCTAACTGACAAAATTTTAATATAGTTATTTAATATTGAATTTTCGTCCAAAGCACTTGCTTCAACATTAACTTTTTTATAATTTTTATTTACATATCCCCAAGGTTTACCAGAAGAAAATCCTGCATTTTTTGAAGTGTCCCATTGCATCATAGTTCTTGAGTTATCTCTAGATATTTCTTTTAATTTTTCAAACTCTTCATCAATATTTTCAGCGTTTGCAAAAATCATTTTAGCATTAACATCTTTAAATTCTTTTACGCTTTTAAACTGATAATTTGTCATTCCTATTTCTTCACCATTGTATATTATTGGAGTACCTTTCAACATATACATTAGCGTTGCCAAACATATTTGCGCATTTTTAGCGTCTTTTTCTCCTCTAATTTTGCTAAACAATCTAGGATAGTCATGATTAAGCCAAAAAAGCACAGGCCACCCTTTGTGTTTAGTCAATAAATGTTTGTATTTTAAAGTATTAATCAAATTATTTCCATTTATTAAAAAGTCATCATTAAACACCCCTACTTGCTCAAAACTAAATATCATATCCAGTTCATTATTTGTGGTGTATTTAACCAAGTCTTTTTTAGTTGGAGATCCGCCCAATTCTCCCATTGTAACAAGATTATGTTTAGCAAAACTTTTGTGCAATCTAGCAAGATATTTATGATTATTTGCACGATTTGAAAAAGATTTATAAGTTTTATTTATATCTTTAGCATCTGCAAAAGTTAAATCCTTGCCTATATGTGATATTGCGTCAACCCTAAAACCATCAACACCTAATTTACCAAAATAATCAATCACTTTTTCCATTTCACTAAAAGCAGTTTCGCTTTCATAATTAATATCAGGCATAGTATTAGAAAATATTTTTAAATAATATTGTTTTCTCTTATCGCTATAACCCCAAGCAGAACCAGAGAAAAATGATTGCCAGTTGTTTGGAGGACACATTTTTCCGTCAACAACTTTACCATCACGCCAAATATAAAAATCTGTATACGGAGCAATTTTATTTTCACTATTTATAAACCACTTATTTTCATTAGATGTATGATTTAAAACTAAATCAGTTATTACCTTAATTCCCTTTTTATGCGCAGTTTTAATTAATAGTTTCAAATCATTCATATTGCCGTATTCTTCAGCAATTTTATAGTAATTTCTAATATCATACCCATTATCATCCATAGGCGAATCATAAAAAGGACATATCCAAATAAAATCGACCCCCAAACTTTGTATATAATCCAACTTTTCTATAATCCCTTTTATATCCCCAATACCATCATCATTACTATCTTTAAAACTTCTAATATAAATTTGATATCCTATAGCATCTTTCCACCAAACACTTTCCATATATACCCCTTATAATAAAAAAACTGATAACCATCCATTAATAAGAAAGTTATCACGTTATAAATTTTGGAGCTGATGACGGGAATCGAACCCGTGACCTCCACCTTACCAAGGTGACGCTCTACCGACTGAGCCACATCAGCATTCTAAATTTTTGCTTTATGCTATAATTTTTTAGTATGTCATTTAACAAAAAATCTATTTTTACTGACAACTTATTTTAGTGTACTATATATATCGCTCTTTGTCAAGCATTTAGATTTGATTATTTGAAATTTTTAAAGTATACACCAGTTTCTACATATATTTTCACATTATTTCGCACTATTTCATATAAATATTTTATGAGGTTATACTATGGAAAATAACAACATACCGGATTTTCAATCACTTTTTAATATCCGCCCACAAGCAAGAGCAAAAATAAATGGAAGTATTCTGTATCCAACTATCGATGGGGATGTGTGGTTTTATAATGCAGGTTCAGCAGTATTAGTTGTAGTAGATGTTGAAGGTTTGCCAAATCCACCAACTAGATGCAGTTCTCCAATTTTTGCATTACATATTCACGAGGGAGGAAATTGTTCTGGCAACAGCACCGACCCTTTTTACGACGCTGGAATGCATTACAATCCCAATAATTGCCTTCACCCATATCATTCAGGAGATTTGCCAACATTATTTGGAGTAAATGGTAATGCTTTTTTAGCAACGCTTACTAATCGTTTTAGCATTAATGAAATTATTGGCAAAACAATAATAATCCACTCTTCTCCAGACGATTTTAAAACTCAACCCTCAGGTAATAGCGGAACTAAAATAGCTTGTGGCGAAATTAAAAAATTTAATTAACTCAATAAATAATTTAAAATACTATAAGCAAGTAATTTATAGTATTTTTAATAATTTACATCAAAATAAAATAACTATTGTTTTTTATAAGATATTTTATTGTAAATTTTAATAATTTGTGCTAAAATAATTAATAACAAAAGGATTATTTTATGAAGATTATTAAAAAAGAATGTATCAATATTGAAACCACCGATTCGCACAATGGTAGCGGAACACGTAAACTGTATTTACAACCAAATGAAATTGATAATGTTGAAGGTATGACTTATGGTAAACTCCCAGTCGGTAATACTTTCGCTTGGCACAACCACAAGGGCGTAAATGAAATTATGTTTGTAATCAGTGGCGAAGGTACTATCAAGGACGAAGATGGCAAATACACCTATACTCGTGGCGATGTATTTGTTTTCCCAAACAGAGTATTCCACGAAATCTCCGCCCTAGGCACAAGCATTAGCAAATTTGTATTTATTAGAGTTTTTGTTGATTAATAAAGGGTTTATCAATCCCAAAAACAAAAAACACACAACCTCAGTTGTGTGTTTTTTTAATAAATTTTAATTATTATTTTATTAAAATATTTTCTTCATCAATTACTATGGTGAGTATAATTTTTGTTCTTGGTCTTCCATTATCAAAGCAACTCTCCACCGACTGAGCCGCAGTAGAATAATTATTATTTATAAACATTATAAGTTGTTTTCAAATAAATGCTTATCTCTATTATTTCGTCTGGACAAAACTTTAACGCTTTGTTTTACTTGTTTTGTAGAAATGCTTACTTGTGAATTATTATTTCTTTCTATTTGTTGACGAATAATTGATTTTGATACTTTATCAGTTGATTTCAGCCTCAATTTAGTATAATTAATTTTATCAAACTCCATATCATTTCTCCCATATTTAGAATTATATAGAATAAAAAATTCTTTGTCAATAGATTAAGTACTTTTCATATTAAAATAAGTACAAAAAAAGTAAGAAGTGGGTTAGACTTCTTACTTTTGTTAATTCATATATATCTTAATATATTCTAGTTCAAGGGTATTTTTCGTATGTTTTAAGAGTTACCACTCTACACTATTCATCAGTATTGTTAAATACTGTGTCGACTTAAAGATTTCTCTTTAAAAGGAGGTGATCCAGCCGCACCTTCCGATACGGCTACCTTGTT
>JAZUAD010000043.1:0-2750 GCA_045637825.1 Candidatus Onthoplasma sp. | reverse complement strand
TAAAGTGGATAATATTATTTATAATAGCAGTAGTTGTTTTTTGTATTTTTGTTTAAAAACAATATTTTTTGCATAACCTCTATTGTTTTTTACTATAAATTAAAATTTGATTTTAATATAATCTAACTATTAAAAATATTTATATGCAGAGATGGTCGAGTGGTTTAAGGCACACGCTTGGAAAGCGTGCGAAGTGAAAGCTTCCGCAGGTTCAAATCCTGTTCTCTGCGCCAATACATTTTAAAGTATATGGAAGGTTTTATTAGCCACCCCAAGAGATTAATATTTACTAAAGAAAAGGAAGTATAATTATGCCATTTTATAAATTTTTATTAAAAGCAGGTCATGTTGGAAAAACTTATTATCAAGAATTTCCTATAGTTTTGTTTGCTAAATCGTACACTGAAGCTATTAAGGCCGCTAAGGGGTTCCCTATGATTAAACATCATAATAGGGGTGTTGTTATAAGTTCTAGCATAGTGGACGAACAAGAGTTTATAGAAAATGTAGTCCAAGACAGTTATGGCAGAACCTACGAAAATGAGCAACGTATTATTCCTTTATTAGAATGTGTTAAAAGATTGTCCTATGTAAGAAATTATGAGTTTGTAACAGAAGATGGGAAGCAACTTAAAAACTTTTGCGACACTTATCGTAATGCTAGTAAAAAGGTTAAAGATTTGGTTGAAAAGGAATATGTTGAGTGGGCAGAAAATATAATTAATAGTCAGGATGAAGTTTTGACAATATAATGAAATTAAGAGGGCTTTATATAAGCCGTCTTTTTTTAAAATTTTTGCCAAAAATGGTTGACAATTAAATTGTTGGGCATTATAATACTATTAAAGGTCAAAGAAAGTCAAATTTAAAACAAGCACACTGAAAGGAGGTAAAAGTGGCAAGCAGAAGTGATATAATAGAGCAATTTATATTAAATACATTAGAGGAAAGTTCGTTTATTGAACTTAGCAGAAATGATTTGGCTAAATTTTTTGCCTGCGCACCTAGTCAAATTAACTATGTGTTAAATACAAGGTTTACTATTAATAATGGTTATGTTATTGAAAGTGTGCGTGGCGGTGCTGGATTTATTAAAGTGATTAAGGTTGCTAACGATAATGTTAATTTAAAAAATTTAATTAATCTGTGTTCGCAACCTCTAGCAGAGGCAGAGGGTTGGCAAATTTTAGATAATTTGACATCAAGAAAGTTGTTAACAAAAAATGAAAGCGAACTATTAAAACGAACAATTTCGACAAAAGCGCTTAATAATCCGCTAAATATGGAAGAAATGCTAAGAGCAAATATTTTAAAAGAAATTATAATAGGAATAATGAAAAGGAGTTAGTTATGTTGTGTGATAAATGTAAAAAATATGAAGCGTGTTATCATTCTACCTTAGTGGTTAATGGGGAAGTAAAGTCAACACATTTATGTGAACATTGTGCTGAAAAGGAAGGACTGTTTAATAAAACCTATGATTCCATTTTTGATGAATTTAGGACACTTACTAATTTTTTAGGATTTGATGATTTTGAGGATAAAATTTGTCCTAATTGTAATTGGAGTTTGCGACAATTTAAAAACAGAGGACTGCTTGGTTGTGATAAATGCTATGATGCTTTTGAAGACGAAATTGAAGATATTGTAAAACGCATTCAACCAGACAGCAATCATAAAGTTGATAATATTGAGTTTAAGGTAGAGCAAAAACAACAAAAATTAAGCAAGGAGCAAGAATTGTCTAAACTTAAGCTAGAGTTGCAACAAGCTATTAAGGAAGAGCGATATGAAGATGCAAGTGTGATTAACAAAAAAGTTAAACAACTTGAAAAGGAGTTGCAAGGTGAATAATATAATAAGTACAAAAGTTAAATTTAACCGAAATTTAAAAGGTGTAAAATTTACAAACAATGCAACGCTTATTGAGCAGGCGGAAAGTTTAACGTTGTGTTTAGAAGCGGTAAACAAATGCACACTTAAGGCAGAAGAACTGGGCAAAATGACACCGCAAGTTATTGAAAGTTTGGTTAAAGCAGAAAAAGTTGAAACAAATTTTGTTAAGAGTTTGAACAATAAGGCGTATGCTTCAAACGAAGATGTATGCGTCCAAATTAATAGTGAAAACCATATAGAAATTTTTAGCACCAACATAGACTTATTGGTGGCATATGCTAAGGCAAAAGAAGTGGATAAACTTTTATGCAACAAACTGCATTTTGCTTATAGTGATAAGTACGGATTTTTAGGACCTACTATAAATAATTTGGGTTGCGGAATAAGTGTTGAGTGTAAACTAATATTGCCAGCGCTTAATCAAATAAATGCTATAAAAACATTACCAAAAGCAAATGAAAAATTAAGATTTAATATTGAGTGTTTGGATAGCAAAAGCGGGTTATGTGTAATATCTACTGGCGCTAATTTGGGCTATAACGAAAAGCAAGTTTGCGAACTAACACAGTCGTATATTGATAAGATTGTTAAACTTGAAATAGAGATGAGTAAAAATCTGGCAAACGAAAATAACGATGAAGTGCTGGATAGTTGCGCTAGGGCAAAAGCAATATTAAATAATTGTATTAAAACTAATCCAAGCGAAGTGTATAGCTTAATAGGAAATATTTTAATAGCAAAAAATGCCGGTCTTGAAAAAAATATTAGTTTTGATAAATTAAATAAAATTTTTGAAATTATAAAATATTATAATAATCAAAAAGAATTAGCGTTAAATATTCAAAAAATATTAA
>JAZUAD010000042.1:0-49104 GCA_045637825.1 Candidatus Onthoplasma sp. | reverse complement strand
CGGTGGTTTAATGACGGGAGATTGTGGAAAAGGCAAACTTGGAACAATCTACAACTATTACAAATGCTTTACAAAGAAGAAAAATAAGGCAAAGTGTGATAAGAAATCTATTCCACAACAATACATAGAAGATATTGTTTTACAAGCAACACAAAATTTTTTACAAAGTGCAAATTTAAGAGCAATAGCAAAAGAAACAACTAATAGTTATAACAAGTTCATTGAAAAAGATTTAATACTAGAAAACCTAAACAAAGAATTGCAAGAGAATAACAAGAAACTTGCAAATCTTTTGCGTGCTCTTGAAAATGGAATATATAACGATACAACAAATGATAGAATGAGAGAACTTGAAATTGCAAATAAAGAGTTAAAAGAAAAAATCATTAGCCGAGAAATGCTAACGATTAAACCACTTGATGAAAATCTTGTTTATGCTTATTTATGTTCTTTCAAAGATTTGGATTATTCACTTAACAATGCAAAACAAAGATTAATTGATATGTTTGTTAATCGTGTTGTTTTATTTGATGATGAGTGCTTTATCTACTTTAATATTAGTGATGATAAAGGCACACATTTAAAATTAAGAGAACAACCAGATTATGAGCAAGAAACCGAATTTATGGCAAAAAAAGAACAACCCGAACATAAGTGTTCGGATTGTTATCGCTTGGCGGAGAGTTAGGGATTCGAACCCCAGGATGCTCGCACATCAACGGTTTTCAAGACCGCCGCTTTCGACCGCTCAGCCAACTCTCCATATAATATTAAAATTGCTTGTTGATTTTTACAACATATTTATTATATCCAATTTATTTAATAGTGTCAAGTACTTTTTCAAAAATATTTTTAAACAATATAAAAAAGATAGGATTATCGAAACTTAATTCGCTTTTATCTCTATCTTATATAATATTATATTTTATTTTAAAACTTATGTCAATAATCTTTTATTAATTGTCATACATCCAGTCCACATATACACCAAACCCTTTGGTTGGATCGTTGATAAATACGTGAGTTACTGCTCCTACAAGTTTGTTGTTTTGAATTATGGGACAACCACTCATTCCTTGAATAATTCCCCCTGTTTTTTCTATAAGTTCTTTATCAGTAACTCTAAAAACGATACTTTTGTCATCAGCATTATCTTGATGATTGGTTTTTATTATCTTAATGTCGTACGCCTTAACCCCCTCATCATCAAGACACGCATAAATCTTAGCATCGCCCGGCTTTATACTCATACGACCACCCAAGCAATAGTCATCAATCAGGTTTAACTTGTTTATATTTAAAATATTTCCATAAACACCATACTTGCAGTTTGTATCCGCCACACCAACACTATCGTCCGAAAGTTTCATTGTACTACGAATTTCACCCGGAATATTTTTTGTGCCCTTTTTAATCCCTAAAAGATTACATAAATACACCTCTCCTTCCGCCACCTTATAATTATCGCCAAAAGTAGCATCTGTTAATGAATGACCAACAGCCCCAAAGCGATTGTCGTTCTTTTTTACATAAGTAAGCGTACCAACACCACTTGTACTATTTTTAACCCATAAACCCAACTTATATTTTTGGGTAAAGATATCTAAAGCTGGTGTAACACAACATTTAAACTCTTCCTTGTTTCGCTCTACAACAATTTCAACATCTTTGCCAGCATATTCCACACTATTTAAAATTTTGTCAATATCATAAATTGAATTAATTTCTTGCCCTTCTATCGTTTTGATTGTATCACCCTCTTTAAGTCCAGATGCAACTATCGGCTCACGACTGCCTTCCCTAGTAAACACCGCATTAGAACCAACAATTACGACACCTTCGGTATTTAAACTAAATCCAACAATATTTCCTCCAACATAAACTTCGGGCGAATTAATCAACTTAACTTTAACTTTTTTAAGCGGTAAAAACCCAAACAATTTAATACGCATAGTAGTGCTTGTTACTTCTTCACCATTAACTGCCATAGTATCCGCCAACCCAAACTTAATAAATGGTGCAAATTCACTACTTTCATTAGCAAACTTAATATCCTCAGTTGTCACATACATATTATTAGGATAATCTATCGCATTATTAATAGGTTGTACCACATAAAAATATCCCATTACAAAAAAAGATATGATAAATAAACTGAAAACAACTTTCTTCATATTTACTCCATATCTTTTAGTATAAGTTTTATATTAAATTTTATTCTTTTACAACTCTAAATTTGATTTTGGTGCAAGTGAGCCATCTGCAAAAGGTTTGCCTAATAATACATCAAAATAAGCACTGCTACCAATCATTGCTGCATTGTCGGTGCAATATTTTAGGTCTGGAAGATAGCATTTTATTCCTTTTTGTGCACACTTTGTGGATAACTCTTGTCGTAAAAGTTTGTTTGCCGATACACCGCCCGCAATAACAACTTTATCTAAACCAAATTCACGAGTTGCCTTGATGGTTTTATCCACCAATTCATCAACTGCACATCTTTGGAAACTTGCGCAAATATCATTAACTGGAATAGTTAAATTCTTTTGTTCTAAATTATGGATATAGTTAATAACAGCCGTCTTTTTTCCACTAAAACTAAAATTGTAGCCCAAACTATCATTTGGTTTTACAAACACAATATTATCTTTTCCGCTTTCAGCACTTTTTGACACTTTTGGTCCACCGGGATAACCTAAACCCATTACACGGGCTACCTTATCAAAACTTTCGCCCACTGCATCATCAAGTGTGTTGCCAATAACAGTATGTTGATTATATTCATCTACTTTAATAATAGCAGTATGTCCACCACTTACAAGTAAACACATAAAAGGCGGTTTAAGGTCTGGATAGGTAATATAGTTAGATGCAATATGGCCGTTAATATGATTGACAGCAATCAGCGGTTTGCCTGTTGCAAATGATAACGCTTTGGCATAACTAATTCCTACCAATAAACAACCTACGAGCCCTGCCCCATAAGTAACTGCAATAGCATCGATATCCTCCAGAGTCTTATCCGCTTGCTTAAGCGCTTCGTTTACCACATTATCAATAGCAGTTATATGATTACGTGATGCCACCTCTGGCACAACACCACCAAAAAGTGTGTGGATATCAATTTGACTAGACACAACATTGGAAAGAACAGTGCGACCATCAACCACCACCGCACAACTAGTTTCATCACAACTACTTTCAATCGCTAAAATTGTATAATTTTTATTCATAATCTTATTATATTACAAACCACACTAAAAATCAAGTACTAAATCTATTATTAGATTATAAAAAGATGCTTGTATAATCCAAGTTTATAAAATCATATAAAGATTTCATAGTTGTATCCGCTAAATCTATATAAAAACATCTACCTTCATAAATACCACGATTACCCCTTATAATATTAAAGCCACTAAATTTAGGATTGATTTCTATTAATAATTCATCAAATGTCATGCCCTCTATTTCCTGCAAACCATTATATTGTAATTTTAACCATACTCCCTTTTTAACAGCTTTAAGTGTTTCGGTATGAATACTAACTCCAAAAGCAGGCATTGTTCTACTGTTGATTAGCATATTATTTAAAATCTCTTGAAAATCTTCAACATTATCAACATTATAGTAATTATTATCTACTATTACTTGCGCTTGCGCTGGACTATTAATATATTGCTGTATTGTTTTTGTTTCCATATTTGCTCCCGCAAGCATTGTAGCATATACAAAAATATTAATCAAAAATTTTAACATATTTTACCTCTTAAAGCATTTTGTCCTATTGTTAAAATATTAATCTTATAATTTTAATTATATAAATTTTTTCCATAAAAAAACACACCCTTATAAAGAGCGTGTTTTATTTTTTAATGTTTATACAAATTTTTCAACCACTGTGTACCAAACATCTCCATTAGCATCAGGTTCTCCAACTTGAGTATCAAAACCTTCAGCAATAAATTTAGATGCTGGGTGGTTGTCATTTTGTTCTGCTGGATTATAGTTTGCAAATGTTCCACCGAAAACATTAATTGATGCATTTATGCCAGTATTTGCATCATAGCAATTCAAGGTTAAGTCTCCTTCTCTTCCTGCCATATTCCATTCTTGTTGAATATCAAAGGTTCCGCCATTGATTATAGCACTGCCTTCAAAAACATATACTGCTGATATATTACCTATAAATATTCCATTTTCAATAATACAACTTCCGCCTCTTACATCAATAGCATAGCAGTCGCCTTCCTTAGCAATCATAGCACCTTCACCTGTAATAGTCAAATTACCGCTTTCCTTTACAGATATTAATGACCAATAATTAAATTCGTCATCATCATTCCAAATATCTTGTTTGTTGCTAATTAAATTTCCGTTAAGGTCAAGAGTTAATTCTTTGGTTACTTCTAATTGGTTATCCAAAATTACATCTCCAGCCAATTTTACTATAGCGCCATCTGCAAGATTATCAATATATTCTTGCAACTTAACAACTGTAAATATTACATCTCCGCTTGCTTCAATATCTTCAAACAAAGCACAGCCATTAGACATAAAGTTTGATGCAGGGTCTTCACTAGTGCTAGATGCAGGGTTATAATTTACAAATGTTCCGCCATTTATCTTGATAAATGCAGAAGTTCCCTTATTTGCATCATAGCAATTTAATGTAAATCTTGAATCGTTAGTACTAGGGTCTAATTGTTGAACATCAAAATGTCCACCATTTACAACCAATTCGCCTTCATACACATATACAGCACTAATATTTCCTATAAATGTTCCGTTTTCAATAGTACATTTACCACCCTCACGAACATCAATAGCAAAACAATCGTTTTCCTTTGCAAGAAGTGTTCCATTTCCTGTAATAGTCAAGTCTCCATCTTCTTCAACAGAAATTAATGACCATTCTTTATCTTCAATATCCCAAATATCTTCAGTATTGCTAATAGTATAGCCATTTAAGTCAAGTATCATAGTTGTTTCAATTTCTAATGGTTCGTCTAATACCACATCTCCAGCCAAGGTCACATTAATTTCACCAGGTAGATTAGAAGGTAGATTATCAATAGCTTCATTAACAGGAACTATGTTATACACTCCTTCAGTTAAAGAAAGAACCAAATTATCCTTTGCTACAACGTTACTTCCATCAGCTTTTAACACCTTAGCAGGATTAAAGTTTGTAAACTTTCCACTAACGATAGACATTTCTCCAATTATATCATCAGCGCCAAACATTTTTCCTTCAAATTCGCCAGACTCAACAATACAACTTCCGCCAGCACTAACAGCTATTATAGAACAATCTGCTCCATCTGCAACTATTCTACCATTACCTTCAATGGTTAATTCGCCTTCTTCAATAACAGAAATTAATGCTCCTTGAAGTCCTGATCCATTGGTTATTGTATGTCCAGACAAATCTATTTTTGCTTTTCTGCCAACTGTAACAACTCTGTCTAATTCTACATCGTTATTTAAAACAATTGTTCCACCCACAGCAATTTCATCAACTGCTTTTTGCAAGGTCATTTCTTCTCCAACATAAATTGTTGAACTTGGATATACAATTTCAGTAGATGTTGTTCCGTTAGTGTAGTGGAAAATCATTTCCATATACATATTACCATCAGCATCAAAATGTGGCTCAACTGTAACGTTATGTACACCTACACCTTGTGGGCCCTCTACACCTTGTGGGCCTTCAGGTCCAGTAGGTCCAGTTGCTCCTGTGTTACCAGGTCTACCTTGTGGGCCTTTAAGGTTGGATATAACGTTCCAGCCATTATCTTCTAATTGCCAAACATCACCAACATCAGTTTCAATATAAATATCCCCTATTTCACCAGAAATATTATCATTTATAGGACCTTGTTCGCCATAATAAAAATTTGCTCCAGTATAATTTTTGCCATCTTCATTATCACAACCTACAAGCAAACCGCCAGCAAGAATCCCTGCACCTAGCATAGCACACAAAGCGCCTTTACGCAATTTTGTAAAAGGTAGAGTTTTTCTATTTTTTACACTTTTTTTCTTATCCATAATACCCCCCTAAATTTATTATGTGTTTAAAATTTTATAATTATTATATTGACGATTTTGTTATATCTCAAATATAATAATCCATTATTTAAGTACATTTACTAATTAAATGATATACTTTATATCATTAAAAGTCAACTAATTTAATATAATTTTGAAAATTATCACAAGTTTAACTCTTTATTTTTGCTGTTTTAAACCTTTTTTAACTATACCAATTTGTATGTAAAACCTGTTTGTTTTTTTCTGGTTGTTTACACATCTCTAGTCGATTATTTTTAAACCAGTCGCTATCTTTCAATCTTGTTGTATCGTTGCTACAATATACATTAATTTCCAACTCTTCCCTTTTTGCCATAATTACAATATTTCCATTGAATGAGGTAAATTCATCATTATCATAATCAATACAAAGACTTGTAACAAATACTTTAGTAGTAAATTGTGATATATTGTTTATAAATTCCTTAGTTGGAAATTGATTAGCTTCAGTTTTAGTATATTCCTTGCTTCCTGCACAACAACAAACACATACAATCATTTCATCATAATTATTTGATTTAATAGCATTTAATAAGGTCATTGATGATGAAGTTTTACTTCCATGATGTCCTGCCTTATATGCTTCAACTTGGGGCAAATTATTTAATTCAACCAAATGCTCCTCTCCATCTTTTTCCAAATCTCCAGTAAACAAAAAGTTATTGTCGCCTTGATTAAGCATCACACAAACCGAATATTCGTTATCGCTATCTGCCTTGTTAGTATAATAATGATTATTTAACACTTGTAAGGTTATATCATTGCTACTATCGTTATCATCAAAATCTTCCAACATGATTATTCCATTAGTATATTGTTCCATAACTTGCTTTGCAGTTAAATGGTTCGCTCCTGCATTTTTTTCGTCTGTTAACTTTTGATTGAAATTTGCATACATTTTTGATACAGGTTTATTGGCTGTATTAGCATACGAAGTTATACCTAACTCTGATATTTCCTCAGTAGTCGACACTTTTGTTTTAATAAAGTCTTCCGAAGTTCGTTGATTGGTATTTGAAAATGTAATTATATTTTCACATTCATATAAATCAAAAATTCCATCTATTTTATCACTGGTTGCAAACCCAGCATAATGGTCTTCGTGAGCGTGTGTTACAATCACATATTCAAGAGTTTTATCTTCTCCAACATATTGATTTAAGTAGTTGCTTACTGTTGGAATACTGTTTGTTTTAGACCCACAATCTATTAAAATATCAATATCGCCTTCACTGGTTCCAACTTTAATATATGTACAATCACCAGCAAATTTATTGCCTAGTTCCACAAAATGCACAGCAACATCTCCAATTTGTACTGGCTGAACACCGTCAGCAATAGAAAGTTCTATATTATCATCTGCTTTGGAATAATAAACTTCAGCAGTTTCAACCAGTTCTTCATTGTATGGTAACATTATATAAGTAATTCCGCCAACGCCTGCCACTATACCTATGAAAAACATTATAATTGCCAAAAATACAATTGTGCCTTTATTTTTCATACTATACAACCTCCTCTTGTTCTACTTCATTTTCTGGAGTCCCTTCGACAAAGGTTATTAGTCTAATTCGCTTAATAGTAAATATCTTTCCATACTTGATATCGTCAACCTTATACGTTATGTAATAAGTACCTATATCATCTGCATAATAACTACCATCTTCGTTTTGTTTTAAATTTGTTTCGATGTAGGCATCTTTACTAATATCTCTACCAAAAGATACAATTTTTACCCCTTCATCAAAATAATAATTGTCCTTTTGAATAGGTTCTCCATCTATATACTCAATTATAGTCATTGGCAACGTTATTTCATCTTGCCCTATTATAGTAAAACAATCATCTTTGCATACAAACCAGCAAGCTCCCGCACCTATAGCTCCTCCAATTATTGTAACAAGCAATATTATTAAAATTGCCTTTAGTCCTAATTTTTTTACTTTACGAGAAGTGGTACGTGTGGATTTTTTAGACGTGGTGCGAGTTGCTTTTCCGTCCCTATCCTCTGGAGCATTCCAACCCCAATTTATTTTCGCTTTGGTTTTTATTTTTTTTGTTTCCTTAGCCATAAATATCCCCTCCTTTTAAAAATATTTTAACATAAATTTAAACAAATTTCCTAATGTTTGATACAAATTTTACTAATAAAGATTATCAATATTATTAAATTTTATAATTTCGACAAAAGTTTTATAAAATTTATGAATAGTTATTTGTCATTTTTTTATCAGTATGTTATACTATATAATTATATAAAGGAGTATTTATGAATAAAATTTTGATTACCGCAGAAGGAACTTGCGACTTGACCCCTGAACTATGCAAACAATATAACATTGAAGTTATTGGTATGAATTTAATCGTTGATGGCGTTGAATATAATACTAAATCTAAACCTATTTCAAGTGAGGATTTTTATAAGGCTATGAAGGCTGACAAAAAAGTTAGCACCAGCCTTGTTAATGAATATGATGCCAAGCAATTTTTGGAAGAAAATTTAAAAAAAGGCTACGATATTGTACATATTGGCTTTAGCCGTAATTTAAGCGGAACTTTTAATAATTTTGTTTCAGCTAGCGAACAATTAAAAGAACAATATGGAGACCGTATTCGTATTGTGGATAGTTTAACTGCTTGTATTGGTCAAGGTTTGTGTGCAATACTTACTAGTCAATATAATGATGGAACAAAGGCATTAGATGATGTAGCATCTTATGCAAAAGAAATTAGCACACATATATCTCACGTATTTATTGTAGATAGTTTAAAATATTTAGCACGTACTGGTCGTATCAGTAAATTAACAGCAGGAATTGGAACCTTGCTTCAAATTAAACCTATTTTACACGCTGACGACGAAGGCAAACTAACCAATATTCAAAAAGTAATCAGTCGTAAAAAATCAATTCAAGTATTAGGTCAAAAAGTTGTTTCATCTAAAAATAATATTTCAGACTTAATATTTGTTGCTCACGCTAATTGTATTGATGAGGCAACAATATTATCTAACCAAATTGAACAAGGATTAAATATTAAACCTATCATTGTTGATATGAGCGTAATTATAGGTTGTCATACTGGTCCTGGTGCTTTAGCAGTCTTCTATACTTCAGATACACGTCAATAATTAACAAAAAACTCCAAATTATGGAGTTTTTTATTTGCAAAAATATTTGTTTTATTATAATATAGTAATATGATTAAAGTTAAGAATTGGTTAAAAAATAATTTTATATTTATTATTGTTGTAGTAATTGCTGCAATTTCTTGTATTATTGTTCCTATAAATAAAGGATATATTGATTATTTTGATGGAGGAGGCAACACACTTACTTGTATTTGGGGTATTTTAATTATTGTTGCAGGACTTGAAAATATCGACTTCTTCCATAAAGTTGCACGTTTTATTATTAAAAAATTTAAGTCAACTAGAAGTATTGTTATTACCTTAGTATTTATTACATACGTATCTTCACTTATAAATGCAAATGATATGGCATTACTTACATTTTTGCCACTATCATATTTAGTATTAAAATATACTAATCAAACACAATATCTTGCTTTTACATTTATTATGCAAAATATTGCGTCTAATCTTGGAGGAATGTTATCACCTATTGGTAATCCTCAAAACATTTATTTATTCTCATTTTATAAAATTGGTTTATTAGAATTTTTTAAAATAATGGCAATTCCTACACTTGGTGCTTTAGTTTTAATTATACTAAGTTGTATGTTTGTAAAAAAATCTACGGTAGAATTTGAGGATAACTATGACCACAAAGTTCATTTGCCAAAACTTCTTATTTATTTTAGTTTATTTATATTAACTTTCTTGGTTGTATGTCGTGTAATTCCTTTCTATATAGTTTTACCTATACTAATAATTGCAATGCTTATATGTGATTACAAAACATTTTTCCAAGTGGATTATACAATCCCTCTAACCTTTGTATGTTTCTTTATTTTTAGTGGAAATATGTCTAATATTCCATCAGTTGTTAACCTTATGACAAAATTTGCTGATAGCCATACTTTTCTGTGTGCCTATTTATCGTGTAATTTGATAAGTAATGTTCCAACTTCTATTTTATTGTCCAAATTTACAAACAATTATCCTGCACTGCTAGTTTCAGTAAACGTTGCTAGTTTGGGAATTATATTCTCATCATTATCAGGTGTGATTGCTTTAAAGTGTTTCCTAAAATACAGACCAAAGGAAGATAAAAAACATGGCGCTTGGTTCTATATAGGATTAGATTTATTGATGAATGTTGCTTTATTGTTAGTTCTTTACCCTATTAGTTATTTGTCATTAAAACTATGGTAAAATAAAAAGAGGACTTGTTTTAAGTTCTCTTTTTTTATTGTCTATATAATTTTATAATAGTTTTTTAAATTCGTTACATTTTAATTTAGACTCTTGTGCTAATTGTAGCGCTTGTGCATTTTCACCAACTCCCATAAGACGAGCAATTTCTAAATATAATTCCCTATCCTTAATTAGAGTTAGTCGAGTATGCGTAGTAGTATCGCTATATTTTTCCACTCTAAAATTAATATCAGCCATACTAGCTAATTGTGGCAAATGTGAGATAGTTATAACTTGCTTGTATCTAGATAATTTAGCCAAACACTGAGCAACAACCATTGCCATATTTCCACTTAACCCTGTATCAATTTCATCAAAAATCAGTGTAGCAATATCGTCAATTTCGGCAACAACTATTTTATAGGCCAACATAAACCTACTAAGTTCACCACCCGAAGCAACTTTTGCTAAAGGTTTGCATTCAAAACCAATGTTTGCCGAAAACATAAAATCAACCATATCTTGACCTTTACGAGTATATTTTTCTGCTCTACGTCCTAATTTTATTTGTACACCAGCATTGGGCATACCTAAAAGAGAAATCTCTTTTTGTATTTTGCTTGCAAACTCTATAGAATTTTTTGTTCGAATATCTGTTATTTTGTCTTGTATATTATAAATATCTTTTAATAATTGATCTTGTTTTTGTATTAGTTGTTTGTGCAACTCTTCGCTATTTATTAAATTTTCAAGTTTATTACTAATATTGTTGTAATAATTAGTTAAACTTTCATAATCTCCTCCATACTTTCTAAACAAATCTTTAATAAAATCAGCACGTTCATCTAATTGTTGCAATTTATCTGCATCAAAATTTCCGTTAGATAAATATTCGCTTATAGTAGAAGAAATATCCTCTAGTTCCAAATAAACACTTTCCAATCTTTCACCTAATTGCGCATATTTTTCACCATATTCTTGTAATAAAGTTATATGTTTGCTTGCTTGTTGTACCAAATCATTAGCAGGCGTAATATATCCACTTTCAGCCAAACTTTTATAACTTTCTTGCAGATGCTCAGCTATTTTTTCATAAGCTTTCATTTCCTTGATTTGTTGCAAAATTTCTTCATACTCGCCTTCTTTAATTCCTGCTGTATCAATCTCATTAATTTGATAGGAATATAGGTCTATCAAATTTTGTTTTTGCTCCAAATTTCCACCAAGTTCATTAAGTTTTTCATTAATCTCATTTAAACTATCTATCAAAGTATTTAGGTTATCTAAATAGGGTTCAATTTCTCCTTTTGAAAACAAATCAAGTATATCCAATTGGTATTCGTTATCCATCAAAGATTGATGTTCGTGTTGACCGTGTATATCAATAAGTCTACTGCTAACCTTCTTTAAAATAGTAGTATTTACGCTTTCACCATTAATCTTACATACAGTTTTTCCGCTATCAAAATATTCTCTGGTTATAATTAATTCCTCTTCAATTTCTATACCTGTTAATTCTCGTATAAAAACTTTAATTCCTGTATCAATATCGTCAAAAAAGGCATCGACACGCATAGCGTCGGTACCTTCACGAAGTAGAGTTCTATCAAGGCGGTCACCAAACACAAAGCCCATAGCGTTAAGCATAATGCTTTTACCTGAGCCAGTTTCACCACTAATAACATTTAATTTATTATCAAATGTTATATCCAAACTATCAATTAATGCCACATTTTTAATTTTTAAATTAACTAACATATAATCTATCCTTTGTTATGCTGATTGTGTTCGTGATTGTTTGCGTATTTTTGCAACGCTAATCAAATAAACCCCCTTACTGTATCCACCTAATTTATTAAACATTGTTCTACGTAATTGCTCTACTTGAACAAATGAAAGTTTATGTGCTAAAACCAACTGATTAAACGATGAAAGAATATCTTCTAGTTGGTCCTTTGTTGCCTCTGTTTTACAAAGTAATAGTTCATCAAATTTTTGCAATAAATCAATTCTGGAATTTATTAATTTTTCCTTTGCAGGCGAACTATTTTGATACCATTGTATGTGTTGATTTTTATTAATATTTATGTCTTGAATCTTAGTTTTTGTAACCACCATCAAAGTTCTGATAATCTCCAACATTTCAGCATAATGAACCTTTAATTGACTAACTAAATCTTTATTAAAAGTTTCCTTATACTCCACCAAAAACAAAGAATACAATGCGTTTTTGTATTTTTCACCCTTTAATTTTTTAAATTCGGTTTTAAATCCCTGAGATTGAAGTTTATCAGTAACCCCATCTCGAACTATTCTATTGCAATTTTCCATTACACCATCTTCTCTCTTATAGATTTTTCTACTTCATCAGCAAGTTCAGGATTGTTTTTTAAATATGCAATTACATTATCACGTCCTTGACCAATTTTATTGCCATTATAACTAAACCAAGAACCGCTTTTTTCAATAATATTAAACTCAATAGCCATATCTAGCAAGCAACCAATCATTGAAATTCCTTCACCATACATAATGTCAAATTCTGCTTGCTTAAATGGTGGAGCAACCTTATTTTTAACCACTTTTACACGAGTTCGGCTTCCTACCATATCTTGTCCACTTTTTAAAGTTTCTACTTTTCTAACGTCCATACGTACACTAGAATAGAATTTTAATGCTTTTCCACCAGGAGTTGTTTCTGGGGAACCAAACATTACTCCTACCTTTTCACGTAATTGGTTAATAAATATAACTAAAGTATTACTTTTAGCAATACCTGAAGTTAATTTTCTTAAGGCCTGACTCATAAGACGTGCTTGAAGACCTATAAAACTATCTCCCATTTCACCATCAATTTCCGCTTTTGGTGTAAGAGCTGCAACTGAGTCCACTACAACAATGTCCACACCACCACTACGAACTAATTGTTCAGTAATTTCAAGTGCTTGTTCGCCAGTATCAGGTTGAGATACATAAAGATTGTTGATATCAACGCCTAATTTGCTTGCATAATTAGGGTCCAAAGCGTGCTCTGCATCAATAAAAGCTGCCACTCCGCCCAACTTTTGCACTTCTGCTACAACGTGCAAGGCAACTGTAGTTTTACCAGAAGATTCTGGTCCATAAATTTCAATAATACGTCCTCTAGGAAGTCCGCCAACTCCTAAAGCATAATCCAATGTTAAACAGCCAGTAGGGATAACTTCTATATCCTTACGCGCTTCTTCATCCATTTTAATAATTGAGCCCTTACCAAATTGTTTTTCTATTTGAAGAATTACTTGACTAAGAACTTTTTGTTTTTCTTCTCTATCCATTTTTACTTCCTTTTATTTAATTGAACAAAAAAGCAAAAAGCACTATTTAGTGCTAATTACTTGCTTGTTCTTTACTATATAGTTTACCCCAGAAATCACAGTTAATACTGTCGATAAACCAACTAATACATAACATACAACTTGGAATGTAAGCAGTCCTGCACCACCAACTTTTGTGCATTGTTCAAAAAACGCTAACAAAATACATAGTGGCATAGTCCAGCATTGAACCATTGTTTTTGCCTTACCAAAAATATCAGCAGCCATAACAATACCTTTTGTACTAGCTATTAATCTAAACGCATCAATAATAAGTTCTCGACTCATAATAATTGTAACTACAATTAATCCCCAAGGATTAGGAATAGTTCCATCAATAGCAATCATAAACAACACGCTTGCTACAAGCAACTTATCTGCAATAGGGTCCAAAAACTTTCCAAAATCTGTTACAAGATTATACTTTCTGGCAATATAGCCATCTAAAAAGTCAGTAGCAGCCGCTACTACAAAAATTCCAAGAGCAATTAGTTTACCAAAAGGTATAGCGTCAACCATATAAAACACCATTACCAAAGGTATCATTATAACTCTTAATATAGTTAATTTATTAGGTAGATTCATAAAATCCCCTCCTTTTAATACTTATATAATATCAAACAAATTAAAATTCTCCAAACAAATTTAGACATTTTACCTGATAAATTTAAAAAAATATATTATTATATCTTATAAATTAAGGTTTATATTTGTGTGTTAATTAAAATTAAATATAACTATTAAAATACTTGACAGGTGTCTATTTTTTGGTATATACTATTTAGCATATATTTACAATAAAGGAGAAATTATGGCAAAAGTTGGCATTGTAACCGATAATAGTTGTGGTCTAACTGCCGAGGAAGCACAAAAGTTAGGAATTAAAATGACCTATATCCCATTTTTGATTGATGGGGAAGAATATAGTGAAGATAAAAATTTAACAAGAGAGTTGTTTTATCAAAAATTAAACAGTTCAGCTAGTGTATCTACCTCTCAACCTAATCAAGAACTTGTAAAAAGCGTATGGAACGAAGTTTTAAAAGAATATGATGAACTTGTTTATCTTCCATTATCTAGTAGCTTAAGCTCATCTTACCAAACCGCCGAATTTCTTAGTTTGGAATACAATGGTAAAGTTCAAGTAATTAATAATAAACGTATATCAGTAACTCTTAAAACAGATATTTTTGAAGCATTAGAATTAGCAAGACAAGGTAAATCTGCTGTTGAAATTAAACAAATACTAGAAAGTAATTCATTAAATTCATCTATCTATATTATGGTTCCTACACTTAAATATCTTAAAAAGGGTGGACGTGTTACTGCCGCTGCTGCAGCAATAGGTTCATTACTTAGTATTAAACCTGTATTACAAATACAAGGCGACAAGTTAGATTCCTATGCAAAAGTTTTAACCATTAAGCAAGCAAAATCAAAAATGATAAACGCTATTAAAAAAGATATTGATACAAGATTTAACAAATTAAATTCTAATCAACAAATTGTAATAGCCATGGCACACACAGGTGCTGATATGACTGAAATTAATTTATTTAAAAATGAAGTAATGCAAGAATTGTCTTCATATAATATCGTAGCAACCGACCAACTTCCTTTAGCTATTGCTTGTCATATAGGTCCTGGGTCGTTAGCTGTTGCTTGTTGTATTGTTGATAAAAATATTATTGGTAAATTTAATTAAAAATTTAAAAGACCTTTATGGTCTTTTTTTATATATTATAATTAATTTATTATATTTATATTAATATAAATTTATTATAAGTTGTTTCATAAAATAAAAAACAAATCGGTTAATTATTTTAATATTTTATTAATTATTTTTTTATTTTTAAAACCATTTAATATCTTAATTTATTTTCTTAATTTTATTAACTTCTTACGTGCGCACGCGTATATATAATATATATAGTATATTTATTTAATATAGTACATATTATATATATTTTATAAAATTATTATTTCAATAAGTATTACAGTATATTTGTTGTTGTGTTTTATTTTTAACAATATTTATTATTTTTGTTTTTTTTAATACACTTACTTAATTTAATATATTATTTTGTATTATATTAAATAAAAATATTTATATAATTAAAAATTATTTATAATATTATTGACTATTTTTTATTTTGTGATATAATTATATTAATAATTAATATATTTAATATTAAATTTATTTATTTGTAAAAGTTTAATTTAAAATGAAAGTACGTAGCGTAAATTTAACCAATTTTAGAAATTATACTAACTCTATCATCAATTTTAGTGATGGTGTTAATTTTATATTGGGCAAAAACGCTCAAGGCAAAACCAACTTATTGGAAAGTATTTATCTTTGTGCTATTAGTAAAAGTCCTAAAACTGCAAAAGAACGACAAATGATTAACTTTGATAAAACTTTTGCACGAGTAAATTTAAGTTTTAACACTATTGGAGGAAATAAAACAATTGAGGTTATATTAAATTCTTCTAATAAAAAAACGATTAAGATAAATAATATCCCTATTGTTAAATTAACTCAACTTATTGGCGAACTTAATATTGTGTATTTTTCACCAGATGAATTAAAGTTGGTTAAGGAAACTCCTGAAGATAGAAGAAAATTTTTAGATATATCTATCAGCCAGTTTGACAAACAATATATGTTTGACTTAATTAGATATAATAAAATACTAAAACAACGTAACTGTGTATTAAAGTCTAATATTAGTGAACAATCTAAAATAGAACAGTTACAAATATGGACTCCTCAATTAATTAATATTGCTGAAAAAATAATTAAAAAAAGAATTGATTTTATTGAGAAATTAAAAAAATATTCAAAAATGATATATAATTCCATTATTTTGGGCGAAATACTTGATATTTCTTACTCTTTTGAAAAAAAAAATAATATTTCTATTTTTGATGAATTAACAAATATTTTTAATTTAAGTTTAAAAAAAGAAATAGAAATGCAACATACTTTAGTAGGTCCGCATCGTGATGACATTATATTTAAAATCAATAATCAAGATTGTAGATACTTTGCCTCACAAGGTCAACAACGAACAGTTGCTTTAACTTTAAAACTTGCTTTAATGGAAATAATTAAAGATGAAGTTAAAGAATACCCTGTATTACTATTAGATGATGTTTTAAGCGAACTGGATAATTCTAGACAACAACGTCTATTAAGCATTGTAAAAAATTATCAAACAATAATTACTTGTGCAGATACGGAATTAAATCTTGATGGAAATAAGATTTTTATAGAACAAGGTCAACAAAAACAATAAATTTAATTTTATTTAATTATTGACTTTTTGTTTTTTTCGTTATATAATGATTTAAGTATATTATATTAAGAAGGCTTTGTTAAGGAGGTATTATGTTACAAGAACAATGGAATAATGTTTTAAGCAGTTTACAAAATCAGGTAACTGCTATAACTTTTGATTTATGGATAACTAAACTTAAACCTATTAGTTATCATAATGATGAATTGGTTTTGTTAGCTCCTAATACTTCAGTTAAACATCAAGCAACTAATTCTAACATATTATCCAAAATTCAATCTGCTGTTCACAATAACTTCAATTTATATACCGAAGTACGTATTGTGGAAGAAAATGAATTAGATAATATACACCCTGTTCATATTGAAAAGGTGGAAGATACTCAAGTTCAATCAAGTTTTAACAAAAAATATACTTTTAATAATTTTGTTGTAGGTAAAAGTAACCAATTTGTTCATGCTGCAATGTTAAGTGTAGCCGAACACCCTAGTTCTAAATTTAATCCACTATTTATTTATGGTGGCGTTGGTTTGGGTAAAACACACTTGCTTCACGCTGTAGGTAATTATTTAAGTGAAACTCGCCCAGAATTAAATGTTTTATATGCAACTTGTGAAAAATTTACAAACGATTATACTGCCGCTCTTCGTTCTGGTAATCGTTCTGATATGTTATTTAGAGAAAAATATCGTAACGTAGATGTTTTAATGATTGATGATATTCAATTTATATCTAAACGTATGGGTATTCAAGAAGAATTTTTCCACACATTTAACGAACTTTATCAAAATAATAAGCAAATAATAATTGCTTCTGACCGTCCTCCTCATGAAATTCCAGTCCTAGAAGACAGATTACGTTCTAGATTTAGTAGCGGACTAATTCAAGACCTACAAACCCCTGACTATGAAACTCGTGTAGCAATATTAAGTACAAAAGCAAGTCAAGAAGGTTATTTAGTTGATGATGAAGTATTTGACTATATTGCTCAAAAATTAGAATTTAATATTAGAGATATGGAAGGATTGTTATCAAAAGTAGTATTCTATTCTCAATTAAATAATAAAATATGTGCAACTATTGAAGATGCCCACATTGCATTAAAAGATATTGATGAACCTGAAAAGGAATCTTTAGATGCTGATAGAATTATTCAAACAGTTTGTCAATTCTTTAAAGTATCTAAAGAAGATTTATTTGGAAAAAGTAGAAATTCATCTATTGTAGAACCTCGTCAATTATGTATGTATTTGATTAGTGATATGATTGATATGCCTTTAAAGTCTATAGGAACTATATTTGGAGGTCGTGACCATAGTACTATTGTGCACGCTAGGGATAAAATATCTCGTCAAATCCAAACTAATCAACATACTAAGACCTTAATTAGTGATATAAAATCGCAAATTTTGAAGTATTAATTACGAATTTTGTCGGTTTTCCACCTAATTGTGGACTATTTGTGTAAATAAACTCACAAGTTGTCCACAATTTTTTTGTCCAATTTTTACAATTTGTTGTGTAATATAATTAATCCAATACTACATATTGTGTTGGAAAAAGTTATTCACATTTCCACACCCCATAATAATACTAATAGATTAAAAATATTAATTAATATATAAAATAACGTGTGCGATATTAATAAATAATTATACTTAATTTATTAATAAATAAAAATGTCTTTATATTGTAATTTACTGTTTGAATTTTAAAACTTAATAAATAGCTATATTAATTTTTTAAATAATCTTAATAAATAAGTATAACAAATTTTTAAGACTTAATTAAAAAATTGACAAACTTATTTATTAACTGAATTTGAATTGCTATGTGGATAAATTTTAAGGACTGAAATGTGGATAACCATAAAGTTATAAACATCGTGTGGATAACTTATTTTAAGGGCATTGTTAAATAAATATAGTTTATTTTTTTATCTATTATATATTAAAAATTTTGACATAATTTGAATAAAAAGAATATTTATAAAAATCTAAACAAAAGTTAAATTATATGTGAAAAACTTTGCGCATAATCATTGACAGATTTAAAGTTGTGTGTTAATATTAAAACACAATAGGAGAAAGATATGTTATTTAGATGTGATGGATTAGATTTATCGGAAGCAGTAAACAAAGTTTTAAAAGCTGTTTCATCAAAAACAATATCTCCAATTTTGGAAGGTATTAAAATAAGTGCTTATGGTGATAACGTTGTATTGTCTGGTACTGACTTGGAATTATCTATAACTAAAACTATTAAAGCAGAAGTAATTGATGAAGGACAAACTGTTGTTCCTGGTAAATTATTTGGTGAATATTTAAGAAAATTAACAAATGAACAAATTAGTTTGGAACTAAATGAAAGAAATCAATTAAGAATTAGTTATTCAGATAGTGAAGGATTTATTCAATGTATGGACGTTTTAGAGTTTCCAGAACTAAAAAATGTTGACAAAGTAGAATATTTTGAAGTAAGTCGTTCAGATTTAAAAAGTTTGATTAACAGTGTTATATTTGCTGTAGCAGTTGATGATAGTAGACCAATTTTAAAAGGTGTATTATTTGAAATTACTGCAGATACTATGCGTGCGGTTGCATTAGATGGTTTTAGAATGGCTATGTCTAATAAAAAAATTATTAGTACAACCTCAAACTTTAGTTTCATAGTTCCTGCTAGAAGTTTATCTGAAATTAGCAGAATGTTGGATAGTGATGAAAGTGTTAAAATATATGTACACTCAAATAATTTGATGGTAGATATGAATGATACTATCATTACAACAAGATTACTTGAAGGTCAATTTATAAATTACAGACAAATTTTAAATTCAAACTTCAATACTACTATTAGTATTAAAAAATCTCAACTAGAAGATGCTATTGATAGAGCAAGTCTGTTATCAAAGGGAGATAAAAACAGTCGTGTTAAGTTTGATATTACCGAAAATTCATTAGTATTAACTTCAGATAGTGAAATTGGTAATGTTAAGGAAAATATTTCAGTATCAATGAAAGGAGCAGACATTACTATTGCATTTAATTCAAAGTATTTTACAGATTGTTTGCGTGCTACTGAAGATGAATATATTAAAATTAACTTTAGTAATGCAATTTCTCACTGTATTGTTACACCTAGCGACAATGAAGATTACTTATTTTTAATTTTACCAGTAAGAATGGTATAAATTTAATAAAAATTTAAAGTTATCCACATTATTCACAAATTTTGTGGATAACTTTTTGTTTAAATTTCCAATTATTATTGACAAATCCAAAGTTTAAAGGTATAATGCTATTACTTGATTTTAATAAAAGGAGAGAATTTATGAAGCAAACTTATCAACCAAAGAAAAGACAAAGAAGCAAAGTTCATGGTTTCCGTGCAAGAATGAAGACTTTGTCTGGAAGAAATGTGTTAAAGAGACGCAGAAATAGAGGTAGAAATAAACTATCTGCATAGGTGATTATGTTAAGTAGAATTAATAGAGTTAAGAAAAACAAAGAATTTAATTACATCTATAAAAAAGGAAAGTTTTATAGTTGTAGATATTTTTCTGTTCACTATGTTGATACTAGATTACCAGACACTAAGGTAGGAATTTCAATTAGCCATAAGGTTGGCAATTCGGTTACTAGAAGTAAATTAAAGAGGATAGTAAGCGAAATAGTTAGAATAAAACTTCCTATTTTAGTTGTTAAAAATTATGTAATTACATTAAAAAATGAAGCAACAGCGGTGGATTATAGGGTGTTAAATGATGAGTTTAACAAATTCCTAATTAAATGCAATTTGGTCAAGGATACAAAAGATGTATAAAGTGTTTAAAATCTTGCTTTTCCCGCTAGTAGTCGTGGAATTTGTATTCTTGATTTTTTATAAATTATGTATTTCCCCGTTGATTAATTCAAATTGTCCTAAAATGCCATCTTGCTCGATTTATATGATGAGAAGTATATTAAAATTTGATGCTATTACAGGAGTGATTATTGGCTGTAAACGTCTAATGAAATGTACTAAAAAGCATTATGGTGGTTTGGACTTAGAACCATTAAATATATTAGGAGCGTACAAATGGGTATGTTAGAATTTTCACAATTACTAATAACAAAAGCCTTTTGGGGTGATTGTATTGACACCTTTGTAAAATGGGTTGGAAACTATGGTTGGGCAATAATTTTATTAACTATTGCTATTAAATTGATTTTAGTTCCAATTGAAATTATGCAAAAGCGTGTAAACGCTAAAAATGCTAAAATGCAAGCAATAATGCAACCAGAATTACAAAAAGTACAACAACAATATCCTGGAGATAGAAATAAATTAAATCAAAAGCAAATGGAACTTGCTAAAAAATACAATTTTAATATGACAGGAACTTGTTTAGTGTTGTTAGTTTCATTAATTGTTACATTAACTGTATTTACTTCATTGTTTATGGGTATAAATTCAATGTCTAGAAAGCAGGAAAAAGTTGCTTTTAATGAAATTTATCAAACTTATACACAAGCTGTGGACTATACTGTGGATAATTCAATAGAATTTGCTGATGAAACAGAAATAAGTAAATATATTGAAAATCAAGTTAAATCTAAATTTAAAAAACAATCTAAAAAATATAGTTTTATGTGGGTAAAAAACGTATGGAAAGGAGATACATCTACCTCTCCAGTAGTTAACTATAAAACTTTTGAAAAATATGCTATTAAAAAAGGTTTAATTGAAAATACTGCTGAGGCAAAAACTTTGCTTAAGGAAGAATATAAAACTATCAAGGGAATAATTGAAGAAGATAGCAAGTATAATGGTTGTTATTTATTGATATTATTTGCAGGTTTAATAACTTTCTTAGCGCAATTTATGCAAGTTAAAATTCAAGAAAAGAAATCTGGAGTAAAAAATCCAAGTGCTAAAACTATGCTTATAATAATGCCTATATTTATGTTGATATTTGCAAGTACTTCAAGTGCTTTGTTTACGTTGTACATTATTGCTAACTCTGTAATATCAGCATTAATATCTTCAACTATTGAACTATGTCAACCTAAAAATAATGGCGATAGTGGTAAAGTTGTATACAAGAAAGGTAATACAGAAGTGGTAGAATATAGTAGAAATTACAATAAAGGATAAAAACTATGAAAGAGTATATAAGTATTGGAAAAAATGTAGATAATGCAATTAATGATGGTCTTAGATATTTAGGTTTAAATCGTGAAGACGTTGATATTAAAATATTGGAAACAGGCGGTTTGTTTAAAAAAGCTAAAGTTTGTTTGATGTATGAGGAAAAACAACTTGAAATTGTTGAAACTCCTGTAGTAGAAATTGAACAAAGACAAGAAGAAGTTGTTGAAACAGAAACTAAACAACCTGAAGTTAAACAAGAGATTGAAGAAACTAATAAAACAGTTAACCAAACTGAACAACCTGTTATTGAAGTAAAGGAAGAAACAAAAGTTGAAACTGTAAATGAAATTAAAGTTGTTAGTCCAGAAGCTTTAAAGGAAAGAGTTATTGAATTTTTAATAAATCTTGCTAAAAAGATGAAAATAGATGTAACTGTTGAATGTGAAGTTAATGAAAATGACATTAATTTTAATATCAAAGGTGAAAATGTTGGAAAACTTATTGGTTTCCGTGGAGAAACTTTAAATGCTATTCAAATTTTACTTGGAGGATTAAAACGTGCTGGCGAAGGGCGTTATAGATTATATCTAGATGTTGAAAATTACAAAAAAGGTCGTGAACAAACTTTAGTTGACCTTGCTAATCGTATGGCAGACAAGTCGGAAGAAATTGAACGTAATGTACATTTAGACCCAATGAGTGCTTATGAACGTAGAATTATTCACTCAGCACTTCAAAATCGTACTTTGGTTGAAACCGAAAGTATGGGTGAAGGCGAAAATCGTCACGTTGTAATCAAATTTAAAAGATAGATTTATAAAAAATAGGGTTTTATCCCTATTTTTTTAATTTTAATACTAGTAAAATCTAAATTGTTATGATATAATGTAGAAACGAGGTTAAATATGTTAGAAGATACAATTGTGGCACTTACTACCCCACCTGGAAAGGCAGGTGTGGCTATAGTTAGAATTAGTGGAAAGTTATCGCATCAAATACTTAAGGGTATTACTAAATGCGATAGCGATTTTTTGCCACGATATATGTATTTAAAGGATATTTGTGTAAATGGACTTCAAGATAATGCTTTAGTAGTGTATTTTAAAGGTCCAAATTCATATACTGGCGAAGATATTGTCGAAATCCAATGTCATGGTGGATATTTTATTGCACAACAAGTGATTACAGAATGTCAAAAACTAGGCGCACGTATGGCTGAAGCAGGAGAATATTCAAAGCGTGCATTTTTAAACGGAAAACTTAGTGTAGACCAAGCGGAAGGTATTATTGATATTATTAATGCTGAAAGCGAAGCACAAGCACGTGCTGGAAGTGTGTTGATGCAAGGTAAATTGTTTGAGATTATTAATTGTTTACAAACAGAACTTACAGATATTTTAGCGGAAATTGAAGCAAAACTAGATTATCCAGAATATGAATATACGGATAATGAAAATGTGGAGATTTTGGATAGATTAAAAGCAATAAAATCACAAATAAGCGAACTATTATCTACTAAGATTAGTGGTATGATGATTAAAAATGGTGTTAAGGTGGCTATTGTTGGGGCGCCTAATGCTGGAAAATCAAGTTTGCTTAATGCTTTGACTGATAGTGATAAATCTATAGTAACAGATATTGCTGGTACAACACGTGATATTGTGGAAGCAGAATATGTATATAACGGAATAGTGTTTAGATTATTTGATACCGCAGGTATTAGAGAAAGCTCTGATGTGGTTGAGCGTATAGGTATTGACAGGGCAAAACAAAGCATTCAAGATGCAGACTTAGTTTTAAAACTGATAGACATTTCTAACCCACAAGATATACAAGTGGAAAATAAACCGACTATTGTTGTGTATAATAAAATGGACTTATCAACAAACTTTGAACAAAATGTGGATAGCGCTATAAATATAAGTGCTAAAAACAATGTAAATATTGATAAACTAAAACAACTTATATTTGACAAAACTATGGTGCAAGGATATAACACTTCACAATTTTATTTATCTAATGCCCGTCATATTGAGTGTATTACAAATGCCGAAACAGCAATCAATAATGCCATTAACACCTTTGAACTAACTAGTCTTGATTTTGTGGTGGCAGATATTCATGCTTGCTGGCAATATTTAGGTGAAGTAAGTGGAGTTAATTCAAACGAAAGGATAATTGATAGAATTTTTGAAAAGTTCTGTCTAGGAAAATAAAATGAAATTTGTAGATAATTATGATGCAATAGTTATAGGAAGTGGACACGCTGGCTGTGAAGCGTGTCTTGCTTTAGCACGTCTTAATTGTAAAACATTACTAGTAACCCTTAATTTGGATAGCATAGGATTTTTAGCGTGCAATCCTTCTATTGGAGGAACTGCAAAAGGACAACTTGCAGGAGAAATTGATGCGCTAGGTGGAGAAATGGCTATTAATGCGGACAAATCCTTACTTCAACTTCGTATGCTTAATAGTGGTAAAGGTCCTGCAGTGCAAAGTTTACGTGCTCAAGTGGATAAAGTGGTATATCATACCGAAATGAAACGAACTCTGGAACGACAACAAAATTTGGACATACTTCAAGCCGAAGTAAGCGAATTATTAGTTGAAGATGGTAAGATAATAGGAATTACAACCCTTGCAGGCGAAAATTTTAGCGCTAAGGCAGTTATAGTATGTACTGGCGTATATTTAAATGCTAAGATTATAATAGGCGATTATTGTAAGTTTACGGGCCCTAATGGGTTTGAGCCAGCAAATAGTTTGACTGATAGCTTAATGCGCCTAGGATTTAAAATTTTGCGTTTTAAAACAGGGACTCCTGCTCGTGTTGATGGAAAGAGTATTGATTATACACAATTTGAAGTTCAAAATGGAGATGAATTAGGGCATAACTTTTCAATCTTAAATAAAAAATCAACTCAAAATAAACAAATATGTTATTTAGGTTACACTAGTGAAAAAATGCACGAAGTAATCCGAGACAATATTTCTCGTGCACCACTTTATTCTGGTAAAGTTAAAGGAATTGGACCACGTTACTGTCCTTCGATTGAAGATAAGGTTATGCGTTTTGCCGATAAGGAACGTCATCAATTATTCTTAGAGCCAGAAAGTGCTACTACTGATGAGGTTTATGTACAAGGTATAAGCAGTTCAATGCCAGTAGATGTTCAACGAGAGATGTATAGATGTATTCCGGGCTTTGAAAAGGTTAAAATAATGCGTTTTGCGTACGCTATTGAATATGATTGTATAGATGCCACACAACTTAACCCTACCCTTGAAAGTAAATCAATTAAAGGTTTATATTTTGCAGGGCAAATAAATGGTACTAGCGGATATGAAGAAGCAGGTGCTCAAGGTCTTATGGCGGGTATAAATGCCTCAAGAAGGATTAAAGGTCTATCCCCTATCGTTTTAGGAAGAGAACAAGCATATATTGGAGTATTAATTGATGATTTGGTTACTAAGAATATAGTAGAACCATACCGAATGATGACTAGCCGTGCGGAATATCGTTTAATACTTCGCCAAGACAACTGTGATATGAGATTAACTCAATTAGGACGTGATATTGGTCTTGTAGATGATAAAAGATATAGAGCATTTAAAAAGAAACTTAAACAAATAGAAAAAGTTAATCAAATTTTAAATACACGCTATACTCCTAAGCAAATAAATGAATTTTTAAAAAGGCACAACGAAAGTACTGTTTTAAATGGTGTAAGTGCTAGAGAGTTAATTAAACGAAACAATATTGATATATTTGACTTGGAAGAAGAATTTAATCTATTCGAAGGGATTTCTAAAGAAGTTTTAAAATACATTAACATTGAAGTTAAATATGAAGGATATATCAATAGAGAAAATGAAAACATTGAAAAATCAAAAAAGGTAGAAACTATACCTTTGCCTGAGGATATGGATTATAGTCAATTAAGTGGATTAAGATTAGAGGCAAGGCAAAAATTAGATAAAATTAAACCTATTACGCTAGGTCAAGCAAAACGTATTGACGGAGTATCCCCTGCTGATATTAATGTTATTATGATATATTTAAAAATGAAGGGGGTATTATAATGTTAACTCCTAATGAGATATTTGATAATGTAGATGAAATTGTAATAGACAAATTTGAAAAATATTTTAATGAACTTGTTAGTTATAATGAAAAAGTTAATTTAACCGCAATTACTGATAAGGAAGAAGTGTATATTAAACATTTTTTTGATAGCTGTTTGGCTAATGAGTTTATTGATAAAAAAGCAAAAGTTGCCGATATTGGAACAGGTGCAGGGTTCCCAGGAGTCCCTCTTAAAATTATAAGGCAAGATATTGATTTACACCTTGTGGATTCTCTTAATAAAAGAATTCTATTTTTAGAAGAACTAAAAGCCAAATTAGGAATAAAGTACAATACTTATCATTTACGAGCAGAAGAATTTTGCATAAACAATAGAGAGAACTTTGATGTAGTAGTGTCACGAGCGGTTGCTAAATTAAATACCTTAGCAGAGTATTGTTTACCTTTAGTAAAAGTTGGAGGAATTTTTATATCATATAAAGCTGGAGATATTGAACAAGAAATAAAGGAAAGTGAAAAAGCGATAAAAATATTTGGCGGTCAAATAAAAGAAATAAAAAAATTTAATTTGCCAAATAATATGGGAACACGCTCATTAATAATTATTAAAAAAATAAAAAATACTCCAGCAAAATATCCAAGAAATAAAAATTTACCCAAATTAAAACCAATACAATAAATAATTAAAATAAATTAAAATATTCAATTATTTTTAGTTGAATATTTTTTTATTTTATCCATTTTTATGGATATATTATATATAGAACCATACAGATAAAAAGTTTAAAAAATGTATGCAAAACAAGTTACAAAGTTTTAAAATTATGTTATAATCTAAGTAGAGGTGAATATGGGCAAAATAATATCAATTACCAATCAAAAGGGTGGTGTTGGAAAAACTACCACTTGTGTAAACTTAGCAGCCTTTGTAGCCAAAGCCGGAAATAGAGTTCTTATAATAGATATGGACCCTCAAGGAAATGCTTCTAGTGCTGTGGGAGTGGAACCAACAAAAGATGATAATACAATATACGAAGTTTTAATTGGAGAATGTTCAATAAGGGAAGCAATATATAATAGCGTTATGGAAGGACTAGACGTATTACCTAGCACTGTTGATTTGTCAGGAGCTGAAGTTGAATTAGTTCATTTAAGTAATAGAGAAAATATTTTAAAAATGGCTTTAGCGCAAGTCAAATTGGAATACGACTTTATATTTATTGATTGTCCCCCATCGCTTAGCTTGTTAACTGTTAATGCTTTAACAGCCACAGATAGTATAATAATTCCTATACAATGTGAATATTTTGCATTGGTAGGATTAGGTCAATTAATGAATACTGTTAAATTAATTAAAAAACATTTAAATCCATCAATAGAAATTGAAGGCGTATTGCTTACAATGAAGGACGCAAGGTCAAATTTGGTTAATCAAGTGGCAGAAGAAATTCAAAAATATTTCAAGGAAAAGGTTTATAGTACCTTTATTCCAAGAAATATTAGATTGGCAGAATCTCCAAGTCATGGAAAACCTATTGTAATGTACGATTCAAAAAGTAAAGGGTCTATGGCTTATCAAAATTTAGCAAACGAATTTTTGGCTAGCAATAAAAAGAATTAAAGGAGGATAATATTTATGAGAAGAGGATTAGGAAAAGGGTTGGAAGAGCTATTAGCTATTTATGACAGAGAAGAACCTAAAAATGAAGAACAAAAGATTCAACCGGAAATTTCGATTGGTGCGCCACAAAGGCAACTTACGACCAATAAAGATGGCGTATCTAAAATAAATATAGAAGAAATATATCCAAACCCAAACCAACCACGAAAAACATTTGACAGAGAAAGTTTAGAAGAGTTGGCTGAATCTATAAGGGTTCATGGACTTATTCAACCTATCATCGTAAATAAAATGACCGATGGATTCCTCATCATTGCCGGAGAGCGCCGATTTAGAGCGTGCAAGTTGGCTGGTCTAACTCAGATAGACGCAATAGTTAAAAATTACACTGAAAGACAAATTGCCGAAATTAGTATAATAGAAAATTTACAAAGAGAAGACTTAAATCCTATTGAAATAGCAAAAAGTTTACAAAAACTTATGCAAGAATATAATATAACACAGGAACAAGTTGCTTCTAGAATAGGTAAAAACCGTTCAAGCATTGCAAACTATGTTAGATTGTTAACTTTATACCCAGAAGTTATTGATATGGTAGAAAAAGGAAAGGTTTCACATGGACATGCTAAATGTCTAGTTGCGGTAACCGATTACCCTACTCAATTAATGTTAGCCAAAAAAGTTGCTCAAAACAAATTAACTGTTCGTGCTTTGGAAAAAGAAATAGACATAATATTAGGTAAAGGAAAGTCAAAGAAGGTATCCACCTTACCATCTCAAGAACTATTAGCATTTATAAGTGATATGCAACGTAGATTAGGAACCAAAGTTACATTACTAGGAAACGACAAAAAAGGAAGAATTTACATAGATTATTATTCTCAAGATGATTTAGACAGAATTTATGACATTATTTTAAAATAAAACAATAAAAAAATAAATAAAATAGAAAATATTCAAAAAAATAATATTTTCTATTTTTTTATTATAAACATTAAAAACTATTAAAATAAAACAAAAAAATGTTCCATATGGAAACATAAAGCCGAAGATGTTCCATGTAGAACAAAAAACTAATATATAAATCTTGAAACAATATAAAAAATAAAACCAAGAAACAATACATAAAAAGATATAAAAAACAATTCTTGTTCCACGTGGAAACATTATAAAAACAACAATAAAAAATTAAATAATACCCAGCTGTGTTTTAATTTGTAAAAATAAATCCTGCAAACGCATACGATGGCGCAATATGTAATAGGCGCCAAAACGTGTGAAGTTTTTAATTTAACTTGACATATGATGTGTTTATTTAGTATAATAATTATATGAAAAAAGTAGTTAAGATAATATTTATATATTCAGGGGTTTTATTTCTCGCTCTGGTAGCGACAATGGTTTTTTGTGCTGCATTTTTATTTTTTTATAGAGAGGGGAATATTTTTGGAATTCAATATGTAAAAGAAAAAAATGTTGTTTACGCTAGAGAGTCTGAAGATATGTCTTTAATTCAAAATATTGAAATATATAGTTCCAGGTTTGATATTAAATTAACATTAAACGATAATGTAGGTGAACTTATAGGTGCTATGAGAAATGATTATTTTGGATATGTAAAAAAATCCAAGGCGCGTAACGGGTTTGAATTAGAATATGATGAAAAGACTAAAACTGCCGTATTTACATCTATTCAGCCAAAAGGTTGGTATAGTTCGGATTCTTATATAGAAATAGCGATTCCTAAATCTATAGCAGAAAAGGGTTGTAATATAAAGGTTAAAACAAATAGGGGCGATATAAATATAGTAGGAACTGATGACTTTGTTATAGGAAAATTAAATATTGAAACAACTAAAGGAGATGTTAATCTTTCAGGAGTTTCTTTAAATGGTGATATTGAAGCAAAGATAGGAAAAGGTGTAATGTTTATTGATGATAAATGTTCTACCTTGGATGATGTTGATATATCAATCAAGCTAGGTTCTGGAAAAATTAATCTATCAAAATTTGATGCTGGTAAGTTTAGCTTAGGAATAGTTGATATTAAAGCGATAAAAAGTGGAAGAATAGGAATTTTAAAAGCTAAAGAATTAATTACAGATGGTGAAATTGAAGGCGGGGGAAGGATTGAAGTTGGAAAAGTTGAATTTGTTGACTTCTCAGGACTGGATACGGATATTTATATCAATAACATAACTGGAGCAGGAGCTGGTTCAAGTTCTAGAATTAAAATTAATGGTTTTGGAAAAGTTAAAATTAATACTGCTAATTGTGATATGGAAATAGATGCTTATAATGGTGATGTAAATGTTGCAACGGTAACAGGTTCTGTAAGTGTATCGGCTAATCAAGGAAATATTAAAATGACAAATGCATTAAAATTGATTTCTGCTGAAACTTCTTACGGAGATATTGAAATAACTTTTAGTGAGGCGGCTGCAAACTATATAGATTCTAGTACAACTGACAGTAAAAATCGTGCAGTTGTTGCAACTACTAAAAATGGACATATTAAGGTTGTCGGTTTGCAAAATGGAAATATTGAAGCGACGAAAAGTGGTAGGATTTCATTATTGTACGATAAGGTTGTTGGTTATAATAATATAGTTTCAAACATGGGAGAAATATATATTATTGTACCAAACCCTACAAATGCTACTCCTACCAATGGACTTGCATTTAATTTAAAAGTAAACAGCAAAGAAATTAGTGATATTAAGGTTGGTGTTGTTGGCTCGCTTGGTTCTGTGGAATATAATGGAAACGGGCAAAAAGAATTTTATAATATTTACAATTCAGTAACTTCAACCTCAAATAATTTAAATGTATTTTCTTCAAATGCAAAAATAAAAATAAGAAGTATGGATTTAATAAAATATTAAACCAAAAATAAACAAAAAAATAATAATTTTAAAAATAAAAAAATCACACATAAAATACTATAAAATAGCAATGTGTGGTTTTTTGTAATAAATTTCAAATATTTTTCACAACTTAAACAAAAATTAAAAATAAATTATTTTAAAATTGAATAAATTTTAGATTTTTATTATTTTATTATCATAAATAAATTTAATTAAATTCTTTTTTATTTTCTCTCGAGAATAAATAATCTAAAATTTGTTTTGGTTCGGCATTTTTGTTAAGAATATCATAAATTGCTTGAGTTATTGGAAGGTCTACATTTAATTCCTTTGCCATTTTTAACATTGCACTTGTTGTTGCAACTCCCTCAGCTAATTTTGTAAACGGTTCGCCCTTTACAAACATTTCGCCAAATTTACGATTGTGGCTATGTGGAGAAAATAACGTGGCTTCATAATCTCCCAGATGGCATAGTCCGTAAGCGGAAAGTTCGTTTCCCCCTTTTGATTTTATTAATTGAGCAACTTCGTGTGCCCCACGAGCCATCAAAGCTCCCTTTAAAACAGAATAACCTAAACCATCTAACATTCCTGCACCGATACCCATTACATTTTTAGCTGCTGCTCCAATTTCGCTACCAATAATATCATTACCAAGATAAAATCTAATTAAATTGCTTGAAAAGTTTGAAACTAAAAATCTGGTTAGTTCTGCATTATGACTATCAATAAGCATACAATTTGGAACAAGTCGAGTAAATTCTTGTATATGACCAGGACCAACCCAAACGGCTATTTTATTTTTATCTACTCCATTTTCGATTAAAATTTCGCTAAGTCTTTTACCTGTGGCGTCTTCAATTCCTTTCATACATAAAACAAACGTTTTATCCTTATAGCAAGGGATTTTTGAAACGTTGCTCATTAGATTTCTAACTCCTTGAGCACTGATTGAAATAATAATAATTTCGCTGTGATTTAATGCTTTGTTTAAATCTGTAGTAAGCTGAATGCTTTCAGGGAATTCCACATAATCATTTTTTCTAGTTTTTATTAAATTTTCTAATAATGGATCATTTTCTCGCCCCCAAACCATAACGTTATTGTGCTTAATAGAATTCATATACCAAGCGATAAAAGAACCCCATCGGCCACAGCCAAGTAAAGTAATATTCATATTTTCTCCTTAAATTTTTATAATACGTTTATTTTACAATTTTTTTAGTAGATTTGTCAAATATTTTAAAGGGATTATTGATGTTAAAAAGTGTTGCGACGAAATATGTAAAAAAAATGAAAATTTGTCATAAAAAAAGTTATATTTGTTTGACTAAAAATGTAGAAGTTTGTTATAATATCAGTATATATTATATATCGCACGTGAATTTATATAAAATTACTAAGCATATTTAAGGTGAAGGGGAAACTACAGGATTGCGATAAAGGAGAAAGTTATGAAGTTAAAAAAGATTTTACTTCCAATATTTATTAGTGTGGCGTTGCTAACAGCGTCTTTTGTTGTTGCGATGTCTGGAATGGTAAATCAATATAAAAAGGGGGAAACCAATAAGCAGTTTGTGAATAATGAAACTGTTTCAAGTTTGACGTCCGAAAAAGATTTGACGACGACTTTTAACGAGAACTTGTTTAAGATAAATGTGTATGATAATTTGTTTTATACGGGTGAAGAACAAACGCTGATAAAAATCACTCCTTATTATGGAAATGTATATTATCGTGTTGTGTCTGGTCAATATAATGCAAGTTATTTGATAAATAGTAGCAACTATACACAATTTGAAAGTAGTGACGAAATGGTTACAGTTACTGCGACCGGAATAGGCATATACACAATGTATTACTACATACCTCAAACAACCAATGCAAATACTGGTGAGGTTTATGAAGAAATTTCATCAAGTGCCACTGTTGTTATAAAAGCAGTCCCTGGTCAAGTTGAGGAAAACTTGTTTGAGATTGAAACTTATGATGATTTGACTTATAATGGGAATAGTCAAGTTTTGATGACTATAGCTCCATATTGTGGCGAGGTTTACTATAGGGTTGAAAGCGGAAGTTACGATGAAAGCAAAATATTAAACTCAAGCAATTATACCGATTATCCTAGCAGTGCTGAAAAAGTTACAATATCTAGAACTGAGGCTGGAATTTATACAGTTTACTATTACATTCCTATGGTTGAAGACCCTGATACGGGTGTTGTATATGCAGATGTGTCATCAAGTTCTACTTCAACTATTAGACAAATTAAGGAAAGTTTATTTGAAATAACTTATTATGACAATTTGAAATACACCGGAAGTGAGCAAACAATTTTAACTATTGCTCCATCAGAGGGTGCTGTATATTATCGTGTTGAAAAAGGAGAGTTTAATGAGGCATATCAACTAACCTCTAGCAACTATTCATCTTACCCTAGTGGGACTGGTTCGGTTTCAATAACCAAAACTGAGGGCGGTAAATACACAGTATATTATTATATTCCTCAGGTTAAGAGTTCTGATGGTGTGTCAACCTATAAAGAGGTTTCATCAAGTGCTACAGTGTCAATTCAATCTGAAGCAGATAACTTATTTGAAATTTCAGTTCACGATAATTTAACTTATACTGGAAATGAACAAACAATAGCAGTGTTAAAAGCTTATCAAGGGACAGTGTATTATAGAGTAGAGCAAGGCGAACACAATTTTTTATATGAAGTAAACGAAAGCAACTATACTAACTATACTGGATATTCAGGAACTACTGAGGTAAAACAAACAAATCCTGGAAGATACACAATTTACTATTATGTTCCAGAATTTGAAAGTGAAGATGGCTCAATATTGTATACATCAGTTATGGCTAGTGCTTCTATGACTATTCATCCTGGGAAAATATCAGGTAATATAGTTCTTTCTGGTATAAATGCTGATGGAGAAACTGTATATGCAGGTATTGATGGGTTGACTTCAGGAGCAACTTTATCATATCAATGGTATTATAATAGTGAAAAATCTATAACAGGTGGTAGAATTCCTCAATCAGCAAACTCTACTCAAAGCGAGTTTACAATTGATGATGATGGTATTGGTAATTATTTATATGTAGAAATTACTGCAACTAAGGCAAATTATGAAACTAGAACGTGGACTAAACTATTAGATTCAGGAATTAGTGGATTGGATTTTGATGAGATTGGTGTTCGTTTTGAAGTTACAATGGCTGAAGGGCCTAATTCAACAGGAATAAAAGTTACAGCAACTAGACCTTATGATGAAAAAGTATTAAATGTTTATTATGACGGGGAAACTAACATCCCTACAAAATCTGTGACATTAAGCAATTATTGGGATTATTGTGCAATATATGTGGAATCAGACGGAACGGAAGGAGTGGTCATTGATTTTACAGCAGTTGATACTAGTAAATCATATTACATAGCTGAATGTACTAATGGTGCTTACGAGAAAGAGAGCTTAAGTGATGGTGGTGTTAATTCTTGGGAGTACGGCTGGGGAATATATGATAGTAGTGGAATAACAGTTACTTCTATAGAAATGTTTACTATCGAGGCAGAGGCAGATGTTGGTGTTAGTTCGGCACAAGTTAAGGGCTCTTTCTATGCTGATACATATTCAAGTGACCCGCAATTAGAAATTTTAGGAGCAGGAGTAACATTTAAAGCAGAACTTGAGGAAGGATATACTTTTGACGGTTGGTATGATGGCGAAGCCAAAGTGTCAAGCGATATAACTTATGTATATTGTGATGAAGATATTTCGTATGGTAACGAACCTCAAGGTCTTAACAGAAATATAACATTACAGGCAAGAGTTAGCATTAGTGGTTATCAAATTGTGTTTAATTCCAAGGGCGGAACTGGCACAATGGCTAGACAAATATTTGAATATGCCGAAAGAAAAGTTCTTAGCAGTAATGCATTTAGCAAAGAAGGATTTGAATTTATAGGTTGGACAACTGTTGACTATGATTTAACTACTGTACCAGCAGTTCAATTTACAGACTGTCAAGCAGTTGAAAAATTAACCGATGTGCAAGGTGCGACTATTACACTTTATGCTATCTGGGTTGGACAATACTATACAGCACACGTATATGTGATGGGTGTTGGTGGCGATTACGATGAAGGTTATTTAACTCAAACAATGGACTCGCCTGGTGGTTCAACAGTAACCTTGACAACCGAGGCAAATAAACTAGATGCAATGACTACTGGAATGGCACTTGATTATGCAACAGATATTAATGGAAACCGAATTACAAGTGCAACTATTTCAAATGATAACTCAACTATTATTAAATTTTATGTAAAACGAAACACTTACACATTATCATTTAATACAAATGGCGGTACAAGTGTTGCATCAAAGCAAATGTACTATCAACAAGCATTTGGAACATTGCCTACCAGCACTAAGATAGGATATACTTTAACAGGTTGGCAAACTGAAGGTGGCACTAGGGTAAATGAAAGCACTACGATGGGTAGTTCTAATATAACAATTTATGCTATTTGGCAAGGTAATACATATACAGTAACATTTAATGCCAATGGTGGTAGTGTAAGTCAAGAAACTAAATCAGTTATATTTGGTTCAAATTATGGCGTATTGCCTATACCTACTCGTTTGGCTTATCGGTTTGATGGCTGGTTCTTAAGTGGCACTGAAATAAATTCATTAAGTGAAGTGACTACAGCAAGTAATCACACATTAATTGCAAGTTGGACTAGAATAGAGTTGGAATTAACAATTTCTGCAAATACTGATAAGATTGCGTATGCAGTAAGTCAAGCATTGTTTACAGCAACTTCTAATATTGAAGAAGTAACATATCAATGGCATCGTAGTACAAGTAATGGTTTTACACCTACTGCAAGTACTGCTATAAGCGGAGCAACTAACAAAACATATACACATACTCCTGACTTAACTAGTAAGGGAACCTATTATTATGTATGTGTGGCTACAGTGGCTGACCAAACTAAAAAGTCTAACCAACTAACATTAGTAGTTACAGGTAGCGAAAATATGTTTGAGTTGGTAATGGAACAAGGATTAATATATGATGGTTTAGAACATACACTTGTGGAAGTAATTGATAGTGATGGAATTGATAACAACGTATATTACAGTGTTGGAACAAAATTAACTTCAAGCAACTATACAAATACTACAATAAGTTCTAAAACAGCACCAAAACGAACAAATGCTGGAACATACGAAGTTTACTTCTATGTACCAGAAAGCACTAATTATAACGAATTAACAGGACATATAACTGTGGTTATTGAGCGAAATCAAAATTTATTTGAATTGATTGTTGCGCAAAACCTAGTTTATAACGGAACTCAACAAACTTTATTAGAAATTAGAGATATTGATGGAATAGAAAATCAATATTATAGTATTGGAATTGAAATAACTAAGGACAATTATACTAATACAAATGTTGCATCGACAGGTTTACCAAAAACAGCAAACGCTGGTGACCATATAGTATATTTCTATGTGCCTCAAACCACCAACTATTATGAAATTAAGGGTTGTGTGACAGTAAGCATTGCACAAGTACCTAATACCTTTGAAATAAATGTTGGTCAAAACTTGGTATACAATGGTCAATATCAACAATTAGTAGAAATTATTGACAATGATGGAATTAATAACAATGTTCACTATAGTATTGGTACTGAATTGAATGAAGACAACTTTACAGATTATTCTACTGACGTACCTACAGCTAAACAAGATGGAACTTATGTGGTTTACTTCTATGTTCCAGCAAGTATTAACTATAAGGTATTAAGTGGTTTTGCTGAAGTGACGATTGATAAAAAGCAAACTACATTAACTATTGACCCTAATGGCGGTAGTTGGGGAGGACAAACAACTCCAACCGAATACACACGTAACAATGGCGAAACCTTAATTATTGAAAATGCAGTTTTAGCAGGTTATACTTTTAATGGTTGGGAATTTAGCGCTGAAGCCTTGTTTGAAGAAGGTGTATATACATTTGATGTAAACGATGTTACAATGACAGCAATTTGGCTATCAATCCCTCCTACTGTTTCTATTACAACTGATAAGACTTCTATTATTTATGGAGTTGAGCAAGCAACATTAACAGCAACTGCTGAACACGAACTTCCATTAACATATCAATGGTATCGCAGTTCAACAGCTGAATTTACTCCAAATGCAAATACACTTATATCTGGAGCAACCAGCACAACATATATACATACGTCAACTGAAACAGGTGCGGGTACTTATTATTATAAGTGTGTGGCAACAACTTCAGATGGGCAAAGTGGGGTTTCTAATTCTCTTGGAATTGCTGTAACAAAAGCAACTAATACTGTTGAAATATATCAAAACAACGACTTGGTTTATAACGGACAAGAACAAATATTGTTGCAAGTAGTGGATAGCGATGATATAGATAACAATGTTTACTATAAGGTAGGAACTCAATTAACCGCTAGTAACTATGAAAGTGGTTCAACTGAACTTCCTACAGGAATAAATGCGGGAGATTATAAAGTTTATTATTATATCCCAGAAAGCAACAACTATAGTTCAGTTTCTGGTTCAGCAACAGTAACTATTGAAAAAGCTGATAACTTATTTGTAGTAAATACATCTAAGGGCCTAGTATATGATGGCACAGAACAAGTGTTAGCGGTAGTAACTGATAATGACGGAATTGACAACAATATATATTATAGTATAGGAACAGAATTAAATAAGAATAATTATACTAATACAACTATTGCTTCAACAGGTGTTCCTAAAGCTAAAAATTCAGGTGAACATTCTGTATACTTCTACATTCCTGAAAGTCCTAACTATAAAGAAGTTAGTGGATATGTAAAAGTAGAAATTGGTTATGTGCGTACAACTTTAACCATCGACCCTAACGGTGGTGTTTGGGAAGGAATAACTGAACCAACTTCATTTACAGAAAATAATGGAACAACTAAAAATATTCCAGACCCAACAAGAGCAGGATATAAATTTATTGATTGGACCTTTAGTGCTCAAGCGATGTTTGAAAATAAAGTTTATACCTACGACTTAAATAATGTAACAATGACAGCAAATTGGGAGCAACTTCCTCCAACAGTAGAAATATCTTGCAACACTGAAAGCATTGTTTATAATGTGGATCAAGCAATATTTACAGCAGTGGCAGAACATGAACTAACAATTACCTATCAATGGCATAGAAGTGAAGATTCTGTATTTGAACCTAATTCAGAGACTAGAATTAGTGGAGCAACTGCTACAACATATATACATACTTCAACCGAGACTCCGGTAGGAAGCTATTATTACATGTGTGTTGTAACTGCTAATGGAATGAGTGCAAATTCAGACATTATTAGATTAGATGTTGAGAAAGCAGACAATATTTTAACAATTAATGCTGCTCAAGGTTTGGTTTATGACGGTACTGAGCATAAATTAGTAGAGGCAACTGATATAGATGGAATTGACAATAATATTTATTATAGCATTGGTACAGAATTAACTAAAAACAACTATACAGATACTACAATTAGTTCAACAACAGCGCCTATAAGAACAGATGCTGGTGAATATAATGTATATATTTACGTTCCAGAAAGTACAAACTTTAAAGAATGTGTAGCATTAATGATTGTTGAAATTGCAAAAATTGATAACACTTGTCAAGTAAGAGCTATTGATGGCTTGGTATATGACGGAAATGCACATCAACTTGTAGAAGTGACAGATAGCGACGGAAGTGACAATAATATATATTATAGTATAGGAACTGAAATAAATAAGAATAACTATACTAATACAAACATTTCTTCAAAAGAGGTGGCTACAGCAACAGATGCAGGAAAATATCAAGTTTATGTATATATTCCAGCAAGTACTAACTACAATGAATGTTCAGTGGCTACAATGGTAGAAATAAAGAAAGCAACTAACGAATATCAAGTAAATGTAAGCGAAGACTTGTTGTACACTGGTGAAGCGCAAGTGTTGGCTGAAGTAATTGATAGTGATGGAATTGATAATAATGTTTACTATAGTATTGGTACAGAATTAAATAAAAATAATTATACTAATTCAAGCATTGCTTCAAAAGAACTACCAACAGGAACTGAAGCTCAAACTTATAATGTTTACTTCTATATCCCTGAAAGTAAAAACTACTTCGAGGTAGCAGGAAATGTTGAAGTAGAAATTGAAGTGAGATATACAACCTTAACTATTGACCCTAATGGCGGTATTTGGAACGGAAGCACTGATCCAGTAGAATACGAACGTGGAAACGGAACAACTATAACTATTGAAGTTGAACCTACTCGTGACGGATATGTATTTGACAGCTGGGAATTTAGTGGTGGCGGTATCTGGGAAGAAGCAACTAATAAATTTACATTTGATGTAGATGATGCTACTTTAACTGCTAAGTGGAAAGGTGAGGGATATGAAATAACTATCTACACAGATTTGGCAGACACAACTACTACTATCGAATATGAGACAATAGGTGAAGCTCAAGATATAACTATAGAACAACCTACATTGACTGGATATACCTTTGATGGTTGGGAAATTATAACAAATTCATCATTTGCTGAATCTAGCATAGAAGGAAATGTGTTAACAATCCCAGCTAATGCTTATGGCAATATCGAAATCAAGTCTAAGTGGACTGCTGAAACATATTCAATTAAATGGATAGGTGATCAACCTACAGGTTCATTCCTAGCAAATGCAGAGTACTGGAATTATGCAGGAACAAGCGGATATACAACAACAAATACTGGTTATAATGACAAATATTCGTTTGATAATAAGATGGCAACCTCTGCAATTACTTATGATTCAGCTATAAGTTACTATACTCCAATCCCAGTGGTAAGTGGCTATACCTTTGTTGGTTGGTATGATACTAAGGGTGACTTGGTGGCAGATGCTACTGGAAACTTTGTAGAAAATTGTGAATATCTAGATGCTGAAGGCAACTGGATTACTGATTTAGGTGAAGTTGATGCAATCATTGAGTTATATGCACAATATAGTAAGAATACTTATAATATTACATATAATTATGATGGTGGAACAGCAACAAATCCTGCAACTTATAATATAACTAACGAGCAAACAATTAATATTCCAACACGTGATGGTTATACCTTTGCTGGTTGGACAGTTGAAATTGAACTAAATAATCGTTTAGCAGGAACAATTAGTTCTACAGGAATTAAAGAAGTTTCTAATGACGCTTATCATTACAACATGCCATTCTATATTAAGTCTGGCGTAGAATATAGTGGTGTAAGTAACGAAATTAATTGGAATAAATATTCTACAGATGGTGCATTTGTACAAACTATAGCAGGAACTCAAACAACTGCAGGAACAAATCATTATGTGATAATTTCTTGTAACAATTCAACCCTAGGTGAAACTACAAAAGTAACCTTTAATATTGGTGCTACAAGATTTACAACAGGACAATATACATTATCTGGCAACTTGAACGTGATAGCTAATTGGACAGCAAATACTTATGAAGTAAGTTATGATGGAAATGGTGCAACTAGTGGTGAAATGCTAAATAGCACATTCACTTACGATGTTGAAGCACAATTAAAAGCAAATACTTATGCTAAGACTGGTTATAACTTTGGCGGTTGGGCAACCTCTGCTGAGGGAAGTGCTGTATACGAAGACCAAGAAACTGTTAAGAACTTGGCAACTAGTGGAGTGTTTGAATTATTTGCAGTTTGGACACCTGCTGAAATTACTGTAACCTTTGATAGCAAGGGCGGTAGTGATGTGGCAAGCAAAACTGTAATCTACAATTCTGCTTATGGAGAATTGGAAGCTCCAACTAGAACAGGATACACCTTTGAAAACTGGTACTTAGATGAAGCGTTTACTCAAATGATTAATGCTGAAAGCATTGTAACTACTCCTAATGCTCATATCTTGTATGCTAACTGGGAAGTTGATGAACAAAAAGTAACACTTGATTATCAAGGTGGAACAAATAACTTCTTATATTCAGGCAACTTATCAACTACAGCAATAAGTGGAACATTTGAATTTAATGAAAATATGCCATCAATCGTAGGTAATGCTAATATTACTAAGATTACTGATGGAAGTAAGTCATTTAACGGAAATAGTAGTTTAAGATTTAGTGGAACTACACTAGACTTAGATGTGGGCAACGTGGTAGGAACTTATAAACTTTCTGCATACGTAATAGCTGACAGAAATTCTACTATCAACATTACATTACAAGAAACTAAGGAATTAGATGCGATTGCAGAAGCAACCTTTAACTTAGAGGCAAACATTTGGACCTATGTAACTATTAACTTTGAAATTACTAGTGCATATCCTTGGGTTGACTTAAAGATAACTGGAACAGACGATACAATTTACCATATAGATGATATTAAGGTAATGCGTACTGATGCTTATGCTCCTACAACAAGCATTGATTACACCGTTGAAACTCCTACAACTTCATTACCTAGTGCAGTCAAGGCGGGATATGAATTCCTAGGTTGGAATACTAGTGCTGATGGTACAGGAATGTATGTAACTACTTATGGTGGCGGAGAAGTTGGAAGCAAAGCTTACTATGCTATTTACAAACTAAGTAATCCAACAGCAACCACTACAGCAAATAATTTAACTGTAACTTATGCTACAACCGAATCAACTTTAACCGCAGTTGTTAATACTGAAGAAGTTATTGTTGATAGCACTACATATCAATGGTATATTGCTACAAGTACTGACTTTAGCGACGAACAAGCAATAACTGGTGCAACTAATAGAACTTATGTACATACATCTACATCTAAAGATGTTGGAACATATTATTATAGATGTAAGGTAACTACTACTAAGGGAACTGAAACATCTAAGTTAATGACTTCAACAAGCACACAAATTATTATAGAAAAAGCAGACAATCAACTAGCAATTAGCATGGAAGATTATACTTATGCTGGTGAAATTAGTATTCCTAGTGTAACTAAGAATGCTAGTGGAGAAGCTGTAACATTCTATTACAACACAACAGCTGTTGCTAGTGATGGAAATGTATGGACTAATATGACTTCAACAACCTTAGATGCTGGAACATATTATATGTATGCAACTACTCCTGCAAACAAAAATTATGAAGCGGGAATATCTGATGTTGTAGAGTTTAAGGTAAATCTAGCAGAAATCGAAATTGATTATATGGCTGATAGCAATGCTGACTTAGAAGTATCTGGCTATCAAATCACATACAACGCTCCTTACGATAACGATGGTTTAACATTCAAACTTGGTTCAAGAAATGTAGATGTAACTATAGCTTATTGGAAGAAGGGCGAAACTGATAATGTAACTGAAACAAATTCAGCAATGGGTAGTCAAGTAACCTTCCCAACACTTGCAAATGCTGGAACTATTACTTATGACTTTACAATTACTGCTAATAACTATCAAACAATTAATGGTTCTGTAACCTTAATTGTAGGTGTTGAAACAGTGGCTGTAGAGTGGAAATTTGCTGAAAAATATATCTATAACGGAACCGACCAATCAAGTGCTATAAGAGCATACATCAATGGCGTTGGTGGAGCTGAAATTGATTGTGAATTAACATTTACAGGTCAAAGCAATGTATTTAAAGATGCTGGTACTTATACAGTTACTGCTACTTTAGATAACGCAAACTATGTATTAACTAATACTTCTAAACAAGTAGAAATTAATAAGTTTGATGTAACTATTACTGCTAACAATGCTAGTATGAACTATGGTGGTGCTAAACCTACATATTCATATCAAGCAACACAAACTACACCTGATAGTTATCAAGTAAGTTATAAGATTTACAAAGCGGTAACAACTGCTACTCAAACCGAGTTGACAGAAGTTACAGGCACAGAATCTACTTTAGATGCTGGAACTTATATAATTAAACCAAGCAGTACATTATCTACAAACAATTACAATATTACTTATAAAGATGGAACATTAACAATTAATGCACAAACATTAACTAAACCAAGTGTGGTAGGAACTTATACTTACAACTTGACACAACAAACCGTACAACTAGAAAACTTTGATGAAAACACAATGGAAATTGTACAAGGTAACAAGGCAACTGATGCTGGAACTTATACAGTTGAAATTGCATTAAAGGATAGTCATAACTACACATGGAAAGACGGAACAATTGATAATGTATTATTAGATTGGACTATTGCACCATACGATTTAGCTAATGCAAATATTGCTGATATTCCTGAACAACCATTCACAGGTGATGCGGTAGAACCTACACCAGAAGTTACAGCGTTAGGCGTAACGCTTGTTGCAGGAACTCACTTCACTTATGAATACAATAACAACATTAATGCAAGTACTGAAGCAGAACTTACTATTAAGGCAGTGGAAGGAAGTAACTATACAGGAACTAAGAGCACTAAGTTTACTATTGCTGGAGCATTTATCTCATTACCAACAATAGCTCAAAGTCAATTAACTTACAATGCAGATATTCAAACAGTTCAAATCAATGGATTTAACGAAGAAACAATGGAAATTGTTAGTGGAAATTCTGGACAAAATGTTGGAGAATATACACTAGTTATTGCATTGAAGAACAAGACTAACTATACTTGGATTACAGGTTCTAAAGATGACATTAGTTTAACTTGGAACATTGTAAAAGCCGATATAGAATTAAGCGTTGAAACTGCTAATGTAATAGTTCGTGTAGGCGAAACTGCTACAAATGTAGTAACTGTAACTCCTGAATATAAAGGAAGTATAGATGGACAATCGTTAACAATTAGTGGAGGCGTAAATAATGCTAATATCACTATAAGTTCAGTGATTGAAAATAATAAATCCACAATTACTATTAATCCTAAGACAGGCGCTACTAACTTAACAATTACTATTACATACGCTGGAGATGCTAACCATAATGGAGCAACTGCAACCTTTAGGTTAGATATTCCATCAATATATGTAAATATGGTAATTGCTAGTGGAAGCGGTTCAGCAACCTTGTCTGGTGCAATAGAAGGATCTACTGAAGAAGTTGCATTAAATAGTAAAGTTAAGTTTAAAGCAATTCCTTCAACTAATTATGGTTTAATGAAATATACATTAGCTGTAGGTGATAAGGAATTGGAAACTAACTATATTGAAACTACTGGAACTGGCGGATTACATTCAGTATTTGAAAGTCCAGAAATTACAATTACAAAAGAATTAGTAGGACTAGAAGAGGGAAGTCTTGATGAAGGAATGTTAACAATACATCTATACTTTGACAAGATTATTACTATTGATGTGGTTGTAAAAGAGTCAAGCACTGGAGCACTTACTCCTACTGTAACTACAACAGTTGAAAGCAACAATGTTGCACATATCCACGATAAGGAAAATCAAAAACTAACAGTATTTGAAAGTTCTGACATTGCACTTAATGTTAAGGCAAATAAAGTAGAAGGACAACATTATGTAGTTAACGAAGTTGTGGTTGGCGAAACAGCTTCTGTTAAGAATGCTATAACTACTGACATTTCTACATCTGCTAGTGCTCTTGGAGATGCGGGAACTATCACAATTAAACCTGCTAAGGTTTATAATGCTGATACAAGAACCATTGAAGATGAGTCTGCTGTAAATGTGGCGACAGTTAGTGTGGCATTAAATAATCCAGAAGATATAAATAATTATGTTGAAATCTCCGGCTCTAAATATTATGTAGAAGACACTAAGGTAAATATTACAATTACTAAGACCAAGAATAATTACGACTTCCTAGGTGTGAAGATAGGTGGCGAAGTTAAACGTACTAGCCAACTAAATGCTAGTGATTGGACCTTTGGTACTACTACAAATATTTGGAATAACCAAGGATTTGACAAAGACTTATCAACATTTGAACCATTGATTGTGGAAAGATGGTATGAAGTTGGTAGTGATACAACAGATGTTAGCGTAACAACTGACTCTAGAATTACTGCTCAACTAGTTAATACAGATATTAAATCTTCATACATTTTAGCTAACAACATCTTTGGCGCTGGCGATGAACCTCTATATGTAGGTGAGTACAAGATTGAAGTATTAAGTGCTACTATTACCGAATACTCAGTAGTAGTTAAACTATACAAGAACGGAAGTGCTACTCCAGAAGAAAAGACTTATGGTAAAGATGAGATATTTATAGTTGATTCTAGCGTTACAAAAGTTGAAATAATTATTTCATCACTTTAACGAAAGAATATATATGACAGCGAGATTAAGGTATAAAGTGATACCCAACCATATCACTTAAGGTGTAGCCTTACGCCAAGGATTTGCCACTTGACCTAAACAAAGTGGCTAGCGCCGAATAAGGTGCTGGGCATACTTGGCCTGTAACAAAGAAATAAATAAAAAAGGAAGTCCCAACCACTTCCTTTTTTATTTGATAATTTTATTGTGTGATATTTTTTTTAAGTTAAGATATACTTGTTTTAATCTATTGTATTTTAATTGAAGTTGAAAATATTTTTCGTTTTGTTCTTGGCGTTCTTTTTCACGCAACAAACCAAGTAACCCATTAAACATTGCTTTAATATCTCTATCTTTTATTCGTGTAGGCATTGAAAAAATATGTATACTTTCTAACTTATACATTGGTTTTAACTTTAGATATATGGGTTGTTTTACAAATGGTTTAATATTTAATTTGTTTACTATATTTAACATAATTAAATAATTGACAATAAGTTATAAAACCATACGTATAAACCAAAACTATTTTAATTTCATATATAATATTGTGCAATTGTATCTATATTCGTGTCAAGATTTAATAGTTAACTTAAATAGCCCTGTATATATTAGTGCGGGAGATTTTTATATGCTTGAAATAGGCGAAGAGGATATATGTTGGGTATATTCAGCAACTAGTTTAGGTGTAATAGCAATAAACCATACTACATTAAATAATAAAAAACATAATCAAATTTTATTTTATGATATTGATAAAGATTGTATACTTTGTGAGATTAAACCTTTTGTACAAAGTGAAAATATTTACAAATATAATATTTTAGATGTCGAATTAAAGATAGTTCAAGATATTGAAAACTCGTATATTTATTATAAAGAAAGATATTATGGCTGTATCAAATCGTGTTTTAACAAAATTGAATATAACAACAAAAAATATAATCAAAATCAGTGTGGAATTATTAAGTTGTATGGAAATAATAACTATATAATATTGTTTGACCAAAATAAAGTCCTTTACTGTAATAAATATATTGATAATGAAGTCTTAACAAAAGAAATTAATATATATTCACATAATCCTAATGCTTTTAATGTGGGCAGTTTATTAAATTATAATATCGAAACAGGTGCAGTGTTTACCAAAGTTGTGCAAGATAATGGTGAAGAATATAAGCAAACAAATAATGAATTTAATATAATATATTTTTTAGAAGCTATTAAATGCGGAAGATATAAATATGCATATAATAAATTATCATATAATTTAAAAAATGAAATTAACAAACAGACCTTAATGCAATATTTTAACGTAATAGATGAATATATATATTTAAAGGATAAACAAATTTATATAACAGTAAAAAACAACAAAGTAATAGGAGTTTATCACTTTGTTGTTAAGAATAATTTAATTGAAGAAATTTATTAAACAGTTAAGGATGTCTTGATTGTTTTTTAATCAGGATTTATCGTTTTTATTGCGTCAAACGCTTTTGTCAGCATACAGAATACTGGATAAGAAGTTTCAACAACTATAATGGTGAACAACAATTCAGTAGTTGTTAAATCTACATAAGTTAATAGATTTGGCATAAATATTATTATTGATAAAGCCAAACTAGCCATTGCAAACATTAATATCGAACGCCATACATTAAATGGTCTACACAAATTAAACAAAACAATTAATCCAGTACAAGTTATTGCTATAGATGCCATTGTTGCAAGGGTTTCATTTGAAATATGGAAAAAGTGTTGATATAAGTATACAGCCGAAGCGTTTAATACCAAAGTTAGCCCTGCTGGTAATGCATTTTTAAGCAAGTTGGAAATAAATTTTCCTTTAATTATATTATGATTAGGTTGTAGTGCTAGGAAGAACGATGGGAGCCCTATAACAAAATATTCAAGTACCATAAATTGAACAGGACTAAATGGATAACTTTTGCCTAATATTAATACTATAATTGACATTATAATAGTAAATAAAGTTTTCATTAGGAATAGTGATGAAGATTTTTGGATATTGTTTACAACTCGTCTACCTTCTGCCACAACGCTAGGCATTGAACTGAAGTTGCTGTCTAACAACACTAAGTGCGATACACTTCTTGCAGCGTCGCTACCTGCAGCAATTGCCACAGAACAATCTGCTTCCTTTAGGGCTAAAATATCATTTACTCCATCGCCAGTCATTGCTACAGTTTTGCCTTTAGCTTTTAAGGCTTTTACAAGTGTTGCTTTTTGTTCAGGAGTTACACGACCAAAAATAGTGTATTTATCTGCAATTTCAACCACTTCTTGCTTTGACATTCCATGTAAACTGATATAACTATCATAATTATCAATACCCACACGTCTAGCAACTTCGCTAACTGTTATAGGATTATCGCCTGATATAACACGGATATCTACCGAGTTTTCTTTAAACCATTTAATTGTATTTTGAGCGTCTTTACGAATATTATCTTCTAATAATATAAATGCGATAGGAGTTGAATTGTCATTAGAAAAGTTCTTGTCACATTCAACTAACATTAATACTCTAAACCCTTTAGAAGAATATTCTTCTGCTTGTCGTTTTAAAGCAGAGGTTTGGGTTTTAGTTACATATTCATAAGCACCTATTTTAAAAGCTCCTAGTTTATTAAACGAACAACCCATAAATTTTCGTTCTGATGAAAATGGTATAGATTTTTCAGCATTTAGCGAACCTTTGCCAAAAAATGATTTTAAAGCAATTGCTGTATGGTTTGCCTCGTGAAAAGAACCAACAATAGAAGCAATTATTTTATTTATAGATTTGTCATCGTATTTGCTGTGAGAAATATTAACCATTTCACGAACTTTCATTGAACCATCTGTAAGAGTTCCTGTTTTGTCCAAACACAATACATTAACACGTGCAAGCATTTCAATACAATACAATTCTTGAACAAGGGTACGCTTTTTTGCAAGACGAACAACACTTACGGCTAAGGCAACAGAGGTTAATAAGAACATACCTGCAGGTATCATACCTATTATACTCCCTGTAGTTTTAGTTACGGTGTTAAACAAATCGCCATCGTATACTTTATGATTGTTAAAAAACATTAAAGTTCCAAGAGGAATTATTATAATACCTATTAATCTAATAATAAAGGTTAAAGATGAAAGCAGTTCGCTTTTTGGCTTGGAATATTTTTTTGCTTTACTAGATAATTTTTCAATGTAGTTTGCTGAGCCAACTTTTTCTACCTGTGCTTTACAGGTTCCGCTAGACACAAAACTTCCAGCCATAAGTGTGTCGTCAACATTTTTTCTAATAGGTTGCGCCTCCCCTGTAAGCAAACTTTCGTTTACTTCTATTGAACCTTCAACCACAATGCTGTCTGAGGCGATTTGCATACCTGAAGCAAGAATTAAAATATCATCAATAACAACTTCCTTTTTATAAATTTCTGTTTGTTCACCATCTCTTAAAACTTTGGTAAAATTCGAGTTGGTTAACGTTAATTTATCAATTGTCCTTTTTGCTTTAATTTCTTGGATAATACTAATTAAAGTATTGGCCACAACTATTAACATAAATATTGTGTCTGACCAAGAACCTACAAACCATAAAGCAATAGCGCACGATAAACATATTACATTAAAGAATGTAAAAATGTTGCTAATTAAAATTTTTGCATAACTTTTTGAAGTTTTGGTTTCGGTGTTGTTTGTAAGACCTTGCAAAGTTCGTTCTTCCACCTGCTCAGGAGTTAAACCAATATTTAAGTCTGTTGAAAAAGCTTTATGTTTAGTATTGGTTTTGGTTAAAGATTTTTCTTGTTTTGTTTTTACTTTCATAAAATACTTCCTTCATATTATATATAATATGATACCACATTATAATTAATAAAACAAATACATATATAAAAAATGCAAAAAAAATTTAAAACGTCAAAAAGTCTTAAATAATATTAAAAATAATATACAAAAATATAAAAATAAATAT
>JAZUAD010000041.1:0-3651 GCA_045637825.1 Candidatus Onthoplasma sp. | reverse complement strand
CCTTTTCCCTAGAAATAAAGGGAAAAACCGCCAACTAAAAGATTTATAAAGATTATACACATATCATCAAAGATTGTCAACGATTATGTAAGATTGCTCAAAAAAATGAGCATTTTTTTAGAAATTTATTAGAACACCCCGTCAGTTTCAAAACAGCCAATGTTTTGATTATTTTAGATTACGCTACCTATTATATACACGCACGCACGCGCGCGAGAGAAAATATCGTTCATAGGAATTAAAAAAGAGAAATATTTAAAAATATATACTTTTTCAGCAATTTTATGTTATAATGCAATTATGGTAAAAATTGAAGTTATAAAAGTTGCTAATTTAAACAATTTAAAGTTAGAGCAAATCAATAATAGCTCTAACACTCTTTTCATAACTTCTACTAGAAGTTTAAACTACCAAAGCAATAAAGATAAATCATTAAATGTTATAGATTTCACACAATTACAATCTCATATAAGAGAACAAGCAAAAAAGCAAGATTGCATATTTGAAAGTGAAATGCGCTACTTATTATATAAAACTATTGCAGACCTTCCAGACGAAGATTCTTGCAAAATCGCTTATAAAAATTCTGCAAGTCAAATCTATGACTTGTTTGATAAACTACTTATTAGCAACATTGATGAAGAAAAGATAAACCTAAAACAAATTAAGAAAACACAACTCCAATCAATTACAGGATTGTTTGAACTTTACATAAAATACTTAAAAACATTAAGTAAGCAATCAAAAACAATTTACCAAATTGCTTTTAAAAAGTGTTTGGCTGAATATCTATCACAATACGATAATATTTCTCTTGTTGGTTTCACCTTCCTTAATGATATTCAAAATGCTATGTTTAACATTTTGATAGAAAATAACAAACTTACAAGCATTATAACTAATGATGATTTTATTGTTGATGACTTCATTGTTCCTTTATTAAAAGACAATAAGATTGATTTTAATATTGTTGATTTAGACAATAGTAAGCAATCAAAGTTTGAAGATTTAAGAAAAAATTTATTTACTACTGAAAAAGCAAGTCAATCACTTGCAGAGAATTTACACTTTTATAAACCTTTCTATACGAGAGAAATGGAGTTTGCTTTTATTATCTCCCACATACAAGCACAATTAAAAGAGTTTTCTTCAAAAGAAGAAATCGAGCAAGCGTGTGAGAGATTGGCCATTGTTATTACAAATAACTTTGCAAAGCAAACACAAATCTTTAATGATATTCTTAAAAGACAAGGTGTATTTATAGCACCTAATAATCAAATCTTCTATTCACAAGATGAGTTTTTAAAGAGTGATTATGACAAAAGACAAAGCAAAGAACAACGACTTAATACCTTTGCTAGCTTTACAAAACTAGAAATGTATGAGCCAACTAAAACTTTGTTTAACTCTATTCTTGGAAGATTTGTTTGCGAGATATATAAAATATCTGGTAATGGTATGAAATTGTCGAATTTCAATACCTTAATACAAATAAACTGGTTATTTAAAAACACACAAATCAACGATATTATAAGCGAATTTAATGCTATTAAGGACTTTTTTGAGAATTTACAAGATATAACTTCTTGGAAAAATCAAATATTAAACCTTATAGACATTAAGAAAAACATTAAACTTGATAAAGAATTACATAACCACCCATTAAATGCTATTCGCTTGGAATCATTGGAATTTATTAAAAGATATATATTATTCATTGATAATACTACAAATAAGTTAAAAGATGTATCTGGCAATGTTAAAAAACATATAAAAACATTGATAGAAGCTATTAAAAATGAAGTTGATGACGAACTTATTGAAAAGGAATTATTGGCTGAATTTGAAGAAATCTTAAATGCAAAAGACAATAACATTGAGATTGACAACGAATACTTTGCAAAGAACTTCCAAAACTTGATAAACGAGTATTTAACAAGTAAGAAAGAAAAAACAAACAATATAAGAATAAATGCTATCAACCTAGAAAGTGCTAATTGCTATGATATTGTCTATCTTCCTATGTTTGAAGAAAACAAATATCCTATGGCTTTTAAGTATGAATTCCCTTATACAAAGGAAATCGTGGAAGTTTTACAAGACAAAAACCTAATAAATGACTACAAATTACCACTAAATAAGACACTTGAATATAATGTGAAATTGTCGAAATATGTGTTTGAAAACCTATTTAGAATTGCAAAAGAAAACATTGTTTTCACTAGAATTGATAGCGAAAACGGATCTCCGCTAGATATGTCTATCTTTGGCTATGATATTAAATCTAAATTTAATGAAGTTGAAGAAATAGACGCTAAAAAGCAAGACAATATTGATAAGAAATTGCACAATCCTATATGCTATAAAGAGCTAAATGTTAAAGATAGCTATATCAATGAACTACTTGCTTATGTGGTATGTCCTAAAATGTATTACTATATGACAAAGTTTGAAGATAAGAATTGTTATACTGATAAATTCTTATTGAATTTCTATTGTAAATCACTTATTGCAAACAAGACCTTTACAACTCTTGCAAATGGCTCTGTTTATACTGATATTAGCTTAAAACAGGCCTTAAATAAAGCAATAGACAAAGCGGCAGATGAAATCTTTAATCTTCTTCCTTTGTTTGATGACAACAATAAAAATGACATATTGCTTTCAGCTAAAAAACAAATAAATTCTTTTGTTGAAGATACAATGTTTAAAGCAAAGTTTAAACCTAAAAAAGATTTTACACTTTCTTTAAGTGATGAAAAAGTTATTGAACATAATGACGTTGAGATTAGAACTTATAGAACTTTGGTTGTAAAAGATTTAGTAAAGAACATTACAAATGAATTTGATATAACAAAATCATTAGATTGTTTAATATCTTCCACTCGTGGAAAGCAAACAACCGAAGAACATTTTTGGGACATTATTGGCGAAATCAATAGCAGATTCCCAAAGATTGACCGTGCTTATACTTATAATAAATTGTGTTTTAAACTTAATACACAACTTAACTCTCCAAAGTTTAATAAAGACGGAATCGAGAGAACTAAAAAAGTTGTTGATTGGGTTAATCAACACGATTGTAGCAATTACAATATGAATAAATCTCCATATTGTTCTTATTGCAAGTATAAGAATATTTGTATGGGAGGTGTTGACAATGACTAATACAAAAGAAATAATTTATAGTAGTCGCTATCCCGCTTATATTCTAGCAAGTGCAGGAACTGGCAAGACCGAACTTATCGCAAGAAAAGTTGAGCATTTAATAATCAACGAAGGTGTTGATATTGATAAAATTGCTCTAATTACATTTACCAACAAGGCAACTGCCGAAACTACAAGTCGTATAAAAAACAAAATTTATTCAGCTTGGCAAAACGGAAATGCTAAAATTCGTAGTCAAATAGATAAATTAAGTATGTCAAAAATCTCTACTATTCATATCTTCTGTGATAACATTATTAGAGAATTTGCTAATGAAATTGGCCTTGGTGCTAACTATAAGATTGCTAATCTTACACTTGAAAAAGATAAGTTGGCAAATGACATCATAAAACAAAATTATGATGAAAAGATATTTACGGTTATACCTATGTATAAAGTCGTAAAACTCCTTAAAGACCTTGAAGAAAAAGCAAGTGATAAAGG
>JAZUAD010000040.1:0-13584 GCA_045637825.1 Candidatus Onthoplasma sp. | reverse complement strand
CTATAATGTAATTAAATATTGAAATTAAATATTTACAAAAAACGGAAACAAAACATTAAAAATAATTTAATATATAAAATAATAAATAATTTATTTTAAATTTTAAAGGAGGAAAAAATATGATATATAATTTAACTGATTTGGCTAATAAAAGTATTCAGTATGCTCAAATTGTTGCCCGTAAATATGGTAATCAAATTGGTACCGAACATATACTTTATGGTATAACCAAAGTGGATTGTCAAGCATCAAAACTTTTGAAAGGTTATAAAATTACAACCAGTATTATGGAGCAAGTTTTGGATAATATGGGTAGTGGTTTTGGCTCTAACATAGGGGATTTTTCACCACGTGCTAAAGAGTTGTTTATGATAGCAAATGAAATTGCTAAACGTATGGGTAGCAGTTATATTAGTACCGAACATTTGCTAGTTGCATTGTTGTCGCAAAATGATAGTTATGCTATTCAAATTTTGGCGGGTGCATTAAAAATGAACGTGTATGAAATGCGTAATAAAATGCTTGCCATTATTTCTAGTAAGCAAGCATCAAATACTAGTTTTAACGATGATGGTTTTGTGCGTGTTGGAAAAATTAACAAACAAGCCAGCGAGGATTTTAATTCTACCCCAGCGGTAGTTACTAGTGAACTTAGTGAAGAGTTGTTGCAAATGGGTAGTGATGTGACTTTAAGGGCAAAGCAAGGAAAAATAGACCCTATTATTGGTAGAGATAACGAAATTGAACGTTTGATAGAAATTTTGTGTCGTAAAACAAAAAATAACCCAGTGCTTATCGGTGAGGCAGGCGTAGGTAAATCTGCTATCGTGGAGGGACTTGCGCAAAAAATAGTAAGCGGTGATGTGCCAACCTTGCTTAAGGGTAAAACTATTTATAGTTTAGATATTGGCGGACTTATGGCGGGCACTAAATATCGTGGAAGTATGGAAGAAAAACTAAAAAACGCTATTGAAACTATTATGAATAGTAAAAACATTATAGTATTTATAGATGAAATTCATACATTAGCTCAAGCAGGTAGCGATAAAGGCGAAACTTCACCAGCTGATATGATTAAACCATATCTAGCACGTGGTGAAATGCAAACCATTGGTGCAACTACCACCGATGAGTATCGTAAATATATTGAACAAGACAAGGCGTTGGAGAGACGTTTTCAACCTATTATGGTTAATCCTCCAACAGTTGAAGATACTATTACAATTCTTAAAGGGTTAAGAGATAGTTACGAGGCGTTCCATAAGGTAAAAATTACAGATGAAGCGATTGTTTCAGCAGTTAAACTTTCGGACAAATATATTTTGGATAGAAGTTTGCCAGATAAGGCAATAGATTTGATTGATGAGGCGTCATCAAGAGCTAAAGTACAAAATAATTATTCTAGCGTACAAGAAAAAGAATTGAAGGAAAAACTAACCAAACTTAATGCAAATAAGGAAGATGCTGTAACTCAAGAAGATTTTGAAAAAGCAAGCAAACTTCGTGATGAAATTGCTGAAGTAACCAAACAATTGGAAGAATTAAAAAATACTCCTAGTGCTCAACCTGAAACCCCTGCCGAAATTGGTGAAGATGAAATTGCTGAAGTAGTAAGCAAGTGGACTGGTATTCCTATTACTAAGGTTACAGAGGGCGAAAGTGAAAAACTATTAAAACTAGAGCAAACTTTAAGCGAGCGTGTAAAAGGTCAAGATGAGGCCATTAAAATGGTGTCAAAAGCAATTAGGCGTGGACGTATTGGAATGCGAGATGCTAGACGTCCTATTGGAAGTTTCCTATTCCTAGGAACAACGGGTGTTGGTAAAACAGAACTATGTAAAGCACTGGCTAATGCACTATTTGATAGTGACGACAAGATGATTAGGCTTGATATGAGTGAATATATGGAAGCGCATAGTGTTTCTAAATTAATAGGTTCACCTCCTGGATATGTTGGCTTTGATGATGGTGGACAATTAACCGAACAAGTACGTCGTAAACCTTATAGCGTAGTACTGCTTGATGAAATTGAAAAGGCACACCCAGATGTGTTTAATATGCTATTACAAATCCTAGAAGATGGTCGACTTACCGATAGCCACGGTAGAGTGGTTAGTTTTAAAAACACTATTATAGTGCTAACCTCAAATGTTGGAAGTGATAAACTTTCAAGTAATAGACTAGATTTGGGCTTTAGTGATAAATCGCAAGAACAAATGGACTTGAAGCAAGTAGCACTAGATGAACTAAAGAAATATTTCCGTCCAGAACTTATTAATCGTATTGACAATATTGTAGTATTTAATAAGTTAGGTGAAGATGTGGTGGCTGAAATTGCCAAAAATATGCTAGCCGAACTTAATAAGAATTTGAAAGACAAAAACATAACACTTAAATTTAGTGCAAGTACACTTAAGTATTTAATTAAAAATGGAACTAATTCCGACTATGGCGCACGACCGCTTCGTAGATTAATTACCAATGCTATTGAAGATGAACTTGCTGATATGTATCTTCGTGGCGAAATTAAAGATGGAAATACAATAATGGTAGATTGCAAAACTGGTAAATTGCAATTTTTAGTTAAATAATTAAAATTTATTGGTTTAATTGTCTAAAATAATTGACAAAAATTCTAAAATATAGTATATATTTAGTATACAAGGGAGGGATTACTATGAATTATAGATTTAACAAAACTGATGACGGCGTTATTACTGATAAAAAGGTTCAAGTGGCCGTTGCTAAATTAGATAAATTGGAGGCACGTGGCACTTTGATTATTGAGGCAGGATATAAGGCAACTCATGATGCTTATTGCAAAATTACAGGTTTAAAACAACCAGTTAACACTTCAGGTAAAAAGGTTGGCGAAGCTGTTAATGATGCAGTTAAAAAGGTTTGTCAAATTATTCGTAATGAAAAGCAAACTACTAAGGATAAAAAGGAACAAGCTCGTAAAAAACCAGTAGTTGAAGAAGATAATTTTGGTTTATAAAACAATAAAAATAAGGTCTAAATTAGACCTTATTTTTTAAATTTCCTAAATCAAATAATAGGGCGGTATAGTTATCTATATCTAGTTCTTGTTTAGATGCTATAATTTTAGTAGTAGCGGAAAGTTTGTTTAGTATTTCAGTAGATATTGTATCAAAAATATCTTCACAAAGTAATAAGTCAAGTTTTCGCACACTGGCACGAATAATTGCTAGCATTATTAAATCGTTTTTACTTAAATCTTTAACCATCATATTCGCCTTATCTTTCCAGCCCCAATTGCTAAGTGTTACAAGAGCAATATTAAGTTGTTCTTGTTTTTTAATACCCCTTGATTTTAGCGGATAACAAACATTTTCTAGTACAGTTTTATTATTAAAAAATTTTGGTGTGGCGCTAATATATGCTACACTATAGTTCTTTTTGTAATTAACTTTTTTTAAACTTTTATTGTTGATTAATATTTCGCCCTTATAGTGTGTGTCCAATTTGGCAAGCAATCTTATAAGCGTAAGAGGACCGCTAATATTTTCGCCCAACAAACAATAGTTACCCTCATTAAAAGTGTAACTAAAATCAAACAATGTATAGAACTTGCTGTAATATGTGTATTTAACTTTTTTAAATTGTATCATAAAATTATTTTAACATATAAAATAAATAAAGACAATAAAAAATAGTCAAAAAATCCATACTATTTCTTATAAATTCAATTTATTAACATTATGTTAGTTTAATGTAACCAAAACCCTCGTCATTTTTGTTATGGGTGAGAGGAGTGCATTGGTTTAATAAAGTATATTTTATTTTATCGGGGTTTGATTTTGGATTTTGTGCTATCATTCTACTGCAAATTCCAGCAACTATAGGTGTGGCAACGCTAGTTCCACTCATTTTGGTATAAAAACTATTTTTGTAGGCATAATTTGTAGATATTATATCCACACTAGGTGCTACCACATCTGGTTTAAACCTGCTTTCAACAGGTCCACGAGAACTAAAATCAGCAATTTTTATAATTCCGTCATTTCGTCCGTCATCAAGTCCTCCAACGGTAATTATACGTGAACTAGTTCCAGGAGATTTGATAGAATTGTTACTAGGTCCACTATTTCCTGCAGCGCAAACAACAACTAAACCATTATTCCATAAAGCAGTAGCGCCTTTTTGAAGAGGGTCATTAGTTCCGCTATAATCTGCACCAAAACTCATACAAACAACACGTATATTGTACTTTCGTTTAATATTATTAATGTATTGCATTGCTTCAATTATTGTTTGTGAAGAAGTTTCACCATTTTTATCCAATGCCTTAATCATAACAATATTAGAATTTGGAGCAATACCTGAATATTTCCAGTTAGAGCATATTCCGCTACCGCAACAGACTCCTGAAATAAAAGTTCCGTGGCCGTTGTCATCATAAGGATAATTTCGTTTGTTAATTAGGTCCTTAAAGTGAATAATTTTATTATAGGGTAGCAAAAAATCTAAATGAGGCATAATTCCTGTGTCTATAAAAGCGATGCTATGTTTAGGGGTGTTTAAAGGGATATTATCAATCTTTATAAATTGTTTGGCACGGTCAATAAAGGTGGTAACTTTGGCTTCTTTTGTAATAAAATTAACACTGGAAAGTTTGCTTAAATATGCTATTTGAGTTTGTGATAGTTTTGCATAAAAACAATTTATAAAAGGATAGCATTTATAGTCAATTTTATTAAAATCTAAAACATATTTAACTTCATCAAGATTATTAGCATATAAAAAACACTCTGCAATACAATTGCTTAAAGTAGTTACATTTTTTAGTAAGTCTGGGTGAATTTTATTCATTGAATCAAGGTTTTTGATATTTATTTTATGCGATTAATAAGAGTTTCAAGTAACTGTTTTTGTTCATCATTTAGCATAGGGGATAAAGTGTTGGATATTGTGTTTAAAGTATTACTATCCAGTTTTCCTTGAGATTTTAAATCGTTGGCGTGTTTTAACAATTCGCCATACAATTCCTGTTGCGACAAATCCTTGTACTTGTCAATAGTTTGTTGATATTCGCTAAAATCGGTGTTTTGATGCGGAGATTGTGAGGTTTGATTAGCGGAATTGAAAAATTCATTTGTGTTTTGATTAAAGTTGTCTGTTTGGTCATTTTTTTGTTGTTTTGGTTTATAAAATTCTCTTATATCCATATACTTTAATATGAAATTTATCCTTTTTGCGTTAAACCTAATTAAAATAGTTTGCCTAAAATGTTTTATTTTGCTATAATAAGCATTAGGGTAAGGGGGCTTTAATGAGATTAAACGATAAAGATAAAGAATTAATTCAACTTGCGACTGAGTTGGTTAACAAAAATAGTGATATATATTCAAATATATCAATGCACGTTGGTTGCGTAATTAAAGCAAAGTCGGGTAACATATATAAGGGTGTAAATATCAAAACCTCACATTCTATTTGTGCTGAGCAGGTGGCTTATGGTCAGGCGCTAGCTAATGGGGAACGTGAGTTTGATACCATTGTGGCTGTAAAAAAGAATAGTGATGGGTCTACTCGTGTAGTTTCACCTTGTGGTGTATGTAGATATATGTTTGACAAGATGGGTTTGGATATTAACGTGATTGTTGAAGATATAAAAAATGGTAAAGTTGTAAAGGTTAAGGCAGAAGAGTTGTTGCCTTATCCATACAAGCAAAATGATTTGTATTATAAAGGAGTTAAGTGTGGCAAATTCAAGTTATGATAGTAAAGATTTGGTAGTATTAGAAGGTCTTGATGCAGTTCGTATGCGTCCAGGTATGTATATTGGTACAACTGGCAATAAAGGTATGCATCATTTGCTTTGGGAAATTGTAGACAACAGTATTGACGAAGTGGCTAATGGCTACGGAACTAAGATAGTTGTTACTTTACATAAAGATGGTTCAGCAAGTGTAAGTGATAATGGTCGTGGAGTACCAGTAAGTATGCACCCAAAACTAAAAAAGACTGGTGTGGAAGTGGTGTATACTCAACTACACGCTGGTGGCAAATTTAGTGACCATAACTATAAATATTCGGGTGGATTACACGGTGTTGGTGCATCGGTTGTTAATGCACTTAGTAGATATTTGGAAGTAACTGTATGCAAAGATGGTAAAAAGTATTTTATCAAGTTTGAATCGGTGGAAAAGAAAGGTAAAATTCAATCTGGTATTGTAACCGAACCTTTAAAAGAAATAGGTACAACCAATCAAAGCGGTACTTATGTTAGATTTTTGCCAGATGACAGAGTGTTTAAGGATAATCATTTTTCGTATGAAACAGTGGCGGAACGTTTGCGTGAAAATGCTTACTTAAATAAGGGTATGAACATTGAACTTATTGATGAACGTACTAATAAACGCCAACAATTCTGTTATGAGGGCGGTATTGCTGACTTTGTAGCAAATATAACAGCTGACAAAAAACCATTGTTTGTACCACCGGTATATATTGAGGGTGAAGTTGATGAAACTTTGGTTACTGTTGCATTGCAATATACTGATACATATACTGAAAATATTTTTAGTTATGTTAACAATATTCCAACACCAGAGGGCGGAACTCACGAAGTGGGCTTTAAAACAGCGCTTACAAGAGTTTTAAATGACTTTGCTAAAAAGAATAATTTAGTAAAGGAAAAAGATGTTGCCTTTATTGGTGATGACTTCCGTGAAGGTATTACTGCCGTTATTAGTATAAAGATGAAAAATGTTCAGTTTGAAGGTCAAACCAAAACTAAACTAGGTAACCCTGAGGCACGTGCTAGGGTGGAAAATGTTTGTACTGCGGGACTAACAGATTTCTTTAACAGTAAAAAGAATGAATATATTGGTCAAATTATTATCGAAAAGGCAAAAGGTGCTGCAAAGGTTCGTGCTGCTGCAAAACGTGCTAAGGATTTGACAAGAGCAAAAAATAGTATTGAAGGCAGTATGCTTGTTGGAAAACTTGCAAACTGTTCTAGTCGTAATCCTGATATTAACGAAATATTTATAGTTGAGGGAGACTCTGCGGGCGGTAGTGCAAAGCAAGGTCGAGACCGTTATTATCAAGCAATTTTACCACTTAAGGGTAAACCTTTAAATAGTGAAAAGAAACGTATTGACCAAGTGCTAGCAAATGATGAAATTCGTACTCTTATTGGTGCAATTAATACTGGTATTGGCGAAGATTTTAAATTAGATAATTTAAAGTATAACAAAATTATTATTCTAAGCGATGCTGACCAAGATGGTGCACATATTAGGGCAATACTACTTACATTCTTCTTCCGCTATATGCGACCATTAATTAATAATGGAAATATTTATATTGGACTTCCACCTCTATATAAGGTGTCAACCAAAGGTGAGGACCATTATTGCTATAGCGATGAGGAACTAGAAGAAATTACAAAAAAATTAGGCAACAAGTCTTATAGTTTGCAACGCTATAAAGGATTAGGCGAAATGAATCCAGAACAACTTTGGGAAACAACAATGGACCCATCAAAGCGTAGTTTAATTCGTGTAACAGTTGATGATGCTGTTAAGGCAGACCAAATTATTACAACTTGGATGGGCGATGATGCCAAATCTCGTAAAGATTATATTACAAATAATGCAAACTTTAATAAAGTTGATAATTTCAAACCAATAAAAGCAAAGGAGGGCAATTAGTATGGATAAGTTTGATGACCAAATTAATATGTTTGAAAGTGTTCAAACATCAAAGCCAGCTAAAAAGCGCTCTTTAGATGCTAAGGCAAAAAAGATTATAGATATGCCTCACGGCGAAATATATGAAAAAACAGTTGAGGAAGTAATGCATTCTAGTATGCTTCCATATTCCGAGTTTGTTATTATGGACCGTGCGCTTCCTCGTGTGGAGGACGGTTTAAAACCAGTTCAACGTCGTATTTTATATACAATGCAAGAACTAGGTTTAACCCCAGACAAACCTTTTAGAAAATGTGCTAAAATCGTCGGTGATGTATTAGGTCGTTATCACCCACACGGCGATAGTTCAGTGTATGATGCACTTACTCGTATGGCGCAAGATTTTACTATTAATGTGCCACTAATTCAAGGTCACGGAAACTTTGGTTCGATTGATGGTGACCGCCCTGCAGCATATCGTTATACTGAGGCAAGGTTAAGCGAATTATCGCTAGAACTTATGCAAGATATTGATAAGGATACGGTAAGTTATAGTTTAAACTTTGATGACACATTAAAAGAACCTGACTATTTCCCAGGACGTTTTCCAAACTTGTTTGTAAATGGTGCTAGCGGTATTGCAGTAGGTCTTGCAACTAATATTCCACCACACAACCTTGGTGAAATGATTGATGCAACTGTTGCATATATTGAAAATCCAAAATTAACACTACAAGAAGCGTTAAAATATGTTAAAGGGCCAGATTTTCCTTCTGGTGGAATTATGTCTACCGGAAAGGAGATGATAGAGGCATACGAAACTGGTCGTGGTAAGGTAACACTACGTGCAAAATTCCATAAGGAAGAACTAAGCAATGGCAAAACTAATATTGTTATAACCGAACTTCCATATCAAGTTAACAAGTCATTATTCTTGCAACACATAATGGAAGTTAAGGACAAAGTTAAAGGTGCACTTAATAATATTGTGGAAATCACTGATGAAAGTGACAAGTCGGGTATGCGAGCAGTGGTAACTGTTAAAAAAGATGGCGACCCAGATAGTATTATTGCGCTATTATTAAAGCATACTGAAATGCAACAAAACTTTAACCTAAATGTAGTGGCAATCGTTAATGGTGCTCCTAAACAATTGGGTCTGCTTGAATATTTGGACTGCTATGTAAATTTCCAAGTAGATATCATCAAGCGTCGTACTCAATATGATTATGACAGGGCGGTTGCACGTGTGCATATCTTGGAAGGTTTGCTAGTTGCTATTAAAAATATTGATGAAGTTATTGCAATAATCAAGAGTAGCGAATCTACAGCGCAAGCAAAAGTTAAATTAATGGAACGTTTTAGTTTGACCGATGTGCAAGCGGTGGCAATTCTTGATATGAAACTAGCAAGATTAACTAATCTTGAAACAACCAAGATTGAACAAGAAATGGCTGATTTAAAGGCAAAAATTGAGGAATATTTAAAGATATTATCTAGTCGTGCACGTCAATTAACAGTTGTTAAAAAGGAAATTTTGGATATCAAAAAACGTTATCCAACCCCTCGTAAAACCGAAGTGGTGGAAGAACACGAAACCTTTGTATTAACACCTATCGAAAAACTGGTTAACACAGAGTGCTTGGTGGCGGTTAGCGATGATGGACTAAGGCTTAAAAATATTGTTATCAATGCTCAACTAGGCAGTAATAAGTTTGATAAATATCAAAGTGCTAATGTTTTGCATAGGGATATTTTAAAAACTACTACAAATGCTTATATTTATGCCTTTACAAACCTTGGCAATATGTACAAAATTGCAGTTGGTGATATACCTGTAACCAAGTTTAATGGCAAGGGTACAAACCTTTCACAAATTGCCAAAGCAGAAGTCAATGAAAAAGTTGTTAATATTTTTGAAATGGACGAATTTAAGGAAAGTGGCGAACTACTTATGTTTACACAAGATGGTTACATTAAGCGTAGTGATATGTGCGAATTTGTGGTTAATAAGCCAGTAGTTGATGCGCTAGGTCTTCACGACTTTGACCGACTTGTAGCAGTTCAACCTAACTATAATATGGCGGGCGTGTTAATGGTAACTCGCCTTGGTATGGCGCTTAACTTTGAATATAGCAGTGTACCTAAGCAAAAACGTCAAGGTAGTGGTGTAATAGGTATGAATCTAAATGAGGGCGACAAAGTAGTATTTGCCTCTCAAGTAAATATTGGCGATAAAGTGTTAGTAGTTAGCGATAATTCTAGTGCTAAACGTGTAAGTTTGACCGACTTTGGCATAAGTGCACGTAATCGTAAGGGCTTAAAGTTAACTAATGGCAGTGAGCAAGTGGCTTTTGCTGTATCACCAGTAGTAACAGGTGAAGTTGTGGTAATTGATGGTAAAGGAAACTTTAATGTTGTAGACGTAAATGATGTTCCAGTGACCGCGCGCACAGGCGCAGGCAAACCAATAATTAAACAAAAAGCAATGCAAAAGGTGAAGTCGGCAACGATTTATATAGCGTAACAAAAAATAAAAGGGGAAATTATGGATAGATTAAAAAACAAAGTAGCCATTGTAACTGGCGGAAATTCTGGTATCGGTGAAGCGATTGCTGAATTATTTGCTAAAGAAGGAGCAAAGGTTATAGTTGCGTCATTAGGTGCAAGCGCTAAAGACAATATTGCTAAAAAATTAAAAGCAATGGGCGCCGATTATATGATGATACCTTGCGATATTTCAAAGGAAGAAGATGTTAAAAAATGCTTTGATAAAGTAGTTAAAAAATACAAGCGTGTTGACGTTATGATTAACAACGCAGGAGTGCTTGAAAAAGGTTTGCTTCCTATTGATAAATTTGAAGTAAACGATTGGGAGTGGGTAACACGTATCAACACTTTTGGCACAATGCTTTGTATGAAATATGCTAGTAATATTATGCTAAAGCAGGGTGGTGGCTCAATAGTTAATATTTCATCAATTGCTGGTGCTAAGGGCTTTGGCGGTTCAGTGTATTGCTCAACTAAGGCAGCAATGCTAGGTATTACACGCAATAGTGCAATGCGTTTTGCAGGCACTGGGATTAGATGCAATGCAATCTGCCCAGGCAGTGTGCTTACACCTATGACAACAGGCACATCTAATAATCTTGACCCTGATATGTATACGGCAATGGATAACTATGGCAATCTTCAAGTTGGTATTTGTAAACCTGAGGATATTGCTAACGTAGCCCTATTCCTAGCAAGTGATGAGTCAAGTGCAATCACAGGTCAAGAGTTGATTGTAGACAAAGGATACTCATTGTAATTATTAATGAATAATGAAAAATGAATAATTGATGAAAAAAAGAACATTGAAATTAATCAATGCTCTTTTTTATTTACTTAAAGTATCTTCATCACTTTCTTCTTCCTTAATTATGCAAGCGCCCACACTGTGAGGGATATTAGGTATTGCGGTGTGAGTTTCTTCTGCATTAATAGGGTGGTAAGGTGGAAGGTCTTTAAGTTTCATTACCCTTTTAAATGTTTCTTCTGAAATGTGATGTTCAAAATCATCTTCAAGTTCATTATATTTTTTTCTTGGTTTCCATATATAATATAAACCGGCTGTTAAGATAGGCATTGCAAATGCAGCAAAAGAAGTAATTACGGATGGCATTGCTTGCTTATCCCATTCTTTGCTAGTATCCAAATATTTTTGGTTGATTTCATTAAATTTAGCTTTGGTTTGATCATCTGCATTTTCAACAAGAACCTTTTCAGTATACTCATTATTATTTAACTTTTCAATTTCACTTTCATAACCATAAGCATCTATTTCACGTGCAATTAAACGATCGCTAAGAGCGTTAACATCTGCATTGTATGTAGTTTTAAACTCGTCAGTTTGCTCGTAAGCTTCAAGATAAGCATTTTTGTTATCTACAGCATCCCAGTATTCGTCTTTCACATCACTAAATTTAGGGTGGGTTATACCGCACGCCACAGCACTTGCTACAGTTAACGACAAACCAATGCCAAGTATCATACGGGCAATTAGTCTATCCGTATTTTTAATTTTATTTTTCTTAGGTTGTTTTTCTTTTTTATCTTTTATAATTCGTTTATGTGGTCCATTTCCACATTCAATATCCATTAACATAAATTTTCTCCTTTTATTTTTGTAAAGATTCTTCTTTTTCAATTTTTTCCTTGCTAAGAGAATATGATAATTTGCAGGCAGGGGTAATTAACATTGCTCCAGAAGCAAGGGAGCCAGACAAAAAGCCAAGACATTTTTTTTCATTTTCTTCCTTACTATGTTCTAAATCCATCATTTGAGAATTAAAATTATTAATTTTGCTTTTAATTGCTTCATTAGTGCTTTTATGTACAACGCTTTCAATAAATTCATAAGAATCTAAATAATTTATTCTTGACATATATTCATCAAATTCAATTTCTCCATTTTTATATAATTCGGTTGCTTGATTAACGGAAGAAGTAAACACATTTTTAAATTCTTCACTATATTGAAAGGTGTTTAAAGTATCATACTTTTCATTTTGCATATCTAATTTTGCAAAACGGGCGCTATCGGACTTTATGGCATAAACCATACTAGAAGATGCAAAGGCAATCATACCTGCAATAGATATTCCTGCAACCATTTGAGCGATAAGACGTTTTTTTCTAAGCGGAATAGGTTGTTTTGCCTTTTTAATTTTAATAGGTTTTGGGTCTAACGATTTTACACTTTTTTCTGTGCCAAAATCTTCAAATTCATTTAATATAATCATAAATGCGCTCCTTGTATAAAGTTTGCCTAATAATAACACGGAAAATAAACTTTGTCAACATATTAAAAGCAGTAAATTTTGTTAAATGTAAAGATTTGTAGTTTAAATTTTAACAAAGTTACAGCAAATTTAAGGCAAGTGGCTAAAATCATTTGCCTTTTTTTGTAAGATTGTGTATTATAGAATGGTCTAAAAGGAGAATTTATGAAGAAATTTGTTTACTTATTTAGTGAAGGTAATGCAAGTATGAGAGAACTTCTTGGCGGTAAGGGTGCAAACCTTGCTGAAATGACTAAGATTGGTCTACCAGTTCCTCAAGGCTTTACCATCAGCACTGAAGCTTGTACACAATACTACGAAGATGGACGTCAAATCAATCCTCAAATTCAAGCTGAAATCCTTGAAAACATCGAAAAGATGGAAAAGATTACAGGCAAGAAGTTTGGCGATAAGGAAAATCCACTACTAGTATCTGTTCGTTCAGGTGCACGTGCATCAATGCCTGGTATGATGGACACAATTTTAAACCTTGGTTTAAATGACGAAGTTGTGGAAGTTATATCTAAAAAGTCTGGCAACCCACGTTGGGCATGGGACTGTTACAGAAGATTTATTCAAATGTTCAGTGACGTAGTTATGGAAGTTGGTAAGAAATACTTTGAAAAACTTATCGACCAAATGAAGGAACGCAAGGGTGTTACTCTTGATATCGACCTAACTGCTGAAGACCTTAAGGAATTAGCTTTCCAATTTAAGGCTGAATACAAGAATCAACTTGGTAAGGACTTCCCATCTGATCCAAAAGAACAATTATTTGAAGCTGTTAAGGCTGTATTCCGTTCTTGGGACAACCCACGTGCTAACATCTATCGTATGGACCACGATATTCCATATAGTTGGGGTACCGCTGTTAACGTACAAATGATGGCATTTGGTAACATGGGCGAAACTAGTGGTACTGGTGTTGCATTTACTCGTAACCCTGCTACTGGTGAAAAGGGCTTGATGGGCGAATTCCTAATGAATGCACAAGGTGAAGACGTTGTTGCTGGTGTTCGTACTCCAATGCCTATCGCTAAGATGGCTGAAATTATGCCAGAGTGTTATACTCAATTCTTAGATATTTGTAAAACTCTTGA
>JAZUAD010000039.1:0-10391 GCA_045637825.1 Candidatus Onthoplasma sp. | reverse complement strand
ACATTTATATATCCATTGTGATAGACTGTCTATATATTGCACATACAAATAAGTTTCACTTTTCATATTAATATACTATCATAAAATACTACAAATTACAATACATATTAAAAAATCACACTCGTTAAAAGTGAGATTTTCTTATACTATTGTTAAAACTTAAGGAATTTATGAATTGTAATCATACGGAATTTTATTTTTCTTATCCCCATTTAAGTTCATTATAAATCCATCTTCAACTTTACACCACCATTGAGGATTGTTTTTAGGCAGTCTTTCCAATAATTCTTCATCTGTACACCCCCCATCTTGAACAAGTTCCAAGTCTTGAATTTTTATTTCACAAAAAATATCATCTTTAAGTTCATTATAATGTTCTTCGAACCATTCCGGCTCATCCTCATGCATAGCAAAATTCTCATCAATAAAACATACAAAAAAGCAATCATTTCTAATTTCAGGCATGGCAATATAACCGACCATTCCCTTATACACTCCTTCTTGTGCATATTTTTCATTATCATTGATAACTCTTACATCATCACTTGCTCTCATTAATTACCTCCCGCAAACACTGTTGCTATTCTTAATTTACCATTTGGGAAAATAAATAATCCCGTTTTAAATTCATGCGATTTATTTTGAAATTGCCCCTTCCCATATATAGTTATTATAATATTGATTTGAAATCCATATACTCTATGTTTATAAACTTTATAGTTACCTGCTCTATATGAGTTTTTAACTTCATTTACATAAAAATCCATTAAATATTTTTCATCACTTGGAGTATATCCTATACCATAAAAAACACCTTTCTTACGCTTAAAGAAATCATTAAAGTTGGCACGAACATCCAAAACTTCTATATCGTTTAATCTAGGAACATTTATAGCATTTTCTTTGCAATGACAATTTGGATGATATAAACCTCTTATCGATTTAGGAATTTCCGTATAGGAATATTTACTATAATCAAAATGTTCTGGCTTCTTTTCTTCTTCATTTTTAAACCAGCATTGATTTACTGTAACACATTTCCAACAATGTGGTTCTGTAAGATTTTCGTCTACACCAATATTATATGGAAAATCTTCTATTGTCCAACCGCAACTAGTCTTTTTATCATTAATCTTTATCCACTCACTAGATATTTTATTATTTGTATTAAAATATGATAATAATTTATCACGCATATTGTCAAATACACTCATAATATTACTATCCTTGCTAGTATTTGTCAAGACATTGTAACATATGAATTTTTAAATCCGAACAAAGTGTGCCAAAAACTTTAATAAAAAACCACGGCATTTCGACCGTGGCTCAGAGTGGTGGAGGTGATGGGAGTTGAACCCATGTCCATCATAAAATGTTATACATACTCTACATACTTAGTTGAAGAATTATTCTTATTTTACCGAGGTGCTTCAACCACCTTGCAAAACTAGTCTAAACATACAATTTTATGCCCTAGACAAAACACAAAATCGTGGACCGATAACCGACGCCAGACTTTGCCATATCGGTACTAGCAAACTGACGGTTGCGCTAAAATTAAGCAGCAACAGCAACTGTATTGTTGTTATTTATTTAAAAGTTTTGTGTATTTAACGTGACACCTCACGATATGCATACCCATAACATCCTACAATGTCGAAACCATTACACCCCCGCATTACAATTAAAATTATAAATAATTAAAATTGTTCTCTACTTAACTTGCGGTCAATATCTTTTTGCTTGATACTTTCGCGTTTGTCATAGGTTTTTTTACCCTTTGCTTCGGCAATAGTAAGCTTTAAATACGAGCCATCAAAATATGCTTTAATAGGAACAACTGTAAGACCTTCTTGACTTACCGCTTTTTCAAGTTTTGCAATTTCAGTTTTGTGCAAAAGCAGTTTGCGGTCTTTACGTTCGTTGGATTTTTTGCGACTGCCATCATATGCGTTGGAATATTGCTCGATGTACGCATTTTTAAGCAACACTTCGCCATGCTTTACACTAACAAAACTCTCCTTAATTGACATATGTCCAGCCCTAACCGCCTTAATCTCGTCCCCAGTAAGCACAATTCCCGCTTCGTACTTATCTAGCAAGAAATACAAGTAACTTGCATTAGGGTTATTACAAACTATCTTCATATTTCCTCCTAGTTTGATTTGAATATTAATATATTCGTTATATAGTATATCATATTTTACAAAAATTTCAATCGTTTGTATAAAAATTTTAATCCAAACCTCTAATTTTGACAATGTTTTTAAAGCTTAATCCTTGACAACTTATTGATTTTTATATATAATTTAGGCACAAATATAATTAAAAGGATAAATTATATGAAAACACCAAGACTTATAAAAAAAAAAATTAACGAACATAAAGATAAAGAACTTGACAAACCTCAATATAAAATAAAAGACCTTTATACTGCTGACGAAGTTATGATGCCATTAGGAGAACATAGTATCAACAAATATTTTACAATAAAAGAATTTGCTATTTGCCGTTTATGTTCTTGCTGTAATGAATATAGAGCCATAAATGATGCTAAATTGCCAAACGTTTATGTTTGTAGAGAAGTCTATCCATTTACCTTAACAATGTCAAAATATATGGAAGAAAACAATTTAACTAAAAACTCAAAATTATCACTTAGACAAATACAACAAATTGAACATTTATACACAAAAGACCAACAACACACAATTATTAGATTTAACTAAGGAGCAAATATGAACAAACCAAGACTTATTGAACGTATGACTCAACGTCGTGAAGAAAGAAAACTTAACAAACCAAGATATAAAATTGAAAATTTATATTGTGGTGAAATCGTTTATGTTGTTGATAAAGAATTTTATAAAGGACCTACTTTTTGGCAATGTGGACATAACAGGACATTTAGACCTATTAAACCATTTGCAATACTTTATCACAACATTTATATTGGTACTAATGATTTTGAAAATGATTATCGACATATTATCACCAATCACCCTTTACGACTATTATCTCATAGCGAAATCGGTGAATATGCCGTAAATCAAGACACATTAAAAAATTTTGATAAATATATGCAACGATATATGATTGCAAACAATCTTAAGAATACCTCAAAACTTTCAATAAACGATATTAAAGAACTTGAAGAGTATGTAAATCAAAAACTATATCCTGAACAAGAAAAAGATAAATTATTTTATTAATACAAAAAAAGCACCTAATTATAGGTGCTTTTTGTAATTTATATTTTTAATAATTGTAGTCGTAGTATTCTCTATCCTTACGCCATTTAGATTTTTTCTTATAATGTTGTTTTGAGTTATTATGCTTAATTTGTTTTGGCGTTGGAGCAGATTTTTTATTGCGTTGCATTTTTTCTTTATTAGATTTATCTTTTTGCTTTGCAATTTCTTCCAAACTTGATGGTTTTACCCTATCTGCCAACTCAAATTCTATACGGCGAGTGTGCGTATTAGCTGCCACCACCATAACTTGAACTTTGTCACCTAAACTATAACTATGACGACTTCCACATAATTGAACAGCTTTGGGGTCATAATCATAGTTATCGATAGGAAGATTTTCAAACTTAATCATACCTTCAATAGTGTTAGGAAGTTCTACAAACACACCAAATTCTTGCACTCCACTAATAACACCATCAAACACTTCACCAAGATATTGCTTCATATATAATGCTTTTTTGTAGTCATCTACTTCACGTTCCACTTCATCAGCACGCTTTTCAGTCAAACTAGATTGCTCACTTGCTTTAGCCACAATTTCCTCAAAATGAATACGACTCTCCTTTGCCTTTTGACCACCCAAACTTGCTTTAATAATTCGATGAATTAAAAGGTCTGGATAACGTCTAATAGGTGAGGTAAAGTGACAATAAAAGGTACTAGCAATACCAAAGTGACCTAAACATTCAGGAGCATAACGCGCTTTCATCATTGTACGCAAAATTATCTTGTTTATAGTATCTTTGCGTGGGTCATCGCCTAAATCATCTAATATTTTTTGGAAATCATAAGGCTTGATATCCTTAGTATTTATTGACACATTGATATGCAATGCTTTTAACATATCAATTAGTTTTTCAACACGTTCAACTTCGGGTTTTTCGTGCACACGATATACAAATGGATATTTTTTACTAAAATAAGTTTTTGCAACAACTTCATTAGCAAGTATCATCAAACTTTCAATTAATTGATGACTTTCATCTATTGGTCGTTTTTCAATATTAGCAATACTTCCGTCTTCATTTTCAGTAATCACTGGTTCTGGAATATCAAAACGTATTTCGCCACGAGCATAACGCTTTTCCTTTAATTTTTTAGATATTTCAACATAGTCAAATATATCTTGCGCTACATCTTTGTATTGTTCTATTAATTCTTGGTCGCCATCTATTATCTTTTGAACCTTGGTATAAGTCATACGATGTTTGCTGATTATTATACCCTCACTAATACGGCTAGATAATACATTAGCATTTTTATCAAGTTCAATAATCACGCTCAAAGTTAAGCGTTCAACCCCCTCACGAAGCGAACATATTCCATTGGATAATTGCTCTGGCAACATTGGTATTACAAGGTCAGGGAAATACACACTAGTTCCTCTTACAAAGGCCTCGTCATCAATAGCGGAACCCTCCTTAACATAATGCGAAACATCTGCTATATGTACCCCTAAGCGATATCCGCCCTTTTCAGTATGCTCAACTGAAATCGCATCATCAAAATCACGAGAATCTTCTCCGTCTATAGTTATTGTTCTTAAATCGGTAAAATCTTCACGACCTTGACGGTCTTTAGGCGTAACATTTTGTTTGATTTTAGTTGCTTCTTTTAAAGTTTTATCCTCAAACTTATCTTTAACTTTATAGCTTCTAATAATTGCTAATTGCTCTGCCGATACAGTTCCCGCTTTGCCTAAAACTTCAGTTACAACCCCATGCATTGTAAGACTAAGGTCATCAAATACGATTTTTGCTACAACTTTATCGCCGTTATTAGCTCCCAATAAATCGGGTTTAAATATTTTAACATTTGGAAATCTATCATCATCACTTACTACAAATATTCCATTTTTAGACACATTTAATGTGCCAACAACATATTCGGTGTTTCGTTTAACAATATTAACCACCTCTCCTTCAGGGTTATAATTATCAATAACTTGAGTAATCTTTACCCACACAATATCTCCATTTACAGCATTTAGTGTGGCGTGACGAGGAATAAAAACGTCTGGTTTATTACTATTATCTAATCTTTCAGCAAATACAAATCCTTTTTGACTACCTCTAACAATACATTTAATATATCCCCTAAGTGAAGGAATATATATGTGTTGATTAGCATCAAACAACAAGTCGCCTTCTTCCAACAACTCTTTAATCATTAATTTAATTGTAGGTCTATCTTTTAAGGTTATTAAACACAATTCCTTTGCAAGTTCATCAAAAGTTAAATAAACTAACTTGTTTTCTTGTATAATTTTTAAAATATCCATATAAACCCCTGAAAATAATTTATCTATATATTATTAGTATATCACATTTGTTAAAAATTTGTAAAATGTTTTTATAATTTGTATACTTATTTAAATAAAATTATATATTATAAATAAAAAAGACCTATAATTAGGTCCTTTAAGTTTATTAAATAAATTTACCATCATAAATATTAAATGTAATAAAGAATAATACAGATAGTACAACTAGCAAGCCAACGCAAATGTAAATTAATTTAGTAATTCTACCTTCACGTGAACTTCCCTTATTTTGTGAATAATAACTATCCGAATTTCCTGTTACTACATTTGAACTATTGCCACCTTGGCCAATTTGCATAAATACAAGCACGATTGTAGCAACAGCAATAATAGCCATTAATATCAATATAATATATCTAATTACAGGGACAACCTTTGAAACCCATTTAGCAACCAATAATGTGTTATTCATAATTTCTCCTTAAACACTAAAATTTTTACAAATTGATTATATCACACATAAATATTTTTTACAAGTGTTTTAATCAAATTTTCAATTAAAATAACCTTAAAAATCTATTATTTACATTTTTAATGCACTTTTTTTAATTCGACATTATTTGCAAGTTTCACTTAACACCTTATCAACATTTTGTTAACTTGTCCTCAATGTTACTATTAAAACCCTCTAATACTCGCAATATATATAAACACCAATAGCATGAATAAGCACATTAACAACTTGCTTATATTTTTAACTTTTGGTTCTTCCTTTTTGTTTGACTTTAAAAACACTGAAAGGAAATAAAATCCTAAGGTAATCAAAACACCCATAAGAATATAAAAGGTAGTATTAGATAAGCCATTTATAGTTTTATGAACAAAATTAACAATTCTATCCCACATAAAAATTTCTCCTTCGTATATAGGTTTGATATTACTTAATTAGCGACTCGCCTTCAAATTTAGGGTTTTTATCCAAACCCAGCAACTCAATAAAGGTTGGAGCAATATCTTTTAATCCTCCATATTCTACCATATCTTTACATTGTTTGTCAATAGTCATACAAATAACTGGATTTAAACTATGTGCCGTTTGAGGTTTTCCATTTTTATCTTTCATTTCCTCAGCATTTCCATGGTCTGCTGTAAGTATAACAAAATAGTCATTTTTAATTGCTGTTTCAACCACTTCTTTTACACAACTATCCAAAAATTCTAAGGCAGTAATTGTTGCATTGTAATCTCCAGTATGACCAATCATATCAGGGTTTGAAAAGTTAACAATTATCGCATCATATTTATTGCTTTTTAATGCATCTATCGTTGAAGAAGCAATTTCACCCGCACGCATTTTAGGCGTTTTTGTATAATCTGTTGTTGTTTCAGTTTTAATATGTATTCTATCCTCATTTTTAAATGGTTCTTCCCTACCTCCATTTAAAAAATATGTAACGTGTGCATATTTAGTACTTTCACTAATTTTTAATTGTTTTAACCCCTGCCCTGACAAATATTCGCTTAATGTTCCATCTATATCTTCTTCATCATAAATATGATAAATTCTGTCGCCTTTAACAAAATCACAAAAAGTTATTATATCCATAATATTTCTGTCGTTTAACGCCTTAACAGGTTGTTTCATACGGTCTGCACGGAAATTAAAGAATACAAACAAGTCATTACTATCAAAAGTATATTTCTTGTTAGTCATAATTCGCTTAGGTTCAATAAATTCGTCAGTTATTCCTCTTTCATGGCTATCGCATATATGGTCGTAGGCAAAACTTCGGTCATACTCTAATTTTTGCATAACTTCAATAGTATTAGATGTTCTATCCCAATTTTGTTCCCTATCCATTGCATAAAATCTACCACTAATAGTAGCCATTTCACCAATAAATAATCTTTTCCTTACATTATCAAACTCATGTAAATATTCAAGACTGGAAGTTTGAGCACAATCTCGCCCATCTGTAAAAGCGTGCATAAACACTCTTTCAATCCCAAACATTTTAGCCATCTTCATCAGAGCAAAAGCGTGATTTAAGTCACTGTGAATTTGCTTATCCGAAAACAATCCACCTAGATGTAAAGCTCCACGACGTTTTGCTAAATCCGTAAATTTATCAACAAGCACTTTATGTTTAAAAAATTCTCCACTTGCTATTTCGTCATCAATCTTAACAGTCGTTGTTTTTATAACCCTTCCAGCACCTATAGTTGTATGACCAACTTCTGATCCACCCATTGCTCCTTCTGGCAAACCAACGCTACGACCATCAGTATAAACCAAACTGTATGGATATGTTTTTCGCAAATAATCCATATAAGGAGTGTGGGCATTAGTTACAGCATTATACTCGCTTTTAGGTGCTTCGCCATATCCATCTAAAATTAAAAGTAGTCCCTTTTTCATATATCCTCCAATTAAAAAAGTGGAATTATCCACTTTTATTTTTTATTAATTTTATTTAATTAATCACTTGTCATTTAATCACTCCTTATATTATATGAAAATAATTATTTAAAAATTAAATTTTTATTTAAAATATTACTTGTTTTAAGCATTTTACTTTAAATTTAATTGATTTTTGAAATATTTTTAATTTATTTTTTATTTTAAATATTTATTTTTAATTATTTATTTTCTATTATTTCAATACAAGGAAGTTTTTTACCTTGAAGTAAATTTAGACTTGCACCACCGCCTGTTGAAATATGTGTAATCTTATTTTCTAGTCCCAAGTCTTGAACGCTTGCTCCAGTGTCACCACCACCTATTACACTAACTGCTTTAGACTTTGCAATATACTTGGCAATCTTGCGAGTGCCACGCTTAAATTTAGGAAACTCATAAACACCCATAGGCCCGTTCCAAACAATAGTTTTTGCATCCTTAATAACATGCTTAAAACATTTTGTAGTATGAGGTCCTATATCCATTCCTTGGAATTCCTTAGCAAAAAATCCACTATTAAAACGTTTACGTTTAGCATTACTTGAGAAATCTTCTGAACCATAATTGTCACAAGGCAATACAATTTTCACACCTTTTTCTTTTGCTTTTTCTAAAGTTTGCTTTGCCAACTCAATGCTTTTGTTGTCAATTAAAGATTTCCCAACTTCGCCACCTATGGCCTTTACAAAAGTGTAAGACATTCCGCCACCAATTAATATAGTATCTACTTTATCCAGCAAGTTTTCAATCACAGGAAGCTTGTCCGAAACTTTTGCTCCACCTAATACAGCAACAAAAGGACGTTCGGGTTGGGTTAACACCTTATCAAACATTTTGATTTCTTTTTCTACTAAAAAGCCAACAGCACTAGGCAATAATTTGGCAACAGAATAAGTTGAAGCGTGTTTGCGATGTGCGGTCGCAAAAGCTTCAAAAACATATATGTCAGCAAAACTTGCAAGCAACTTTGCAAATTCAGCATCATTTTCCTCTTCTTCCTTATAAAATCTTATGTTTTCAAGCAATGCCACATCGCCATCTTTCATTTTTGCAAGAGCCTTAGTACAATCTTCATCTTTTACATCTTCTATAAATAGAATATGCTTTTGTAACAATTTGCTCAATCTTGCCTCAACAGGGCGTAATGACATCTTTGGATTATTAATCCCATCAGGGCGTCCAAGATGAGAACAAAGAATTACTTTAGCATTATGCTCTATCAAATATTCAATGGTTGGTAACGCCTCAACAATTCTATTATCATCAACAATTTTTAAATCACTAGTTAATGGAACATTAAAATCAACACGAACTAAAACTCTTTTACCATTAACATCAATATTGTTTAAGGTTTTTTTCATAAAAAATCTCCTACAATTAGCTTTTGTGTAGTATTATAGTTACTTAATTATATCATCTTTTTTTAAAATCTCAAAGTAAAATAACAATATTTTCTAAATTTTCTATATATTTTATTCCCTTTTATATAGGTTACACCCTTTTTATCACATATAAAATAGTTTTTAGGGTACTTTATTTTATCATTTATCAAAGTACATCTTTCTTTCACTATTGAAATAGTAGCAAAAGTTTGTGATGTTTTATAATATTTATTACCTATTAATATATACTTTTTTTTAATAGGTAAATATATATCTTTTACACTATTTATAATACTAACTTTTTTATGATTGCATAATATAAAAACATTTTTGCTTTCTGCTTTGTTTTTAATACTATCCAAAACCAAAATAGGACATTTTAAATAACTGTTTAAACCTATCAATTCATTAAATATACTTTTAATATTCGATGAACTTTTTGCATAATCCAGTTCATAAAAAATATCTTGATGGAATACCAATAAATCTATGTTTTTAATATTTTTGATTTGATTAACATAAAAACCCTTATATGAGCCACCTACAACAAACATCAACTTCATAACTTATAGTATGTTTATCATTATTCATTTGCCACATATAATAAAAACTGTATAATTTTATATAATATCTTATTAATATAAATAATGCTTAAATTGTTTTAAGGTATTATAGTTATCGTGCACAAATAAATATAATGTAGTAAAAAATTTATCTAATGCAACCTTTTTATGCAACTCTCTAAAATATTGCATAACATTAACACCTTCAATTTTTAAACTATAAAAATAGCTATATGATGGAGCATTGCAAATTTCAGCCAATTCAGTATTTGCAAACATAGAATCTATTGCAATTTCTATAAATATCCATATCTTGTTTTTGTAATCGAATTCAATATTAAAATTCCAATTATTAACATAATCCCATCTTTCAACCATAAGACGCTTTGTTAATAATATTATAAAGTTTTTAAACATTTCATCTATATCCATATTACAATTCAAATATATTGTTCCATCTTTTAATAA
>JAZUAD010000038.1:0-27334 GCA_045637825.1 Candidatus Onthoplasma sp. | reverse complement strand
GTTTTTAATTTGTTTTTTGTTTTAAAAATATTTTAATAATTATATTGTGTTTATTTTTGAATTAATTTTTTATAATTTTTCAATTAATTTAAAATCAACTCTGCCTTTTTCGTCAATATTAATTGTTTTAACTTTTACTTTGTCGCCAATTTTAACAACATCTTCAACTTTTTCAACACGCTCTTTTGCAAGTTTTGAAATGTGAATCATTCCATCTTTCCCTGGAGCAACTTCTACAAATGCACCAAATTGCATTATTCGCACAACCTTGCCTGTATATTCGCAATTAAGTTCTAAATCTTCGGCAATCATTAAAATAATTTCTTTAGCACGTTCAATCATTGCACTATCACTAGACGAAATAAACACATCACCCTCGTCTTTAATATCAATCTTTACGCCAGTCTCGTCAATAATTTGATTAATTACTTTACCGCCAGTACCAATAACCTCACGAATTTTATCTGGATTGATTTTAAATGTAACAATCTTAGGAGCAAATTTAGACAACTCCGCTCTTGGCATTGGTATTACGCTTAACATCTTTTCCATAATTTCAAGACGACCAACACGTGCTTGTTCTAGGGCTGTTTTTAAAATATTTCTGTCAATTCCGTGAATTTTAATATCCATTTGAATTGCAGTAATACCCTTTTCAGTACCAGCAACCTTAAAGTCCATATCTCCTAGGAAGTCTTCAAGACCTTGAATATCTGTCAATATTGCCACTTTATCACTTTCTTTATCTTTGATAAGTCCCATAGCAATACCTGCTACAGGGCTAGAAATAGGCACTCCGCCGTCCATTAATGCTAATGTACTACCACACACGCTTGCTTGTGATGTTGAGCCATTTGATGACAATACTTCACTAACTGTACGAATAGCATAAGGGAATTCTTCTTCACTTGGAAGTACTGGTAATAATGCACGTTCAGCCAAAGCACCATGACCAATTTCACGACGACCTGGACTACGAATACCTTTTGCTTCCCCAGTAGAATATCCTGGGAAGTTGTAATGATGCATATATCTCTTGTATTCTTCTTCATCAAGACCTTCAAGTTCTTGCGCCTCGTTTAACATACCTAAAGTTAAAGTTGTCAATACTTGTGTTTCACCACGAGTAAACACGCCACTACCATGAACACGTGGAAGCACGCCCGCCTCACACCATATTGGACGAATTTGTGCTAAAGTTCTTCCATCAGGACGAACCCCCTTATCCAAAATCTTGCGACGAACTTTTTCTTTCTTTAAATTATATAATGATAAGCCAATCCATTTTTCGCTATCTGGGAATATTTCAGCAAAATGACTAAATACATCTTCGTTGAATTCCTCTTCCTTTGCTTCACGAATATGGCGGTCAAATTCTTCAAGAACTATATCCATCTTTTCGCTAGCATATTCACGGACTGCTTTATCTAAATCTTCTGGAATTTCGTCATACTCAATTTTATCAGTTTTTGTTTTTCCTATTTCTTTAGTAATCGTTTCAACAAATTCGCATTGTTTTTTAATTTCTTCATGAGCAAACATAATTGCATCTAGCATTAATTCTTCAGTAACTTCTTTTGCTCCCGCTTCAACCATAAGCACCGCTTCCTTAGTTCCACTTACAGTTAAATCCATTACACTGTTTTCACTTTGTTCAACTGTTGGATTTATAATAAACTTTCCATCAACACAACCAATATTAACCGAACCTGTAGGACCTTCAAAAGGAATATCAGATATTGATAATGCAATTGAACTACCTAACATCGCAAGTGGTTCTGGTTGGATATCTGTGTCTACTGATAGTGGAGTAGCCACTATAGACACATCGTTATAGAAACCCTTTGGGAATAATGGACGTAAAGGGCGGTCTATCAAACGGCTTTTAAGTATTGCCACATCAGAAGGACGACCTTCACGCTTTTTAAATCCTCCAGGGATTTTTCCTATTGTATATAATTTTTCTTCATAATCCACACTAAGTGGGAAGAAGTCTTGACCTGGGCGAGGCTGCTTGTTCATAGTTGCATTAACCATAACAACTGTATCACCACAAGTAACAAAACATGAACCGTTAGCTTGGCCACAATATTTGCCAATTTGCACACTAACTTCTCTACCGCCAATGGTAGTTTTGTAAATTTTTTCTATCATACTCTCTCCTTAAAAACACACCTATTATAGCACAAACTTAAAAAAAAGTATATAAATTTCATATAATTTGTTTTTATAAAATTAATATTTAACACAATTTACCATTTTTTATAATAAACAAATCAATTTTATTTGCGATTTTTAACAAAAACTTGTACAATATATAGTAAGGAATATCAAAAATCACTGAAGGAGGTTAATATGGGAGATGATTTTAATTATGACGGCAACGACCCTGAATTAGACGAAAATGGTTTACCTGTAGACAGTTCCAGTAATAAAAACTCATCAAGCGACTCATGGTTGACTGATTATTTTAAAAACATTCTAGGATATGATGATAACGATGAGGACAGTGATGATAGTTCGGATAATACCGATAATAGTGACATAGATGACAGCAATAAAAAACAAGATAAACAAAAACAGAGAGAACAAGACAAAAAGATTGAAAAGCCTGACTCTAAAGGCGAAACTGGTGGACGCTATGGAGACAAAACTTCTCCCAATAAATTAAAAGATAATAAGACATTAACATCTGGCGGGAAAGAAACAAGCGGTAAACAAGACTGGTTTTCAAAAATGTTTAAAGGAAAAGGGTCTGGAGCTGCTAAAGAGGGTGCAAAAGCGGCAAAAACCGCAAAAAATACAGCAAAAGCGGCAAAAGCCGGAAGTGTTGCAGCCAAAACGGGAGGAAGCCTAATCGCTAAAGCAATTGCAGCAATTGGTCCTTATGGTTGGCTAGCTATATTAATAATCATTGCACTAGTTATAATTGTTGTTGCAATTTCTGCCTTTGTTTCATTTTTAGCTGAAAAAACAAATCCCGCCGCTATGCGAAGTAACGAATATGTTACTAGTGAATATTTTTATGGTGTTAGAACAGCTTATCTTGACGATGAGGCATTATCAAATTCTCTAGAACTTAGTTATAAACAATATGTTATAGATGTTATCTCTAATTTTGAAGAAAGCAATCCCTCTATAAACATTACTATAACATTGCCAGAGGAAAATATAGATAATGCCGACCCGATAGACACTAATATAGCAAATTTATCAAATGGCATTGCAAATATTGTAGCAACCGGTTCAGATAATTATTCAAACATAAAGTTTGAAACATTGTATCCTAATATAGAATATTTTGGCTTAACTTCCAGCCAAGGAGAATCGGTAAATAATTTTATTATTAAATATATTACAAGCAATACTTTGTACTCAGCACCAGAAGGAACAAACGTTGACCAATTACTAGAAACAACCCTTACAACTGATACCGATTTACAATACATTTATAACAGATGTGAAAAAGTTATGATTAAAGATGAAATAGCAGGGACTGAAGGCATCACTGGAATTGAACAAAGACAATATATAGCAAGTATTTATATGCCAAATAAAAACATAGTAGTAAATAGTTCTATTTATGTAATAGCTTGCGAAGAAGACGAATTTCATTCAGTATCTAAACTTATTGAACAAAACAATGGAACAACTAATATAATTAGAGAAACTGAAACAAAAGACAATTCCGACATAATTAATGGAGTCCTTTCCGGTAGCGTATCTCTTAGCAAATTTGCCAGTATTGATGCAGAAAATCCTGAAGCGTTTAGATCCGGCTTGTCTTTATTTGACGCAATGAGACTTTCTCCTGAATACAAACAATTTTTCACATTAAACGAAGAACTTTCTGTATATACTTGGCTACCTACCGATGAAAGTATGTTGTATTATACTTTTGATGCAAGCAAAATGTTCATATATACCGATTTTGACCTTAATATACAAAATGGTTAATTTATTAATTATTACAAGAGTCATTAAAACGACTCTTGTTTTATTACGCTTTTTCGCTTTATCAAAGTAAAAATGCCACCATAATTATATATATTAATAACTTTACACGTAAGTTTTTGTAAATTTTTGTATTTTATTTGAATTTTTGTTTGACTTATTAGTTTTCTATTGTTAAAATATTTGTATATGGATTTTAAAAAGGGATATTAATTTTGAGATTGTTGATATCCTTAGGGGGAATAAATGGTAAAAAGAAAATCTAATGTACAAAACATTGTCATTATAGTATTAAGCATATTGCTACTTGTATCGCTTGGCTTTGGTGTTACATATTCATATTATAATGGTAGAACAAATTTAGTTAAAGGTACTATTACTACCGCAAACCTTTCTATTGAATTGCACGATAAATTTGGCGTTACTACAGAGTTTTCAATTTCGGCACCTTTTGGCGAGGAATTTTTAGTTCCTGGAAACAACCTAAACAACGTTGAATTGAATTTATACAATAAATGTAACCAAGAAACCTATATGGTTGTAGTATATTCTTTAAGTGCAATTAAAAACGATGAAACAAAGCAAGATGTTACACCTCAATTAGGAAATACACCTGCTATCGCATTTAGAAAAAATGCTATTAATACAAATATTTGGCAACCAATTTCTTATCAATGCAATAATATTAATGCTACATACACTTGTTTGGTTGGTATCAATCCTTTTAGTTCAAAAGGAGCAACAAATGGAAACTATATTAACGTACTACCTGTAAACTCAATTTCAATACCTGTTGAATGGAATGATATTTTACAAAACTGTAATGTTACTATTTCAGTAATGGCATACGCTATTCAAGCAGACCTTGATTCTGCACCAATGTATCAACAACCAATCCTTAATGCTGAAGAAAAAATAAATACAACACAAAATGTTGAACAAAAAGAAGCAGCAAAACAAGAAAAAGCACAAGCAATTGCAAAAGCCGTTTTGGAAATTTGTAAAGTTGACTATGCTGAATAAAATAATTAATACAAAAAAATCACGATATTTTCGTGATTTTTTATTCTCCATATTTATTAAACTCTTCGTTTTCCAACATTTCTGTCACATCTTTTTCTGTATTCTTTGCAAGGATTTCCACTAAACCATTATTAAAGAATGAATAAAAATCATCTTCAGTTACAATAATATGATCTTCCAGCTTTATTCCCCACACACCAACTGCATCTAATAATTTTTTAGTTGCCTTAATGTCTGTCTTTGTTGGCATACGGTTTCCATTAGGGTGACTATGCATTATAACAATGCCTCTATTTCTATTAAATAACACTTTTTGTGCCAGTTGCGTTAATTCCAGACTAATAAAAGACTCAAAGTCTCCATTAAATTTTATTGTTTTTAGTAACTTTTTATTAGCATTTAAACAAAATATGTAAAACACTTCTTTGTTTTTAACAAAATCATTATTTCTAAAGTAATTTACAGTTTGATTAGGATTGCTTAAAAATATAGAATCTAGTTTTTTAGAGGCAGAATATTTGGAAAATATATCTGGCAATAAAGATAAAAATAATGCCGACTCTTTACCTATGCCCTTAACTTTAATTAACTGCTCATACCCTATATCAAGCACTCCGCCCAAAGAACCAAAAGTATCAAGCAATTCGTGCGCTAAAGGATTAACATCTTTTTGAGGAATTAAATAAGTTAATATTAATTCTAAAACCTCGTGAGTTGGCCAAAACTCTATGCCAACTTCACGGGCCTTATCTTTTAATCTCTGTCTATGACCAGCATGCGGGTGCTTTTTCTTTTGTTCCATAACTTTATCCTTTAATTACTCATTGTCTTCAAGTTGTTCAAGGTTTTCATCATTAATAATTTCATCATCTTCTTGTCTTTCAACAACAGATACGCCCACAATCTTGCAACCAGAAGTGTTCATAAGTCTTACACCGAGGGCTGTACGACCAACTTCGTTAATTTGCTCTGCATGAGTACGAATAACAATTCCGTTAGAAGTAATTGCCAAAATATCTTGACCTTCAACAATAGGACTAATAGCAACAATATCGCCAGTCTTATCATTAAACCTTCCCGCCTTAGTTCCTTTTCCTCTACGAGATTGAAGTCTATAATCTTCCACCTTAGTACGTTTAGCATAGCCTAGTTCTGTAACTGTTAAAATATCTTTACTAGGGTCAAGAACAATCATATCTATAATCCTTTCATCGCCCTCAATTTTCATACCTTTAACACCACGAGAACTACGACCTAAACTACGTACATCTTTTTCACTAAAGCGCACGCATTTACCATTGTTAGACGCAATCAATAACTCTTCTTCATCATTAACTGCTTTTACGCTTACCAATTGGTCATCTTCCATAAGTTTAATTGCTATTTTACCATTTTTACGTAGTAATTCAAATTCGCTCATCTTGGTCTTTTTAATATAACCTTGCTCGGTTGCCATAAATAGTGCAGTTTTATCTTTTGCATTTGCAACAATTGCAGTAATCTTTTCATCGCCTTGCAACATCATTAGGTTAACTATTGCACGACCTTTAGAGGTTTTTGTTGCTTCTGGAATAGCATATGCTTTCATACCATACACTTTGCCAAGATTTGTAAAGAACAACAAATCATCATGACTATTACAACTAATCATATTAACAACCACATCAGTATCTTTGGCCTTGTGTCCAACAACTCCCTTTCCACCACGATTTTGGCTCTTATATTCGCTTGCAGGCATACGTTTGATATAACCCTCATCAGTAAGCGAAATAACCACTTCGTGTTTAGCAATTAAATCACCAATATCAATATCATCATAATCTAAGCAAACTTCACTCTTACGAGGTTTAGCATACTTATCCTTAATTTCCAAAATTTCTTCACGAATAATATTAAGAATACGTTGTGGTGAAGCAAGTATATCACTTAATTCCTTAATTGTAGCACATAAACTTTCAAGTTCTGCATTAAGTTTTTCAACCTCCAAACCAGTTAAGCGTGACAACTTCATTTCAAGAATAGCGTTACCTTGCTTTTCGGTCAACTCAAACTTCTTTTGCAATTTTTCAATAGCATCTGCCTTATCTTTTGACTTTTTGATAATAGCAATAACTTCATCAATATTTCTAACCGCAATTACAAGACCTTCAATTATATGCTCACGCTCTTTTGCCTTTTCTAAATCGTAAGAAGTACGACGAGTAATAACTTCAATTTGGAAATCTCGATATTCTTCCAAAATTTGTTTTAGGTTTAATAATTGTGGTTTTTTGTGTGATAAGCATAGCAATATAATCCCATTAGAAACTTGTAGTTGTGACATCTTGTATAATTGATTTAATACAATTTGCGCATTTGCATCTTTCTTAATTTCAATAACAATGCGAAGTCCGTCCTTATCACTTTCATCACGAATATCGCTAATACCTTCAATACGCTTATCCTTAACAAGGTCTGCAATTTGCATAATAAGTTTTGCCTTATTTACTTGATAAGGAATTTCAGTTACCACTATGCGATAACGCTTGCCATCGCCATAAGTTTCAATTTCTGCACGTGAACGAATAATATATCCGCCACGACCAGTGCGGTATGCTTCCTTAATTGCGCCCAATCCTAACACTAGTCCACCAGTAGGAAAATCTGGTGCAGGAATAACTTGCATAAGTTCATCAATAGTTATTTCCGGATTATCAATTAATGCAACCACGCCATCAATAACTTCGCCCAAATTGTGAGGCGGAATATTGGTTGCCATACCTACGGCAATTCCATCACTACCATTTACTAGTAAGTTAGGGAAACGGCTAGGCAAAACTTGCGGTTGCATACGTGTATTGTCAAAGTTTGGATAGAAATCAACTGTATCCTTATCAATATCACGTAACAATTCGTTAGATATTTTACTTAAACGTGCTTCAGTATAACGATATGCCGCCGCCTTATCTCCGTCCACCGAACCAAAGTTACCATGACCATCAACCAGCAATTCATTAATTGAAAAGTTTTGCGCCAAACGAACTAATGCGTCGTAAACCGAACTATCACCATGTGGATGATAACGTCCTAGCACGTCACCGACGATTTTAGCACATTTTCTAAACGGCTTATCGCTCCATAAACCTTCCTCACTCATAGCGTACAAAATACGGCGATGTACTGGCTTTAAACCATCACGCACATCAGGAATAGCACGTGATACGTTAACCGCCATAGCATAGTCCATAAACGACTCTTTCATTTCGTGTTCAAGATTACGTTCTAGGTATCTTGTATTATCAATTTTTTCAAATATTTCACTTTTTTTCATAATTTACTTTCCTATATATCAAGATTTTTCACTTTGTCCGCATTTTCATTAATGAAGTCACGTCTTAGTTCTGGACGTTCACCCATTAGCATATCAAATATTTCATTTGCCTCAATAGCGTCATCAATTTTAACTTGAAGTAACGTTCTAGTTTGAGGGTCCATAGTGGTTTCCCAAAGTTGGTCTGGGTCCATTTCGCCAAGACCTTTATAACGTTGCACTTCAGCACCCTTGCTTCCATTAAGTTCTAAATCTCTATTTAATTCTTCATCACTATAACAATATGTTGATTTTTTACCACGTTGAACCTTATATAGTGGTGGTTGAGCAATGTATATATGTCCTCCCTCTACAAGTGGTCGCATAAAGCGGAAGAAGAATGTTAACAATAATATTCTAATATGCGCTCCGTCGACATCCGCATCTGTCATACATACAATTTTATCATATCTAAGTTTAGATAAATCGCAAGTTTGACCTATTCCGCAACCAAATGCTGTAATCATCGCCTGAATTTCAGCATTTTCTAGCGCCTTTGCTTCTCGCACCTTTTCAACGTTTAATATTTTACCACGCAATGGCAAAATTGCTTGGAAACGACGGTCACGACCTTGCTTAGCACTTCCGCCCGCAGAGTCGCCCTCGACTATGAATATTTCACACACACTAGGGTCTTTTTCGCTACAGTCAGCCAACTTTCCTGGCAATGCTGTATTTTCAAGCACAGATTTACGACGAGTCGCTTCTCTAGCATTACGTGCCGCCTCACGTGCCTTTTGACTTAGTAAACACTTGTTAATCAATTCCTTTGCTTGACGTGGGTGTTCTTCCAAATATATTTCAAGCGCTTCAGTTACAGCCTTTGTGGTATATGTTCTAATTTCGTCATTACCTAACTTAGTTTTGGTTTGACCTTCAAATTGAGGTTCCTCCACCTTAACGCTCACAACCGCCACAAGACCTTCACGAGTATCTTCACCGCTTAGTTTTTGAGTATCCTTAACCAACTTGTTGGCAATTGCATAATCATTAACAGTTTTAGCAACTGCAGCCTTAAAGCCTTCAAAGTGCTTACCACCTTCTTCAGTACGAATATTGTTAGCGTAAGTATGAATATTTTCACTATAACTATCAATGTATTGGAAACTTGCTTCAATTTCGCATTGTGCTGGCACCATTTCACCATTTTCGTTTTTACGCTTATATGAATAAATCTTATCCACATAAATAGGTGCATCAAACACTTTTTCCTTAGTGGCTGTTAATTCGCCAACAAACTCATTAATACCGCCTTCAAACACGTAATTGTCTTCTTGCTCTTGACCTTCACGCATATCTTCAATACGAATTTTTAAGCCCTTGTTTAGGAAAGCCAGTTCACGCAATCTAACTTTAAGTGTGTCGTAATTAAATATGGTTGTATCAAATATTTGGTCATCTGGCATAAAGGTTACACTTGTACCAGTTTTTTCAATCTTGCCAACCACTTCAAGTCGTCCTGTAGGTCTACCACGATGATATTCTTGATGATAGTGTTCACCTTTTTGGAAGATATCAAGCAATAATGTGCTAGACAACGCATTAACAACCGACAAACCCACGCCGTGCAATCCTCCAGATATCTTGTATCCGCCACCGCCAAACTTACCACCAGCGTGCAACTTAGTCAACACCAGTTCTGCAGCACTAACGCCTTCCTTAGGGTGAATACCGGTTGGAATTCCACGACCATTGTCAATTACTTGAACTGAACCATCTTTAAGGATTGTAACGCTAATTTCGGTACAGTATCCAGCCAAGGCCTCATCAATACTATTATCCACAATTTCGGTTACCAAGTGATGAAGTCCACGCTCGTCAGTAGAACCAATGTACATACCAGGACGTTTACGAACGGGCTCTAATCCTTCTAATACTTGAATATTACTCTCATCATAATTAGTAACTTTGCTTAATTCTTCTGCCATAATCTTCTCCTAAAAATATCAAGATAAACTGCTAAATTTTTTAATTAGTTAAATCTTTTACAAGTATTATTCCCTAATTAAACCAAATTTAAAACAATTTACCTATATTATTAAATATATTATAGCATATTTATTAATATAAATAAAGTCTTTTACGCCAAAAAGTTTATAAAAACAAACAAAAAATCCACAAAATATCGCTACTTTGTGGATAACCCTAATTAAATTTAAACTATAAACTTTGTTCCCAATTATTTATTTGCTCTATTATTTGCGCATCAATTTCTTCAAGCAATTTAAGATGTTCTTTTGCTGTTATTATACCCGTATCAAACTTAACTTGCAAATCTTTAATTCTATCCCAAATTCCAAAAATCACATCATCATTAAAAGTTGTAGGTCTTGTATCTCTAGCAAATTTAAGATGATACATAATTTGTGCAAATATTTCATCACTTTCAACCATACAGCCAAGACGTTCTATTTCATTATCAATATTATTCTTGGTTATTCCGTTAACACGCTCGGCAATAATACGCCTACTCAAAGACTTTTTATCCTTAAATTGCGATTTATTTTGACTTCGATTAAATTGCTCACGCCTTAATTGTGCCTTACCAATATTTGAATTATTTAATTTCATATTTACTCCAAAATTACAACACTTGCTCGTTATTTCCAAAAAATTCACTTACAATATCATTTGTTATAGACAACTTGTTTAGTTTTAGGCATTTGTCGTTAAACATTAGATCGTATTCCCCGTCAATATTTCTATATCTAAGGAACAGTATTACACTTTCAACAGCATCAAAAATATGAGTTCCTTTAGTTGCTTCAAATTTAACAATTTTGTCATCTTGCATATAAACAAAGTTCTTATACCAAATTTCTTTATTTTTCATCATAAACCCTTCCAATATATTATATTACATAATCCAACTTTTGTAAATACTAAAAATAAAAATATCCACAAACCTTTTACAATTTGTGGATAAATTATTTAGAGGGTTTGTACTCCATTATATTCATTTGAAATCTCACGCATTATCTCTATGCAGTTTTTAATTCTTCTAATCGCGTTTTCCAATTCGCCTCTTTCTGCCATTTCTAGTGCTGTGCCTGCATGCAATATTTGATTAACCCACTGATATGCTAAGAAGTTTTCGTCTGTGTTCATACACTCTAAATCTGAATTACTACACATTAGTTCATCATACTCTTTATATAATTGGTCAAAATATTCCCTTGTTATTTTATCTGAAGATGTATTTTGTGGACCTTTAATTTGTTTAATTTGTGTATTTACAATGTTTTCAACATCATCAAAATTGTCACAATATTGTAATGTTCCTGCATATTTAATTAAATCAATCCTTATATTATTCAACATTTTTGCACGTTCAACATCATCAATTATATTTTTATCTAAATCTTTATTATACTTTTCAATTTTAATGTTTAATTTTGATGCATAATGTATATATTCACTAGTATAATTATATTTTAACTTTTCTTTACTTGTATTAACGTTTGGACGTCTTTTAACATAATCGTTCCATTTTAATATTTTTAGTTCTGGAATTATGTTTTGTATATTTTGTAAAATTTTATCTATATCTTCTACATTCTGTTGAACATAGTCCGGCAATTTAAATTCTTTTACAGTATCTATAAAATCTTTTATGGATTTTATCAACTCATCTTTTCTTTCATTATCAGTGTTTAAAATTTGTTTAACTTGTTGATTTGTAAGGATTTTTTCAACATCAGAACAAGCGTATACAATTTCATCACTATTATAGCGTTTAGGTGTTAATTTGTCCGACTTACACCACTCATTCATAAAATCGATTGTATCATCAATCACTTGGCAAACATTACAATTATCTTCTTCCAAACGTCCGCTAAATACACTTAATTTATTTGGTCCCACTCTTCCTATCATATATCAAATCTCCTTTTTAATGTTTATATTATACCTCAACTAATCATTATTGTCAACAATTATAAAACAGCATAAATCTTTTACAATTTGTGGATAAGTCATCTATTTAGTTTTAATGTTTTCTTTAAATATTTCTTCTAATGTGCGTTTAATATTTTGCAAAGTGCTGTCCATAATATATTGTTCATCATCTTCGTCCGCCTCACAAATCGGATCCTTAATTTCAAATCCAACTTTTTGATACAAGTATACCGCTGGAATATTGTCTTTATCAACATTAAGCGACATTAACAATGTATATCCGTTATTAATATAATATTGTGTTGAAATATCTATTAGTTTTTGAGCAATCCCTTGTCTACGATATTCTGGCAAAACGGTAAGATTAACCATATAAATACTGCCATTACGTCTTTTACTTTTAGGATTGTATGAAATATGGGCTACAACTTTATCTCCGTCCATACACACAAAATTATCGTTGTTATTCCTTACAAGCCAAATCTCACGCATTATATCTTCATCATAACCCGAGCCAGTAGAATTCTCCACCACCATAACTTGCTTAAACAGCTCTTCGGTTACATCTTTTCTATCTAATTTTTTATAAGTTAACATATTTTCTCCTTATAGTAAATATCCACAAATTGATATCAACTTGTGGATAAATTATTTTTTTAAATTAACAGCAACTACTACCATCAGCAATAATGTCTTTTTCAGGACTAAGTAGTGAAATATTGCCTATTTCATCTTCGGCACAAACTATCATACCTTCACTTAAATATCCCTTCATTTCTCTTGGTGGAAGATTGGTTATAACTACAACCTTTTTGCCAACCATTTGCTCTGGAGTGTATGCTTTTGCAATACCACTTAATATTGAAAGAGTTTTATTTCCAACCCTTACCGTTGAGTGTAATAGTTTTGATTTTGGCACTGCTTCACACGCAAGCACTACACCTATTTTCATTTGAACTTTTGCAAAATCATCAATAGTGATAGGTTCTGCTTCCTTAAACTCAATAACTGGTGCATTCTCTGCCTTTTGCTTAGCCACTATTTCATCAATTGTTGGTTTAATATCTTCGAATTTTATACGATTAAATAGTATTTGAGGATTATTTGTAACGTTAAATTCTTCGGTCAAACCAAAGTTGCCAACATCCTTAAATTCACGTGCCTTTACGCCTAGTTCAGTAAAGATTTTGCTTGCAGTTTCTGGCATAAATGGAGCAAGTAAATTTGCACCAATATTAATAGTTTCCAATAGATTAAATAGTACAGTAGATAGTCTTTCTCTCTTATTTTCGTCCTTGTTTAAATTCCAAGGTTCAGTTTCATCAATATATTTATTGGCACGTCTAAAAACTAGCCACAATTCTTCAAGAGCGTCAGCAACTTTGTATTCGTTAACCTTGGCAACCACTTTATCTTTTGCACCAACTACAATAGACTTCAAATCTTCGTCCATTGTATCGGCAATATTATAGTTTTTAACCTTTCCGCCAAAATATTGATTGCTCATACTTAATGTGCGTCTAACAAGGTTTCCCATCACATTACTTAGGTCAGCATTGTTCTTTTCGGTTAGTAATTCCCAAGTAATCGTTCCATCGGCTAAGAATGGCATTTCACGAAGAACATAATAACGCACGCTATCCACGCCAAAAATTGATGCCAAATCATCAAAATATAGCACATTACCTTTAGATTTGCTCATCTTTTCGCCACCTTGAAGTAGCCAAGGGTGTCCTAACACTTGCTTAGGCAATTCTTCGCCCATAGCCATTAGGAAAATTGGCCAATAAATTGTGTGGAAGCGTATAATATCTTTACCTACAATATGAACATCTGCCGGCCATAATTTCTTATATAGTTCGCTTGGGGTTTCAATGTCATAACCAATACCTGAAATATAGTTATTCAATGCGTCTAGCCATACATATACAACATGTTTATTATCAAAATCAACAGGAATACCCCACTTAAATGTACTACGGCTTACACATAAATCTTGAAGCTTGGTCTTAATAGTTCCATTTTCAATAGCAGCCAACAATTCTTCATCACTCTTACCAATAAACTCATCATCAAGTATAAAATTATTTAACATCTCATTTTTACGGCTTACTGGGGTCATAAAGTCAGGGTGAGTAATAATATGCTTTAAAAGTTTGTTTGCATAATTACTCATCTTAAAGAAATATGCTTCTTCTTGACTTGACTTTACTTCACGACCACAATCTGGACATTTTCCATCAATTAATTGACTTTCGGTCCAAAAACTTTCACAAGGGGTACAATACAAACCCTCGTAATAACCTTTGTAAATATCGCCTTGGTCATAGAACTTTTTAAAGATTTTTTGCACACATTTTTCATGTTCTTCATCGGTAGTACGAATAAATTTGTCGTATGAAATATTCATAAAGTCCCAAAGTGACTTTATTTCGCCCGCAATATTATCAACAAACGCCTTAGGAGTTAAACCCTTTTCTTTGGCTTTCATTTCAATTTTTTCGCCGTGTTCGTCTGTTCCCGTCATAAAGAAAACATCATATCCTTGCATTCGCTTACTTCTCGCAATAACGTCCGACAAAATAATCTCATATGTATTTCCAATATGAGGTTTGCCTGAAGTATAGGCAATAGCTGTTGTAATATAAAATTTTTCTTTATTTTCCATAATCTTTTCTCCTTAAAATATTATAACAATAAAATAAATATAATTTTTAGTAAAATTAATACTCTTGCACCAGATTAATAGGTCCGTCTAGCACGGTATAAATTTCCATATGTTCAGCAAAGCGTCCCATTTTAACGGTTAAACCATATTCGTTGATAAGTTCGGTTTGAAGTGCTTGATACAACTCGATTGCCTTATCTTTAGGTGCACTTAGTGTAAAGTCAGGCCTTGCTCCGCCACCACCTTTACGGTCACATAAGGTAAAGTTTGATACTAACAAAACCTCGCCCCCAACTTGTGCAATATTATTGTTTAATTTATCATTTTCATCTTTAAATAATCTAACAGTTGCAATACGCCTAGCCACACGCTTAACATTGTCCATTGTATCGTCCCTAGTGACTCCCACAAACACATTGTAACCAAAACCAATTTCGCTTACAACTTGATTATCTACCTCTAACCTTGACTTATGTACTCTTTGAATTACTATTTTCATAATTTATCCTTTATTTAATGTTTCAATTTCTTGCAACTCAAATCTATATTCTTGTTTGACGTTAGGATATTTAACCCTATCCACAGGAGATACAAACATATCATAAGGTCTTACATATCTTGTACCATCACCATATAACGCACGATAAAGCACCATCTTGCCTTTGGTTTCAGAGTCTAGCACAATATCTTCCACCAAATAATAATCACCTTTAAAGTGTTTGTAAATTCTACCAACTATAATTTCCCTTTCCATAACCATCTCCTTAAAATTTCTATTGCTTTAAAACAAATCTTAATTTTGCATTTTTGTCCTTTGGTAAAGCGTAATCAATGCCAATACGAACATCTGTTGTATAAGTATACTTTTTGCCGTCATCTATAACACAAATTTTAGGATTGTTTACTATACTTTGACCATTTAACGATTTGTCAATATTTAATAATTTGGTCGTCTTGGCAGGCCCTACCGCTCCCACGACGCCACGAATTAGCACCGCTTCCGGCACGCCTTCCTCACAACTTACAATATTAAGCAAATAATGTAGCCCATAGCATAAATAAATATATACCGTTCCGCCATCTTGCCACATAGGTTCCACTCGCGCAGTTCGTTTACCCTGGTATGTATGGCACGCACTATCGTTAACACCTAAATACGCCTCTGTTTCGCAAATTTGAGCCTTAACTTCCTCGCCATTAATATCAGTAACAATCCACTTGCCAATCAAACTTTTAGCAAGCGTTATAGTATCTGTTTTAAAAAACTGTAAATCATTAATTGTTTTCATATTTTAACATCTAATTACTTTATTATGCTCTTGCAATTTTGTTTACAAGTTGCATATCAACTTTGCCAGCAAAGTTTGCCTTAAAGTGTTTCATAACGCTTGGGATTGATTTGTCTTCCATTCCTGCAATAACTGCTTTAATTTCATCTTCACTCATCATTTGAGGAAGATATTTTTCAAGCATTGATTTTTGGGCTTTAATTTCTTGTTCTTGTTCAGCTTTTCCTACTTTTGCGTAGTTTTCTGCTTCTTCATTTAATTCTTTAATAGTCTTTTGAAGGATTGCAATCATGTCAGCATCAGTCATTTCAGCACCAGTTTTACGCTTTTCAATGCTTTGTGCTAAATGTTTACTAATTGCCACACCTAAAATTGCACGTGCAACCATATTCTTGTCCTTAATTGCTTGCACATTATCCTTTTTAATTTCATCAATAATCATAATTATTTCTCCATTATTTTATATTTATATCTTACAACAATAAATAAACCTTGTTTACGTATTACTGCTTCCATATTTTTCATAACACATTAGCCGTGTTTATATTAAAACGCACCATCAAAATCATCATTTGCTACTGGTATTAGTTCTGTTGTATCATTTGTCACATCATGAACAGGGGCTTGACTTAAGCGATTTGCCTTTGGCTCTTCAAATCGTGTATATTGACCATACCACTTAAGCGGAATTGAGCCAAGCGAACCATTACGGTGCTTAGCAATAATAAGTTTACAATTTTCGCCATCATCAGCAGAGTCATCAATATTATCAACCTCCTCAAGTTCTTTATCAGTTTCATTAACACGGTCAATAAACATAACAATGTCCGCATCTTGCTCGATAGAACCTGATTCACGAAGGTCACTAAGTTGTGGTTTATGGTCGTTACGCTTTTCGATTTCACGCGATAATTGTGACAATACTATAATAGGACATTTTAGTTCACGTGCAGCAATTTTTAAAGCACGAGTCATTTCGCCCACTTCTTGCGAACGATTACCACTATCTTTTCTATTTTCTTCACTACGCATTAATTGTAGATAGTCAATCATCACCATATCTAGGCCATGTTCTGCCTTTAATCTACGGCATTTAGACAATATTTGCGTTGGGGTTGTAAGTGAAGAATCGTCCACATACAAACCTACACTTTCAAGTTGTTCTTTGGTTTGCATAACAGTTTCCCAAACCTTAGAATTAGTTGTTCCACTAGTTGCATTATCCATAGTAATATTACCTATGCTACACATTGTTCTTTGTGCAATTTGGCTAATAGGCATTTCTAGTGAGAAAATTGCAACAGTTGCTCCGCCATAAATTGCAGCATTTGCACAAATATTAAGCGCAAGTGAAGTTTTACCAATACCTGGACGCGCAGCAAGCAATATTAAATCACCCTTATGGAAACCTTTGGTGTAATTATCAAGTGTAGGAAATCCTGTTTTAATACCACGGAATGCATTTTTATCAATAGACAACTTTTCCATACGGTCAACCACTTCATTCACACCTTTAGTAATTTGCACTAGTTCGCTTATATCCTTTTCCCTAGACAAATCAAAAATTTGCTTTTCCATATGTTGCAAAGCTTCTTTTGAACTAGTACTTTTAAAGCAATAATCTATACCTCCTTGACAAAGTTCGATAAGACGACGCATAGTAGCATCATTTTGCACTATTGCCATATAATTTTTATAGTTTGAGGCACTAGGTACAGCGCCGGTAAGGTCAGCAATATATTCAATACCACCAACATCTTCCAGTTCGCCATTAGTGTCAAGCGTTTTAGCTACGGTTACATAGTCAACACCCTTATTGCTACGATAATTTTCATACATTGCTTTAAAAATCCTTTGGTGACCTGTTGAATAAAAATCATTAGGTTGCATTTTGGCAAAACACTCACTTTGAGCCTCTTGACTTAAAAACAAACTTCCTAACAAACTTTGTTCAACCTCCAAATTATGTGGTAAAATTCTTGGTGCTTTTTCCATAATTTTCTCCCTACTTTATTATATTTATTTTAATTATTTAAACACATCTTCATTTTTGTGTAATATCTTATTTTTTAATTGTCGCTTGGTTTCAATTTTTATATGGACATATTCCTCAATAGCAATTACTACTAGCATAAACAATGTAAATATTGCAACTATTGCTACACTATTTAATTCTCTTAATAAATATCCTATTATAATTAACGCTGGAATACAACACAATATTGTAATACCAAAACGTTTGATTGTTCCTTTTAATATTTGTGTTTGTTGATGTCTATCCATTAATCCACCACCACAGGTTTATGACTTTTTGCACGTAATTGATGGTCTAGTATTGCTTTACGAATACGAATACTCTTAGGTGTAACTTCAACATATTCATCATCAGCAATAAATTCAATTGCCATTTCCAAGCTCATATCTTGGATAGGAGTCAAGCGCAATGCTTCATCGCTTGAAGATGTACGCATATTAGTAAGTTGCTTTTTCTTACATACGTTAACTACAATATCATCACCCTTAGGGTTTGCACCCACTACCATTCCCATATAAACTGGGTCACCAGCACGAACTAGTAATCTTCCACGACCTTGAGCGTTATACAATCCATAAGTAATAGCATCGCCAGTTTCATAAGCAATAAGCGAACCAAATGTACGACTAGAAATATCTCCCTTGTATGGTTGATATTCGTGGAATACCGAACTCATAATACCTTCACCACGAGTATCTGTTAACATTTGTGATTTGTATCCAAACAATCCACGAGATGGAATTAAAAATTCTAATCTCATACGGCTACCAATAGGGTGCATACTAACTAACTCACCTTTACGGTTACCCATAGCGGTCATAATATTACCAACAGCATCTTCTGGAACGTCAAGGATTACTTTATCAATCGGTTCACATCTTACACCATCAATTTCTTTATACAAAACACGAGGACGGCTTACTTGGAATTCATAGCCATCACGACGCATATTTTCAATTAATATACTTAGGTGCATTTCTCCACGACCGCTAACCTTAAAACTTTCAGCCGTGTCACCATCACGCACTTTAAGTGATAAATCTTTCATAGCTTCCTTGTACAATCTATCACGAATATGGCGACTAGTTACAAACTTTCCTTCTTTGCCTGCAAATGGGCTATCGTTAACCATAAATGTCATTTCAACACTTGGTTCACTGATTTTTACAAAAGGAATTGCTTGCATATCAGCACTTTCACTAATTGTATCGCCAATAGTAATATCTGGAATACCAGCAATAAGCACAACATCTCCTGCAGAACCTTCAGTAATTGTATTACGCTTTAAACCTTCAAAGTTAAAGATATTTACAACCTTTCCAGTATAAGATTTTGTTTCATCAAAATAATTCTTTACATACACTGTTTGATTTGCCTTAACTAAACCATTTTCAATTTTACCCACAGCAAGTTTGCCTAAATAATCACTATGTTCAACAGATGAAACTAACATTTGGAAAGGTTTATTGTCTTCACCCTTAGGTGGGTCAATATGTTCAATGATTGCATCAAACAAAGGATTCATATTCTCAGCAGGAACGTTAGGATTTTTAGTACAAATTCCATTACGTGCAGAACAATATAGTACAGGACTATCAAGCTGCTCATCGTTTGCATTAAGGTCAAACAGCAATTCCAACACTTCATCAGGGACTTCGTTAAGTCTCGCATCTGGACGGTCAATCTTGTTAATCACAATAATGACCTTAAGATTTAATTCCAACGCCTTTTCTAACACAAAGCGAGTTTGAGGCATAGGACCTTCATAAGCGTCAACTACCAACAAAACACCGTCTACCATTTTAAGTACACGTTCTACTTCACCACCAAAATCTGCGTGTCCAGGTGTATCAACGATATTAATCTTAGTATCCTTATACATTGCTGAACAGTTTTTGGACAAAATTGTAATGCCACGCTCACGCTCCAAAGCATTACTATCCATTACACGGTCTTGAACTTCTTGATTTTCTCTAAACACACCACCTTGAACTAGCAAAGCATTAACCAATGATGTTTTACCATGGTCAACGTGGGCAATAATTGCAATATTTCTAATATTTTTCATAAATTTTACCTCTTTATATATAATTAACTTTAGTAGTATTAATTATAATAACATATATTTACCAAAAATGATAGGGGTTTTACTAAATTTATCAAAATTTTATTAAATTTTTACCTTTAACACCAAACAACAACTAATCAATCTTTTGAAAGATTTTTGAATTTAAAGATTAAAATTTACATTTTAGGGTATATTGAATAGTATAAAAGTGGCTGATTTGTCTTAAAAAGCGCTATAAATAAGCAAAATTTTGAATTTTGTGTAAAATTTAGTTGACTTTTATAAAAAAAGTTTGTTACACTTTTAATAGTTATAGCAAAGGCTATTACAGGAAAAGGAGAAATGTTTATGAAAACTATGAACGCAGGCGATTTTTACAGAGCAGTTGCTGAAGAAACTGGTGTTTCAATTGCTCAAACTAAGGCTATCTTTACCGCTGGTTTAGAAGTACTTAAGGGCGCCCTAAAGAAAGGTGACAAGGTTCAATTTATTGGCTTTGGTACTTTCGATGTAAAGAAGAAAGCAGGTGGCACTAAGATTAATCCATTCACAAAGAAGAAGATGACAGTGAAAGCTTGCAAAGTTCCTACATTCAAGATGAGCGCAACTTTGAAGAGCTTGTTAAAGTAATTTGTTTATTTCAACAAATCTCATTAAAAAAGAACAATAGCATTTGTTCTTTTTTGTTTTATTTATAAAAACCTTTGACTTTTAATTGTTTAATGTGTTAGATTATAATTATTAAGGGGGCATTATGAAACTTTTTCTTGCAAATGATGAAAAAACATTAAAAAGATGGTCTTATGATAGCGGAACTGAGGAATCTAAAATCAACAATTCAATTGCTATTACCAATAAAAGATTTATTTATCAAACCGAGTTGGTGGGAGATAAAACACAAACCAGTATTTCACGATATGAAATTGCCCTAAAACACATCAAATCAATATCATCATCGTATCATGCTCTTAACAAATTTAATAGTGGAATATTGTTCATCATTTTAGGCATTCTTTTGGCTGCGTCTGGTTTTGGTGCAATAATCTCTTCTTTGACTGGAAGTACGGATGCAGTAACCATTGCTCTTGGATTATTTCTGGTTACTCTTGGCTCTATTTTATGTTATGTTGGCTATATAGCAAGCAAAAAGCCCGCTGAAACGGAAAACGAATTTCATTTAGTTATTGAAACAATAAATCAAGAAGGTAACAATATTAGAATTGGTCAAGGTTCTGTTTTAATAAAACCAAAACAACGTGCAGACAAACCAGTTAAAGCAAATTCTCTTATAAAAGCTATTCTTTTGATTGGATGTTTTCCTATAGGAATAATTTACATATTAGCAACTAGCAAAAAAGACACAAAAGACCCTAAAAAAGAATCTAAAAAGTTGCAAATACCTGAAGAAATTGCTATTGAAATTATTGAAATGATTGGCACTTTGTGTTTATAAAAGAAAAAGGAACAGTGAAAACTGCTCCTTTTTTATATCAAAAATTATGCCTACAAAAGCCTAGACATCAAAAAGTACATCAAAGCAACATATAGTAATAAAAAAGTCCCGCTTGTCATACTTGAATTATAATTCACATTTACCAACTTGTCAAGATGTATTTTTATAATTTGTTGATTAATTTTATAAATTTATTAAAAAGCAAAGGAGAAAGTTTTCACCTTTGCTTTTATTTTATCTAAACTTTAATTTTTACAACTTTAAGTTCTACTAATCCGCCAGGAGTTTTAATTGAAGCAATTTCTCCTACCTTTTTACCCATCAAGCCAGCACCTACTGGACTAATATTACTAATAATCCCATTAATAGGGTCAGATTCAGTATCTCCAACAATTTTGTAAGTTAATTGACGATTAAGTTTAATGTTAAGCACATCAACTGTACAACCAACATTAACTTTTGAAGTATTAATTTTGTTAGGGTCTATAATAACAGCATTTTTAACCTTGTTTTCCAATTCAAAAATTTCTGCCTCGACAGTTGCTTGTTCCTCACGCGCAATATCATATTCGCTATTTTCACTCAAGTCCCCATAACTACGAGCTTCTGCAATTTTATCTGCCACTTCCTTTCTGCGAGTGCCCTTTAAATACACCAATCTTGCTTTAACTTCCTCTAAGCCCTCTGCACTAATAAAAACTTTTTCATCCATAAAATTCTCCTCCTTTTTTTCACAATTAAAAAACTCAGTTCTATCAAACTGAATTGGTTTTACGGTTAAATTAACAAAATCCAAACCTTTTCCTTATATTTTAAAGTTATCTCAACTTTTACGAAATTGATTATACAACTAAAAAAATCAAAAGTCAACGTTTTTTATCAAAATTGTAAAATTTATATAACCGCACCCGTAAAATCGTTATATATTATATGTTGTCTACCTTTGATATATACTATCAATATTCAACTTGTTGTAAAAATGTGCACATTTATTAAGTGCACACTTTTACTTTTTATTATATTTATTATAATTTACGATTTGTCAAAAAAGTCCTAGCCACCAGCACCGTCATATCATCTTTTGCCACACCACCACTACGCAATATCGCCTCATCTAATATAGTTTGGGCCATCACTTGCGGATTTGTGCTGACTATTGCATTTACAAACTCTGCAAAATCTTCATAATTTTCAAAAGCATCTGTTATTCCATCGGTCACCATAATTATCATATCTTGATTACTAACCGCAAAATGACTAACGCTTGGCGAAACTTTGCCAAACACCCCTAAAGGTAATGCACCCGTTTCCACCTTTTCCACATAATCACAGCGTTTAATCACGCCATAGGTTGCACCCAGTTTTATAAAATCAATTATTTCTTTAGTCAAATCAATTACACATAAATCTAACGTTGAATAATTCTCCTGATTGCTAACCGCCAATAATTTGTTAATACTACTTATAACAAATTCATCTCCAAAACCTGCTCTATAAAAATTTTCCACCAACCCCATTGTTAAAGCACTCATTTTTCTAGCTTTTTCACCACTGCCCATACCATCACAAAGTGCTAGTAAATATTTATTATTACCTAGTCGTATCAAACTGTGACTATCACCACTGCTAACAGAACCTGTTTTACTAACATTACTAATGCCAAACACAACATCTCTTTCACACGAGCGCACTAGTTTTACCGAATAATAATCACTTAAATCTGTAGGTTCTACTTCAATTATACTCATAGGAATATTTAATTTTTTACTAATAACTTTTTCTATTATAGGGTTATAAGCATTATCTCCTTTAACTATAACAATTACGCTTATGTCGTTTTTTTGTTCACTAAATATCAAAACTTCGCTACATATTATATTGTTGGATAATAACGAATTTAATATCTTATTATGTAAACTATCGTCAAAGGCAATATTTTTATCTAATTCTTGTCCTAAATCTAATAATAATTGTGACACTGCACCCATTTGCTCTGCCAATAAAATTTTAACATCGTTAGTTTCTGTTTGCAAATTGTCTTCAGTTTTATACTTAGCCACCAACTGATTAATTTTACCTATTAACAAATTAACTATTCCGCACTTTTGCATCATGTTTGACGACAAATCCAAAATGCTTATTTTTCCTTTTCTTAAAGCAATTTCTATTATTTTATTTACAGTGCCGGTCGCATCAGAGCCAACTCCCTTATAGCAATAATTTTTATATTTACACTCACTGCATAAAGACTTGCAAACGTCTACCGACAAAATTCTTACTATTTGTTCTGTATTTAATTGTTGCTTAACTAGTTTTAAATGTATATGCTTCATTTGTTCAAACACTTCACTCAGTTCTCCCATTCGATGTTTTAAACTTTTTCTAGTAGAACTAACTATATTTCTCACACTCAGTTCGTTATTTGCAACCAAATATTTATCCGAGACCTTTTCCAATATTTTATATGGAACACATAAAAACACCACAACACCAAAAACAATAGGCATTATTTCATATATCAATTCATATTCTAAACCTAAAAAATATATTTGACTAACAAAAGTTATTAACAAGGTTATTAACGATATTTTATATTTGTGCGGATAATTAAATATATTTGACGCCATCGCTATTATTGCAAGTTCTCCAACTGCTAGTAATGAAGAATTTACCATCGCTACACCAAGCCCTATTGAAATTGCCATAACCAACGAAAAAGTTTTTTTATTTACTCCCACACACATTAATATTAAAAAAGTCGCTACAAATTTATATAAAGCACATTCATAAATGTATATTTCCGCAATCCCAAATGTCATTACAACAATAAGCGCAACTAAACACACCATTTCATCTAGTGTAAGTTTGTAAAACCAGCCACGCAAAACAACTACTTGAAACACGCTAACACAGGCATATAAAAATACTATACAAACCACAGCAAAAATCACGCAGTCCAACCAACCGCCAATATTGTATATGTAATACAAACTTACTACTTGGCTAAGTAACGTATACACGCCAACCAAAACCACGTTCATCGGTTTTTTAATCCGCTTGTGTATAAAATACACAACCAGCAAAACAAACACTGTTGTAATAGAGGAATATATATCTGCCATTTTACTCATAAGCAAAATATTGGCAAGTAAATATTCTCCCGCAATAATAGGTAGATATACTCCACTCCACATAAGCGCAAACAGCGCACCTACACCAAAAGGTGAAACTGAATAACCTCTTGCATTAGTTAAAACTAAAAACATAATAAATATTAAAAAATATTTAATTAAATTAATTTTATTTATTTTAATTTTTTTCATAATTAAATATTAAAATAAATAAATAAAAAATAAATAAAAGAAAAATAGCATAAAATATCGAAATTGTGCTATTTTTAAATATTTTAATAATTATTTATATTTTTATTTATTGTTTTGTTTATCTAATTCTATAAGTGTATATTTACATTTCATTTTATCTGCAAATTCAAAATATTTTTTATATTCTTTTCTCTTTTTCTCAACTTCATCTGGCATTAAGCCTTCAATTGCCTCAAACCACAATTTGCGATTTAATGAGTTTACGTAATCTAGACAATTTTGAAAATTTGTATACACTCTATCTTTATAATATCTTTTGTAAGCTTCGCCATTCTCAATAATATATTTTTCACCATATATATGTGTAACAAAATCTATTTCATACAATTCCTTAGTCGGTCCATCGGCTCTATATATTTTTCTTTCCTCAAACAAGTGTGCTTTGGATAAAAAATACGCTACCACTTTACCATTATCTATGACTTGTCTTGCTACATATCTAATTGGAAATCCCGCCATAATTTTTCTCCTTTATCATTTATATTCGTATAATACCACACAACCCTTAATCTGTCAATATTTATGGTATAAACACACAATAAAAAAATCACACTAATTAGTACTAATTTTACTTAACTAGTGTGATAATTTTTATTTAAAATATATTAGAATTTTATCTCAAAGCAATATCAAAACTTGCCATATGGTCGATTAGTCGTTTGCTAAATTTTTCAATATCACTTGCTTCCAAAGTTCTATCTTTTGGAGTTACTTTAATTGCCATTGTGTAACTAATTTTGTCTGGCAACACTTCTTGATTAATATAGATATCCTTTAATTTAATTTCCAGTAAATAGTTGCATCTAAATTGAGTTAACGCATTTTCAAGATAGCCATATACTTTATCCTTACTCATTACAAAGTTAAAGTCTAGGTCGCTAGCTTGATATTTTGAAATCTTATTACGAGTAGTTGTTGTTTTCTCAGTATTTAAAAGTTCTTCCAAATCAAGTTCCAAACCAACAATATTAAAACGTTTATCCAAATTCTTAGCAACGCTTGGATGAATGACACCCATTTCGCCAAGGGTATTAATAGCACAAGAATTAACTGGGTGCAAATATTCACTTACGATTGCATCAACATTGTAATTTACTTTAACTTGTGCTAGTTCACTTAAATCTTCAACAATTTTCTTTAATGTAAAGTATAGTTCCTTTTCGCTTCTTTCCATTGATGCAAGCACGATTGAAAGTTTACGTTTTTCAACAGCCAACTTATTTTCATCAATACCTTCAGCCGTACGTCCAATTTCAAATATAGATACATCATCAAAGTTGTTTTTGTTTTCATAGAAGAATTTTAACATTGTAGGCATCAACTTACTACGAAGACCACTTTGACCACTATTAGAACTATCCAAAAGTTCAACAAAACTATCTTGCTTAATGCCCATATCTTCGTTAAACTCTTTATAATTCCAAATGTATGAATGAAGTTCGTTTAGGTTGTACTTTTCCGCCAACAATCTCTTGGTTTTATATTCAAAATTATGGATAGGAAGTTGCTCTACTGGGTTTAAAGGCATATTCATAGTTGCAGGGCTAATGTTGTCATAGCCATACATACGTAAAATTTCTTCCACCAAATCTTCCTTAATTGAAACATCTTTAGTTGCACGCCAAGATGGAACAGTTATAATCAATTCCTCACCTTGCTTTTCAACCTTAAAGCCAAGACGATTTAAAATATCTACCATATCACTTTCAGCAATATTTACACCGCCACGACGATTAATAAATTCGGTGGTTAATTTAATTGTATTTATTGGATATTTATAGTTATAACAATCAGTCAAACTTGAAGTCACTTTAATTCCATTATCAATATTCTTTAATAAGTACACTAGTCTTTCTATTGCCAAAGTTGTAAGTTCTGGGTCAAGCGATTTTTCATATCTTAAACTTGCATCTGTAATCAAACCGATTTTACGACTAGTTTTACGTATTGCTACAGGACTAAATGTTGCACTTTCCAATAGCAATGAATTTGTCTCATCGCTAATACCAGACTTTAATCCACCCTTAACACCTGCAATTGCAACTGGAGTATATTGTTCATCACAAATAAGTGTGGAATTTTCATCAACTATATGCTCCTCGCCCTCCAAAGTAAGCATAGGGGTTTTGTCCTTAGTTGTAATTACACGAATACCTTTAACAATATTATTGTCAAAAGCGTGCATTGGTTGACCAAGTTCCAACATTAAATAGTT
>JAZUAD010000037.1:0-22153 GCA_045637825.1 Candidatus Onthoplasma sp. | reverse complement strand
ATTTATAGGATTTTTTTAATGTTATTTATAGTTAGGTTAAAATTTATAATATTTATTTAAAAAAATATATTATTTTTATTAATTAAATTTATATTGAATTATTTTATTAATTTTTAATTAATTTATTTTTTTATTTATTTCATTTATCATTTCTTCAATGGTCAACATTTCTTTTTCAATAACCATATCACAATTAATAGTTATCAATTTGTTTATTTTATCATACATTAAAAGTTCTTGTTCGATGCGATATTTGTCATCAATTTTTGAACGCACCACAAAATGCGATTTGGATAAGTTGATAAATATTTTTTTAGTGTTGCTTAGCATTAAAAAATTGTCATTGGACACAAACAAATCTCTAGATATTGTGACTATGCAATTTTTAAATTCCAACGCCCTCTTAATAATGTTTTTTTCAAGTTGTTGCATTTTAACTTTTGCTTCAGTCAAACTCACTTCCTGTTGCTTTAATACTTCATAACCCAACATATCTTCAATATCTACATACAAAAAATTTAGTTCCTTGCCTAGAACTTTTGCCACATCTTTTCTTAATTGCTTGTCAGCACAAACTATTACTATGTTTTGCAATTTACCCCTCCTTGCAAACAACTATAACCAATATATTTTTACTAAATACTAATATATCACCCTTTTGTTATTTATTATCTTATATAATATCAAATAATTTTTGTTTTAGCAACTAATTTTTCAACAACCCGACATCTAACCTTTAATGCAACAAAATATGACATTTTTCGACAACTGATAGGTTTTTATATAAAACAAAAAGACGCTTAGTTTTTCAAGCGTCTTTTGGGTAATAAGTTTTATACTGTTCCCACAGTTACATTATCCTTAGTTCTATCCTGCAATTCTTTTACTGGGTGAGGAGATTCTTGATAACGATAATCCTGACCAAATATTTTAATAAATTCTTCTATCACATTATGGCTTGCAACATTTTTAGGCGAACCATTAACTCTTTTTAAATGCGTAAAATACCTAGCATTGTCAGGCAGTGTCCTTGCTGGAACATAATCTTCCTTAACTGAAGTATAACCCACAGTTTTTAATACTTTTCTAATATATTCCTTATTTTCTCCAAATTTTAGCAATTTTGGAAATTCGCAAGCGCCAACCACTTTTTCCGCATCTTTCTTTTCGTATTTTTTTAATAATTCGCTAGCAACCTTTAAATGCGCTACTTCCATCTCAAAATGCTCTGACCAAATATCTTTAATATATTCATCAACCTCATCTTTCATTGCTGAATAATATAAATAACATTCAGTATATTCATGCATAACCCATTGTTCTAGCCAAGTGCAAGTTGGATCTTTCAAACTTTCATATTGTGTAACGTGTTCCTCTTCCACCATACCGATTTCGGCAAACAATCTACGACCTAAATCATTATTATAAAATTGTGCCACATTCATATAATAATTCATTGTTTGTTGCTCAGCCGCAGTTATAATATTCGCCACCAATTTTGTATAAATATCAGCCTTTTTAGCATTCATACAAAATCTAACATTATCAATAGGGTGTCTATGCTCATTAATGGTGGGTCTGCCCGGCATAATCTCAGTAAATTTACCAACCAACATATCGGCATCTATGTTGTAATCCATTTTTAATAAATTCGCAAATCTGTACAAGTGGTCAAAGTCTTCCAATAAAGCAAAATCAAGTGCCGCTTTAGAATTTTCATCTTTTTCATTTTGCGCTAAAATAGCAGTCAAATCAACAGCCAACTGCTCGTAACCTATAGTTGTTTCCAAAATATTTTCATCTATAGGTTTTAAACAACTTATTCGTTTTTGCTGTTGTTGCTCCTGGTTTCTAACTATTGCAACTATTCGCCTAACATCATTATCGTTGCAATTTCTAGCCAACTGATGCAAAAACCAGTTTGATTCATACTCGGTTCCATTTAATAAAATTATTCGGGTTTTAGTATAGGGCGAAACTTTGTTTTTATTATATGGTTTTGGATACATTTTGTTCCAATCCATAAAATAGCTTTCAATATCTTTTGATTTGTGTTCAAATGGGTTCATAAATATCTCCTTTTTACTAAATTTATATTTGACAATATGATTATTTTTATACTTTAAATTTTATCATATTGCATACTATCCTCTATACTATATATTCATGCATAAAAAAATGAGTGCTTTTAAACACTCTTTTTTATATTAATTTAAAATCCAGCAAGCCAAATTTAAACAAGTAGCAATCGATAACCAAAGTGGATATATTGTTAAAAAATATGAAAAGAACATATCTCGTTTATGCATTAAGGTCAACATTACAGAGCCAGCAATTAAATTTAATACAATCGCAATAAGTCCCCAAAGCAAACTATTTAAAGTAAAGAACGCAAAACACCAAGCAACATTTAATATCCCATTAACAATCAATAGGATAACAAGTTCTTTATCCAACCTATCGTTTTTAATTGCAAAATATAAATATATAGCAAATGCAATATATATAACCGTCCACACAATTGGAATTACAATATTAGGCACCCATTCGCTTGGTTTTATTAGTGTATCAAACCAATCCATACCCAAATTAACAAAAATCGAACCAAGCACAGCCACCAAAACCACTGCACCAATACTTAAAATAATAGTTAATGTTTTATTCTTCATCATACTAGTATGTTATGCTAAAATCGTTATATTATTCATAAAATAAAAAATTCAAAACCTTTTAATTTATCTTGAACTTTTTAATATGTTTAGTTTTTTACCTTTAATATGTTTATTGCTAATTGTTTAATTGATTTTTGTACTTCATCAAAACCAATATCCAATTCATTTATCCAATCACGATAAGCAAAAACCACTCCGCCCGTAAACATACTAACATTTAATAAAAATTCGTTTTTGTTATCAATGTGATTAAATTTAGTAAAATTATCAACTATTATATTATATAGTAATTCTTTAAGTTTTAATGTTATACGATTAAAACAATTTGTATTAATAATTATATTCATATACATTTTATCAATTTTGATATATTCACCTATTTTGTCTAGCAACAAACTCATATTGTCAAACAAATCCACTTCTTCCATTTGCTGTTTAATGCTATTGTATCCATCATAAACATCACGCTCAATGTCTACAATTACATCATTTAAACTTCTGTAATGCAAATAAAATGTAGCCCTATAAACGCCTGCAACTTTAACCAAATTTGTAATGCTTATTTGTGATAATTGTTTGGTTTTTAATAGGTCCAGTAATGCCAATTTTATTTTATTAGTAGTTTGTTTTGTGTTGCTATATAACCTTTTGCCATCGGCTTTCGTTTTAGATGGCTTGCCTAACAATTTACTTAAAAAAAATTTCTTCTCAGTTTTTTCCATAATTATATTATATCATAAAACTTCAAACTTTTCAACTAATCTTTATGTCAAAACTCTGCGTTAGATTGTTTTATACATTTTATTTTATTTTTCTACAAAACCCAACAAAAAAAGACTGGTTATTAACCAATCTTTTATAATCATCTTATAATATATTACCTGTCATATAGTGAGTGGCATATATACTTTCGGTTGCATATTCATTAATTTTTCCACTAGCATCTTCATAAGCGCTATAGTTTTCAAAGTCGCTAGCGTTTCTTAAATGGTCCTTTTGATGAACATAAAGAGTTACAGTAATTTTTGTAATTTGGTCGGTATTTTCATAAGTTGCACCATCAAAAGTATATGGAATAGCTAGTTCAATATAATCTTTAGAATCAATACTTCCCGCACCCACTTGATATATCCCATTATTATCCATAGTTAATTCTATAAATTCACTTCCTGTTTTACCGCCAACAGTATACCATGTATCTTCAGTTTTTTCCTCAGTTAAATCTACCCAATTTACAGTAACCTTTGCTATTGCGTAAACGCCAACATCACTAGTGTTAACCGCATGTCCTACAATAGTTATGGTGTCACCCGGAGTAATTACACTATTAGCCAGTGGCATACTTGCGCCATAACCATCATCAACATATATTTCAGAAACCGATATATAAGCGCTATCCACATTAGCATGATATTCAACACTTACTCCAGCCAAAGTTCCAGTACCTGTTACATCTGCTTTACTACTAAAATAAGCATAACACACGCTAACAGAAATTACAGAAAACAGCAAAAAACAAACGATGTCAATAAATAACACCTTGGCAATATTACTAACTTTATATTTATTTTCAAATAAATCTATTTTCATTTTACCCCTTAATTTAACAAATGTGCTAAATTTATTTGACTTTATCTCATAAGCCTATAATTCTGTTTAATATATTCTAATATATTAGTTTACCCTTAGTCAAGCAAAATACCTATTTTTTTTTAATTTATTTAATTTAATAGTTTTTTTTGTTATAATTATACCACTTTATTCGCTTTTATTAAAAAACTCATCATTTATTTTAACCTTATTATTAATAGGATATAGTTGTTTTGCCTTTTGATGATACATTAAAGCTTTTTCTATATCTCCTATATTATAGTATAAAACCACCAGTTCCAATAATGGTATAAGGTAATAATATTCTTCCCTAACAAACAACCCTTGCAATGTTGGTTTTGATATATTTAATGCACTTTCGTAAAAATATATTGCACTATTAATATTTCCTTGTAATTGATATAATCGTGCTAGTTCACAAACAATTTCAGTATTTGGCATAATATTCAATCCTTCATACAACCACTTTTTAGCATTTTCAATCTCACATAATTTTTCATAGCATTTACTTATAATTAAAATTGCATCAATAGTGTTTGGTAAAAACCTATGAGGCATTTTAAAAAACTTATTTAATTCAGTTTTACACTTTTTATAGTATCCCCAATAAAACAACTCACGTGCATAATAATATTGCTCCCTTGCATTAAATTTTACACCACGTTTAAGCTCCTTGCGGAATAAATTTAAGTTGCGTTTAGTGTAATGTGAGGTAATTTTGCGATGTTGTATAGTTATATCCAAATGTTCAATACGTCCAAATGGCACAATTGCCTCGTGTACAAATCCTTGCCATAATGCACGACTATCATTTTTTATAATCCGCTCACGCTCAAACACAAAACTAGGATTACCCCTTTCGTCAAAACTAGTGGCATACTTCAACATATACGTATCCGCCACCATATTTAGTTTTAATTGATTAATTTTTTCAATTTCGCTATACTCCAACACATCATCAGCGTCTAGCCACATAATGTAATCCTTTGTAGCCAAACTAAACGAATAATTGCGTGCCTTGCTAAAATCATCACACCACATAAAATAGTAAACATTGTTAGTATACTTACTTGCAATTTCCTTTGTTTTATCAGTGCTACCAGTATCTACAATAATAATTTCATCAGCAAATTGTCTAACACAATCTAGACATCTAGCAAGAACCCTTTCTTCATTTTTAACAATCATACATACACTTATTTTCATAATGCATAGTATGAAAAACTTAATCTTTTTGCCAACCCAAAAAAGACGACTGTTAAATCGCCTTTTTGTATTTTTTTATTTATAACTTTCCGCAATCGCCACACTAACAGCCACTGTTGCGCCAACCATTGGGTTGTTACCCATACCGATTAAGCCCATCATTTCAACGTGTGCTGGCACTGATGATGAACCTGCAAATTGAGCATCACTGTGCATACGACCCATTGTGTCGGTCATCCCGTATGAAGCAGGACCTGCAGCCATATTATCTGGGTGAAGTGTACGACCTGTACCGCCACCACTGGCTACTGAAAAGTACTTTTTACCTTGTTCTAGTCTTTCCTTTTTGTATGTTCCTGCAACTGGATGTTGGAAACGTGTAGGGTTAGTAGAGTTACCTGTAATTGACACATCAACATTTTCAAGGTGCATAATTGCCACACCTTCACGAACATCATTAGAGCCATAACAACGTACTTTTGCACGTGGACCATTTGAATATGCAATTTCTTTAACTATATTTAGTTTGCCAGTATAGTAATCAAAATCGGTTTGCACATAGGTAAAGCCATTGATACGTGAAATAATTTGTGCAGCATCTTTACCCAAACCGTTTAAAATAACTCTTAAAGGCTTGCTACGAACTTTGTTAGCAGAATTTGCAATGCCGATAGCACCTTCTGCCGCAGCAAAAGATTCGTGACCAGCAACAAATGCAAAACACTCAGTTTCGTCACTTAGTAGCATTGCGCCAAGATTTCCGTGACCAAGACCAACTTTACGGTCATCAGCAACTGAACCAGGAATACAAAAACTTTGTAAACCTTCGCCCAAACATTTAGCGATTTCACTAGCGGTAGTAACGCCACGCTTAATAGCGATAGCACCACCAACAATATACGCCCAGCACGCATTTTCAAAACAAATTGGTTGAATACCCTTTACAATACTATATACATCAACACCCTTGCCTTCACATATTTTACGTGCTTCTTCTAGTGAACTAATACCATTGTCGTTTAATACTTTATTAATTTGATTGATACGTCTATCATAACTTTCAAACAACATATCCGCCTCCTATTCTTCACGAGGGTCAATATACTTGACCGCCTCATCAAAACGGCCATATTTACCGCTTGCTTTTTTGATTGCTTCCATTGGTTCGATACCCTTTTTAATATTTTCCATCATCTTGCCAAGGTTAACAAATTCATAACCTATTACTTCGCTGTTTTCGTCAAGGCCAAGACGTGTGATATATCCCTCGCTTAATTCCAAATATCTGCAACCCTTAATGCGAGTGCTATAGCAAGTACCCACTTGGCTACGTTTCCCTTTACCCAAATCCTCAAGTCCCGCACCAATAGGCAATCCACCTTCACTAAATGCAGATTGAGTACGTCCATATACAATTTGCAAAAACAATTCACGCATTGCAGTATTTATAGCATCACATACTAGGTCAGTATTAAGTGCTTCAAGTATGGTTTTACCCACCAAAATTTCACTAGCCATCGCAGCAGAATGTGTCATACCTGAACAACCCAAGGTCTCCACCAATGCCTCCTCAATAATACCATCTTTTACATTAAGTGTTAGTTTGCACGCACCTTGTTGTGGAGCACACCAACCCACGCCATGTGTCAAACCAGAAATATCTTTAATTTCAGTTGCCTTTACCCATTTTGCCTCCTCAGGAATAGGCGCAGGTCCATGATTAGCTCCCTTGTGTACACAGCACATTTCATTAATTTCACTACTATATTGCATAAAATTATTTACCTCCGTTTATTAGTATACACCTTTATGCTTGTTTTGGTCAAATAATTTAAGCAATATAATTAATTGTTGCTTTAATTAAATTTTTATATTATTTTAAAAATAATGGACATTAGTCTATCAAAAGTGTATAATAATATAATATATCTTTATTTACGTTTTAATCATATAATTAAAAGGTGAGGTTTTAATGTTAGAACTTAAAAATATAGTTAAACAATATGAAATAGGAAAAAAGGATAGCAAGGACTATCAAATTGTTAATGCTTTAAATGGAGTTGACCTTTGTTTTAGACAAAATGAATTTGTTTCAATACTTGGTCCAAGCGGTTGTGGTAAAACCACTATGCTTAATATTATTGGAGGTTTGGACAAATACACTAGTGGCGACCTTGTAATTAAAGGCAAAAGCACTAAGCAATTTAAAGACAAAGATTGGGATAACTACCGCAACCATTCGGTAGGTTTTGTTTTTCAAAGTTATAACCTCATTCATCACCAAACCATTTTGCACAATGTTGAATTGGCACTTACCCTTTCGGGTGTTAGCAAAAAGGAACGCAAAATTCGTGCCTTGGAAGCGCTAGACAAAGTTGGACTTAAAGATAGGGCTAATGCTAAACCCAATCAACTATCAGGTGGTCAAATGCAAAGGGTTGCTATTGCACGTGCTATTGTAAATGACCCTGACATAATTTTGGCAGATGAACCAACAGGTGCTTTGGATAGTAAAACCAGTGTTCAAATTATGGATATATTAAAAGAGCTATCTAAAACCCGCCTAGTAATTATGGTTACGCACAATCCAGACCTTGCCGATGAATATAGCACACGTATTGTTAGACTTAAAGATGGTGAACTGGTTGATGATACTAATCCTTACAACCCAAATGAACCCATTAAGAAAACAAAAAAATCTGCAACTAAACAAAAAATTGACAATAGTAAAGATGTTAAACCTGAACGAGTTAAAAAACCTAAAAAGCGTATGTCGTTTTGGACTGCACTTAGTTTAAGCTTTAAAAACTTGTTAACCAAAAAGGCACGTACAATACTAGTATCATTTGCAGGCAGTATTGGTATTATAGGTATTGCTCTAATCCTAGCCGTATCTAGCGGATTTAGTGGTTATATGGATAAAATTCAAGAGGACACATTATCACAATATCCTATAGTAATTGAAGAACAAAGCGTAAACTATATGAATATTATATCTTCAATGTTTGGCGGAAATGAGGAAAGCAAACACGATAAAGACGCTGTATATACTGACGACTTTTTATCCTCAATGCTGGACTCACTTGCAAACTCTTACCAAAGCAACGATATGAAAAACTTTAACACCTATTTACAAGACCACTATAATGAAATAGAACCATATGTTACCGCTATTAAATATTCTTATAATATGGATTTACACATCTATAACAATGACGATACGCAATTTGTAAACCCTATATCTCCAGGCAGTAATGTTATGTATGATATCAGTCTTAGATATTGTATCAAATATTTAGTTAGTGTTGCTAACATTCTAGTTGAATCCAGCCCTACTAATGTGAGAGATTTTGTAATTAAAAGCCAAGGTCCAGAGTTTATGAATAAGGAAGAGGCATTTTTAATGACATTATCCAACGTAGAAGGGGTTGATATTAACAAAATGCGTACCGACCTAAGAAGTTCTAACGGATATCTATTGACCGAAGCAGAACTAGTTAGAATTATAAATAGCAAATTTGGAATTGATATTGAAGCATACAAAAACAATCAATTAGGATTATTTAATGAAATGATTGATAATACTAAGTTTGTACACTCGCAATATGATTTGATTGCCGGCGATTGGAATAATGACCAATTATACATAGCCAAAGATGATAATAATAATGATCGCACTCATGCCGATATGGTATTGGTGTTGGACAAAAATAACGAATTAGATGAATATTTACTATACGCTTTAGGACTGATTGATGAAAATCAAATAAGTTATATCTTAGATGGAATTTTGGAAAAAGATAAACATACCATTAGAATTGATTACAATAATATTGTTGGTCAAAAATTTAAGTTATATCTAAAAACCGATACTTGCAACGCAGAGGGAGTTGCAAGCCCTGATGGGAAACCTGCCACAGACAAAGAAGATAATTATATAATGTTACGTATAAGCGGAATTGTTCGCGCTAATGATGAAACCAGCGGTGGTGCGTTAGATGAAGGACTGGTTTATCCTAAAGCATTAACTGAGGAGTGCATTTTGCGATATAATACAGCAGTCCAAAATGGTGCAAAACTTAATCCTATTGACAAAGATAATCCTTCTAAAATTGCAATATATGCCAATAGTTTTAAAATGAAAAATATTATTGAAGATTTTATTACCGATTACAATTCTAGCGTTGATGAAGAACAAAAAATAACATATACTGATTATATGGGACTTATGATGTCTATGGTTGGTTCAATTGTTGATACTGTAACTTATGTATTAATTGCATTTGTATCTGTATCACTAGTTGTGTCTAGTATTATGATTGGCATTATTACCTATATTTCAGTACTAGAGCGTACTAAGGAAATTGGCGTACTTCGTAGTGTTGGTGCTTCTAAACGTGATATCAAACGTGTATTTACTGCCGAAAGTTTAATTATTGGCTTTGCCGCAGGTGCGCTAGGTATAATTATAACACTATTATTATGTATTCCTATTAATATCATATTTAAGGCCTTTACTGGTATTAGCACCCTTGCTTCACTTCCTGTCATGGGAGGAGTAACTTTGGTTGCAATCAGTATGGCGTTAACCTTTATCGCTGGATTAATTCCTGCTCAAGTAGCATCTAAAAAAGACCCTGTTATTGCATTGAGGTCTGAATAAAAGGAGAAAGTTTATGCAAAAGAAAAAAGATTACAACTATCTATATTATTTTATCCAATTAGTTTTAGTTGGTCTTTTAATAATGTTTATATGTACTTATTTTTGCGATGTAAAATCTACTGAGGCGTTTAGAGAAAGTAAGGACAATATTTTAAATTGTATATATTGTCTATTATTCTCTTTCCTTCCTTATGTGTTAAAACGTTGGAACATTCATTCAACCAAAACTTTGCGTGTGTATTTCCTACTAGCAATTATGGTACACTTTATTGGTGGCGGAACATTACATTATTATCGTGATGTATGGTGGTTTAGTTTTGTAGTACACTTAATTAATAGTTTCTTGATTGCTACTATTATTTATGGCATGCTACTTCGCCACTGCCAAAACCAAAGTAAATTCTTTATGTTTTTATCCACAGTAGCATTTACTGCGCTGGTAGGTGTATTGTGGGAAGTTTGCGAATACGCTATTGATGGTATGAGAACCGGCTCAAATATGCAACGCTTTAACGACTCGGTTACCCTAGAACCTTTTATTGGACGTAAGGCCTTGCAAGATACTATGATTGACTTGATGATGGATACTCTTGGTGGGGTTTTGGCTGGATTGTATTTTGCCTTTGCAAACATCAAAGGTGTTCCTTTATACAAGTTTTTGGAATTAAAATATATTAAAGCAGACACTAACATTTCTTATCATAAAGATGAGGATACTATAGAAAAAATAGAACAAGCAAAATTAGAAAAAAGAGCATTAAAATTAGAACAAAAAAACATTAACCGCAAAAACAAAATGGATAAGAAGCAATATAAAACTTCTTACAAGCAAGAAAAACAAAAAACTAAAAAAGACCAAAAACTATTAAAAAATTCTTCAAAAAATATACAAAAATCTAAAACAGCACAAGCAAAACAAGATGAAAACATTTCAATAGAAAAATAAACACAAGGAGGTATTATGAAAAATAAATTTCCTGTAATATTAGATGTAGATACTGGTATAGATGATGCTGTAGCAATTACTATGGCGTGTTATCAAAAACAATTAGACATTAAATTAATTACCTGCTGTTTTGGTAACGCCACTCAAAGTATGGTAGTAAAAAACACTATTACAGTTTTAGAAAACATAAATAAAGCTTCTATTCCTGTATGCGGTGGGGAGCCATCTCCTATTAAAGATGCAAATTTTCAACACCGAGCACATGGTATTAATGGCTTAGGTGCCTATGAAAAGGAAATATTTACTTCGCCCGTTCAAACTCCGTATGCAGAAGCAATGCATAATATAGTACAACAAAATGACCTAACTTATATAATTGCTTGCGGACCTTTTGTAAATATTGCTAATTATATTAAACAATATCCTAATGATGTTAATAAAATTAAATTAATTGCTGTAACCGCAAGTAATCATATCGACAAAAAAAATCCTTATTTAAACTTTAATATATATATTGATATTGATAGTTTTAAATATGTATTAAAACATATACCAAATATTATATTTTGCACTTCTGATATGGGACACAAAGCATATATCCCTATGGAAGATATTGGCAAAACCGAAAAAATAGGTCCAACTGGAAAGTTTTTATCTGCTCTTTATCCTCATCATAAAGACAGAACTGTAAAAAATGGTGTTGCACTTCATGATGCCTGCGGAATTGCTTGGTTAACAAACCCTAAAATGTTTAAAATAAGTTATGCTAAGGCTGAATTTAAAATAAGTGCCGGTGGGACAGAATATTTATACTTTAACTATAATAGTAAAAAACCTAATGTTATAGTTACAACTGACATAGATGTAACCAAATTCCATAAATGGTATTACAAAACTTTAAAGAAAATCAAACTAAAATAAGAACTCTTAAAATTTAAGAGTTTTTTTATTTTAGGTTTAAAATGTTGATTTATGGATATTATCTAATCGAGGAGAAAAAAAGATATGTCAAAAATTCAACAAAACGTTACTATGGACAAAACTAAAAGAAACACTATTAGAAATGCAACTTATGCCTTATTAGTGGCTTTTGCAGTTATACTTAGCGCAACCTTAATTGCTGTTAATGTTAGCACCGAAGGCAAATCAAACGCATCTATAGCCGTAGGCACCACCCCCATCACTTATGTTTCTCCTATGGAAAAAGCTTCAATTGTAAAGGACTTCTCAAACAAAGAACTTCAATACAATGATACGCTAAAACAATGGGAAATACACAAAGCACTTGATATTGTTTCAGATGTTAGCAACAATGTTTATGCTATTGCTAGCGGAACAATTACAAATGTGTATACAAACTACTTGGAGGGCGGTGTGATTGAAATAAGTCACGATAACGGAATTAAATCATTATACAAATCTTTGGATAGCGTTTCGGTAAAAAGTGGCGACTATGTTAAGCAAGGCGATGTAATTGCTTCGGTATCCACCTCTATGGCTCGCGAGCTTAATACTGGTGCACATTTACATTTTGAAATGTTTGAAAACGATATTTCTGTAAATCCAAATAACTATATCGACTTTTCAAATAAATAAAATAAAAAATTCCTAATTTTTAGGAATTTTTATTTTTTCTATTCTCCTTGATTTATTACTGGAGCATAAGTATCCAACCATTCCTCTGGAGCAGTTGTCCATACCGAACGTGCAGCATTGTTTGCTTCTTGAATAGCTTCCACCGAAATATCGATATTAAAGGTTTTGTTTGCATCAGCATTGGTTAATGTTGTAGGTATTGTAACCGCAGTAACGAAATCAATCGCATCATTAGCACTAGCCACACCATTATAATAATAGTAGTCGTCTTCACCTTTAACCCATTCTTCAACAGTTGTTGCCTCAACAGTAACAGTTGCACCCTCTGTGTTGCTAATTGTTAATTTAGCACGCAATAATGCATCAGATGTATCTGCAGGAATACTAACACCTATAACTTGGTCATATACGTGACCTGGCAAAGCATCTTCACCAAAAGTCAAAGAAGTAACAGTTGAACCTCCTTGTGTAATATTGATATTAACAGGGTCGCCCAAAGTAACGTTACCTACAACGTTCGCATCTGCTGTAAAGTATGCTAAAGTAACTCCTACCGCAATACTAGCAATCAACATAACTGATAAAACTATTATTGCAATGGTTGAACCTTTAACTCTTTTTTGTTCTCTTACATTACTCATATCCATCTCCTTTAGATATTGATAGTATGTGACAAACAATTTTCTTTATACATAAATATTTTAAATAAAATAAAAAAACGCTTGTGTTAGTCTAGCACATTTGAAACTAGTGTAATAATTAAGAGAATTGGAATTAAAAATCTAGTTCTCTTTTTTCTTGGCTATTTTATGCCGTGAAAGGTACTTGACAAGAGAAGAAATGAAAACACAATATCAAAAGGCAGAGAAACGAAAAAGATAAAGTCATAAGCACAATTTTTGTTTCTCTGTCTTAACCTGCAAAAGAAAAACTCATTTCAGAGACTCTTGTCAAGTACACCATGGAATAAATTAGCCATTACATATAACAGCAAAAAGCGAAAGTGTGTTACGTTTACCAACACTTTCGCTTTTTGTCTGCTTTAATAATGTTTATAGGCGTGTGCTTGTCTGTCGGAGCGAAGCGACGACACTTGTATATGACACGCACACGTCTAAGTGCCAAATCAAAGTTGATATTATTTTTCACTTAAATAAAAACTATGGTAATTCTCTTTCCAAAGACTCTTCTATATATTTCTCTTGTTCTTCAACTGTTCTATATTGCCCATTAGAAAGTCTTACATTGCCAGATATATTACTATTGCTTGAATTATTTTTATATTCGCTTTTTCTTTCAGTAACAAATTCATCATAGCTATGATAAAGTTTTTGACTTCCAACTTTAAATGGAGATTGACCATTTCCAAAGATATTGTTATATGTTTCTTCAAAAACTATGTATCTTTCACCGTCTGCTTTAATTCTTGTGTATGCATTTCTTAATGCCATAGCATCATCTCGTGAAAGGAAAATACAAGGGAACACATATTGTTTATAATTAAAATGACTTAGCATTAAATAATCCATAGGCGAAATTTCGCCTTCATAAAGAACTTCTTTATAAACACCATAAACCATTGTGTTTTTTCTTATTTTATCATTATTTTTGTGTTTGAAATAATCTAATAAACTCATACAAAACTCCTTAAAAGTATAGAAAGTATAGCATATTTAAAAAAATATTACAATACCCTATTTAAAAATTATATAAAAAGGTAAACCTAATAAGATTTACCTTAATTCTATTTCACTAGTTTCAAAAGTTGCAGGTATTTAACAAGCGCTTTTATTTAGATTTAGAATAACGAGATTTTCTTTTTTTAAGTTTACGCTTTCCATAAGCATAATCATACACCATAATTCCAAGCCCTGAAAATAAATAACTATAATAAGTAATCAATCTCCAAATAATCAACGCCCAGAACAAAACCCCGGAATTAAATAAACTAGCAAATATAGTAGAAAAACTTAGTTCAGCCAAACCGCTACCACCAGGTAATGGTATTGAATGACACGCCAGTTCAATAATTACAGATATTGATAATAATTGTAAATATACACTCATATCAAAACCATTAAATGCACTATACACAAAGAATAGTACGCTATACTCTATCACATATTCCAATATTGACAAGAATAAAAATGATAGTGTAATGCCTTTTGATGAAAAGAATTTTTGCATCTTTCGTTGAAATACTAATGTAGGTCGCATAATTTTTAAATATAATGCACTTGGATTTTTTACAATCTTTAGTTTTGCCAACACTTTTACAACAAAGGCAATTATTCGGTGGCCTAATTTCTTATTTAAGCACATTAATATTACAAAAGTTAAAAATAGTGCTAAAAATGCAAAACTAATCCATGCCAGTACAATAACAATGTTAACCAAATCACCTTGCGACATCAACAATTTATTAAACTTAAACGTGGACATCATTATTAACGCTAATAAACCGTACATCAACTTATTTGATACATAACTACAACTTACCATCGTTAATGAATTACTTGCTTTTACACCATATCTGCTAAAATAATATACTTGGAAAGGTTGCCCACCGATACCAAACGGAGTTAGTTTGGTATAATATTTACCCATCATTTGAGTTTTAAAACACAACATAGGGTTATATCTTTTTTGTAATCTTTTATGATAAACATCTAACTTGTAGCTAGATATAATGTTTGATACTAAAAAACACAGTATTGCAATTAAAATAAATTGCATCTCTATATTGGAATTAAATACTTTATTAATCGAAGTAATCCCTTCCTCCGAATTTAATTGCACAGCCAATACTATAACAATAGTAAAAATATTGACAAGAAAAAACACCAAAGACCAAATATTTTTCTTGACTTTAGGTTGTTTTTTTAACGGTTTATGATTAGCACTTGTATAAAACACCTTTAGGTCATAAGAATGGTCTTTGTTTGCATGATATATTGTTCCATTATACCTTTTCTTAATCATATTTTTTATTATAACAAAAATAAGTATTATGTGCAATACTTATTTTAAATTTTATATAAAATTTTAATATATTGTATAAAAAAACACATTAGTTTATTTCTAATGTGTTTTAATTTTAATCCTATATTTTATTTGATGCTTTAATTTTAGTTTCGTATAACGTTACATCATATTGAGAATACAAACTTTCCACAAGTTTTGTTTCATAGTCAGAATACTTAGTATTGCTAGTAAACATACCATCGCTATTAGCAGGATAAACCAAATCAAATATTCTATCCAAATAAGTTTCACCAGTGGCTTTGTTTAGTACCATACTATCAAGTTTTTCCACTGTTACCTTATTAATATCCATTGCACTAATTTGATTTTCAACTGGTCCTACATAATACAACAAGTGTACTCCATAATTAGTCAAAATAAAGTCTTTTGAACCTGTATATCTTTTGTTTTCCTTCATTAATCTAACTGCTTCATTGGTAAAGTTTTTTACCATTGACGAATAGGTGTCATTGGTCTTAGTATTGTATCCAATAATATAAGGCATATCTGCAGTTAAAGTTGCAGTATCGGTTGTGTATTTAAACATAAATTCTTTAAATGACACTAAATCTTTAACATTTTGCTCGTATTCATCTAAAACAATATTTATTGATACTGTGTCCTCAAGTACAACACCTTCCTCATATAGCAACTCATCAGTTTCAGTGTCATAAACATCTTCAGTTGTACGTTGAGCACATTCTATTTGGTAAACCAAAGCCATTTGAGCATCTCTATATGCTTGAGTGTTCTTTTTACCTAAATAAAGGTCTTTTAATCTGTTTAAGTCTTTTTCAACATTGTTAAATGGTAATAATACGTGTAAGAAATATCCAAATTCCGCATCACTTTCTGGAGTATAATAAATTAAATCTCCATCGGTAGCAATTACATCTTCATAATACGCTTTTGCATCTTTATCATACTTAGCAAAATCTCTTTCATAATTTGCTTTAAAAGCATTTATTAAACTATTGTTAGATAAATTTTCACTTTCCAAATAAACTGTATTTACTTTAGTGATGTATGCACTTTCTAATTGAGAAGTATATACTCTTTCAACAAATCTATACAACAAATCTTCTTGATTGGTTGATAGTTTTTTACCATCTTCACGTAAATAGTATTCATAATTAATCAGGTTATTACAAGCAAGTTCTATTGCTTTCTTGCATACTTTGTTGTATAAAGAAACGTTTTCCTTATCATTGTTTGCATAAAATTCTGTTTCAAATTGGTCACGCAAAGCACTTATTATTTCTTCGTTTGAATAATTTTTAAACTTAGTAACAAAATCTTCGTCAATAGAAGGTTTAACAACCTCTTCTTCTGGCTTATTATTTATATCATATTTAATTTGACCATTTACTATTTTAACACGCTTTGTATAATTGTAATCGCTTAACTTGATACTTTCGGCACTATCTTCAGTTTCGCCAGCTTCTTTTGCTTCTAGGTCATAAATTTGTCTTGCCTTTTGCTTATATTCATCAAACGATTCTAGTAAAGCATCAATTGTATCACGATACATTTTACTAATTTCATATTCGCTTAAAGCATATTTAGCATTTTGTCTCGCATAATCAAACATCATTTTACGTTGAACCAATGATTTCATTGTGCTCATCAATGCCTCTTTTTGAGATTGTCCTGCTTGAGTAACATAATTTGTATAACCATAATTGTTATAAGCGTTAACAAGGTCAAATCTAGTAATAGTTTCATCACCCACCTTAGCCAACACTTCATTATAATATTTTACCTTATCAATGCTAAATCCTGCACAACCAGTCAACACAGCAACTAGCATAATTAATAGTGTCATAAATACTGTAGTAAATTTTTTCATTTATTGCTCCTTAATACAAGTAAATTAATTTTCAACTTATTATATAGCATATTGCAAAAAATTGCAACTATTTTAACTACATTTGCTCGCATTTTGATTGTAAATATCCAATTATATAGCCCTGTGCGGTTTCAGGCGAAAACTCACTAGGGTTTAATTTAATTGTTGGCAATGCAGATTTTTTTAAACTAAACTTGTTAAATTTGCCAAAATCTTTAAGCAAATCTTCCAATCCTATAGCATCTTCATAAAATTCAACAAACATATTTGACTTATCTATAACTATATGTTTAATTTTCAACTTTTGAGCATACGCTTTAATTAAAGCAACATTTGTTAATTGAATAACTTCTTTAGGCAATCTGCTATATGTTGATTTTAGCCCCGCCACCACTTCTTTTTGAGAAATATTGTCAGTAATATTAGATATTTTTGAGTAAATTTTTAGTTTTTCGGTTTCATCATCTACAAAATTATTAGGAATTCTTGCATTTAGGGCAATATCCAATTTAACTTCTCGATTAACTTCTGTTTTTTGCCCCATTAATCGCTTGGTTGTCTCCTCTAATAATTTCACATACATATCATAACCAATTTTAACTAGGTGTCCGTGTTGGGTTTTGCCTAGCAACTCTCCAGCACCACGAAGTTGAAGGTCACGCATAGCAATCTTAAACCCGCTACCCAATTCAGTATTTTCAGCCAAGGCCTCTAGTCGATTGGTTGCCTCTATGGTTAAACTTTTGTCAGGATTATAGGTAAAGTAAGCATACGCTTGCTTATTACTACGACCTACACGTCCACGCAATTGATACATTTGTGACAATCCTAAATTTTGACTATCCAAAACTATCAAAGTATTAGCGCTAGGTAAATCTACACCATTTTCAATAAGCGTTGTAGATATAAAAACATTAGTCTTTTTAGCATATAGTCGTTGTATGGCATTTTCCAACGCAACCTTAGTCATTTTCCCGTGTGCCACATCTAAAGATGCCGAACTACTAAGATTTTCCTTTAACTTTGATGCAAAATGATATATTTTTTCAACATCATTATATACAATCAACACTTGACCATCACGTTCAATTTCGCTATTAATAGCTTGAACTATAACACTTTGGTCATACGGAACAACATAAGTCTTAACCGGCATTCTATTTTGAGGCGGAGTATTAATAATACTAATATCTCGCAATGTCAATAGTGCCATATTTAAGGTTCTAGGAATTGGAGTTGCTGACATCGTTATTACACCAACATTATTTTTAATACTTTTTAATTTTTCCTTGGCTTTTACACCAAAACGTTGTTCTTCATCTAGAATCAACAATCCTAAGTCCTTAAACCCAACGCTATCCGCCACCAAACTATGAGTACCGCAAACTATATCAATTTTACCTTCCTTTAATCGCTTAATAATATCTTCTTTTTCTTTAGGAGATTTAAACCTATTAAGCATTTCTATTCTAACATCAAAATTTTTAAATCTCTTAGTAAAAGTCATATAGTGTTGCAGTGACAAAATTGTTGTAGGTGCTAATACCGCTACTTGTTTTCCTTCAACCACGGCCCTAAATGACGCACGCATGGCCACTTCGGTTTTACCATAACCAACATCACCACAAATCAATCTATCCATAACCTTACCGCTGGTCATATCGTTTTTAATATCTTGAATTGCTTGCATTTGGTCGGCAGTTTCGGTGTATTCAAACGCATTGTCAAACTCGGTGCATAAATAATTATCATCACTATACTTATAACCCTTGCTATTTTGACGCTTTGAATATAATACTAGCAATTCTTTAGCCATATCTTCGATAGATTCTTGTGCTTTTGCCTTGTTTAAAGCAAACTCCTTACCACCAAGTTTGTTTAAATTAACAACTCCACCTTCACTCATATATAAAGATAGTGAGTTTGTATTTTCGGTAGGAACATATAAAGCGTCCTCATTTTTGTATACAACTTTAAAAAAGTCCTTATCTGCACCCATTACATTTAATGTAACCACACCTTCACATCTACCTATTCCGTGAACTTCGTGCACAACATATTCGCCCGCTTTTGGTAAAAATTTAATTTGTGATTTTTTATGCTTTTCGATAGTCTTTTTGTGCGCAAAGTTGCTACTACCTATATACCAAACATCGTCATCTACAAAACACACATTATAAGGTAGTTTGTTTTGCGTTAACACAATCCCTTTATCTTTGAGATTTGTAGAAACACCCACACCATTTGAGGTAAGTAAATTTTTAATAGAATTAAACGTATACACATTATCCAAACAAAGTTGAATTTGCTTTTTTCTAACACTAGCAAGTTCAAACTTTATAAGGTCTGTTTTATATAAATAACTAGATAAATTTTTTGTAGGCAAATCTAATATGTTTTTAGTTTTATAGTTACCCAAACTATCAAAAACTATTGTATCTTCACCGATTTCTAGCTTTTTATTTGGTTTTAATGTTTCAATAACATAATCATCAGTAAATAATGTATCTATTAGTTTAGCTTGCTCTTCACTTACTTGTTCTAATTTTGATTTAATATTTAGCGGATTGCTAATTGCTATCCTTGCATTTTTAATATAGTCAAATATTGTATCAAACTCTGCCCCCAATAAGCGCAAATACTCATTAGGTATCTTTAAATTTACTTCAAATTCGGTTAATAAATCATATAATTTATTTTGCTTGGTTTTTTCTGCTAATTTAGAAAGTTTATTAATATATTGCTCGGTGTCAGTTTTTGATAAAACCATATCTTTCATTGGACAGATTTGTAAGTGTTGCAATTTGGATATAGTTGATAAGTTTATGTTGTCAAAATAAATAATATTTTCAATTAAATCATCAAACAAATTAATTCGTATAGGGTGCTTGTGGTTTGGTGCAAATATATCAATCACTTCACCCCTAATTGAAAATTCGCCAATTTGTTGTACATTTTCCTCACGTCTGTAGCCAAGATTAGTAAGTATTTGTATTAAGTTCTGCAAGTCTATAACTTCATCAACAGCTAAACTAATAATATTTTTCTTAAAATTCTCCGCCTTGCCCAATTTGAGATTTATTACTTGCGGAGTTATAATTACAACATCTAAATTATTATTAACCATTAAATATAATGTACTTAGCAGATTAATCATGTTGTCTTTACTTTGATATTTACTAATCATATACGGGTTATCAATATTATCAATTACCGCCACACGTTTGTTTAGGGCAATTAATTGTTGTTCGGCTTTATAAGCAGTTTCACTATCACCTACCACGAAAAAAACTGGCGAACTTAAATGACTAAGTAAAAAAGCTTGTTCGCCAATCTTTGTGCCACTAACGCACAATTTTTTTAAATTACACGATTGTAGGAATTGTTCAATAATTTTCATATTTAATCTCTTGCTATAAACTCATTAATTTTATCCACTGCTTCAATAAATGTTTTATCATATATTTCTTTACTCATTGCATCTATATTAGACAAAACATAATCCTTTAAATCTACATTTTCAGGTCTGCCTATGCCAATCCTTAATCTAGGAGTTTCGCCAACCTTGGCAATAATATCTCTCATACCATTATGTGTGCCAGCACTACCTTTTTCACGATAACGAATAACACCTTTTGGCAAATCAATATCGTCTACAACTATTAAAATATCCTCGTTAGATACTTTAAAATATTTTTTCAACTCCAACACACTATCACCACTTAGGTTCATATAGGTAATTGGCTTTGCTAACACGAAATTAGGCGTTTTAACAATCTTCGCCCTGCACTTATTTTTATTAATCTCTAATTTGTTTAATTTGGCAAATTTATCAACCACCATATAACCTATATTGTGATAGGTTCGTGCATATATTCCATCAGGATTACCTAATCCAACTATTATCTTCATAAAACTCCCTCTTTTAATAATTAATAAATACTACATCGTTTATATATTAACATATATTTATAAAAAAATAAATACTTATTTTAAAATTCGTTATAATTTTTATGCTCCTATTGACTTAAAAGGTATGTTTTTGCTATCATATAGTAAAGGAGTTTGTTATGACATTTATGAATAATGCCTTAACTTTGGCACAAAAAGCATTTAACAAAGGTGAAGTTCCTATTGGAGCAGTAATAGTTAAAAATAACAAAATTGTAAGTACCGGTTTTAACAATCGTGAAAAAACTCAACAAGCAATCAACCACGCAGAAATTATAGCAATTAAAAAAGCGTGCAAAAAATTAAAAAGTTGGCGCTTAAACGATTGCGAAATGTATGTAACCTTGGAACCTTGTTCGATGTGCGCTGGCGCAATACTAAATGCACGAATTGAAAAAATACATATTGCGTGCCTTGATCCAACACATGGTGCAGTTGTTAGTAAATATAATATTTTATCCGACGGTACACTAAATCATAAGACTGAAATTATTGTTGGCGAGTGCGAAAATGAAGCAAAACAATTAATACAATTATTTTTTAAAAATTTAAGAAAAAAATAATTAAATAATGTTTTATTATCTAATTATTTAATAATATTAAACGCCTTAAATTTAGGCGTTTTTTATTTTTTA
>JAZUAD010000036.1:0-83849 GCA_045637825.1 Candidatus Onthoplasma sp. | reverse complement strand
CAAAAATATTTTTATTAAAAATAAAATTATTAAAATATTGATTTTTAAAAGGATTTTTATGAAAATTTTAGAAACAATTAAAAATTTATTTAATAAATGTTCAAACCTTTTTAATTCATATGATGATATAGTGAATTATATATTTACCAACGATTCACTACCCGCCCCACTTGAAGAAGATGATGAAAAAGTATATATAAATATGTTTGGAACTATTAATGATGAATATGCCCGCTCTAAATTAATAGAACATAATCTTCGTTTGGTTTTATATATTGCTAAGCGCTTTGAATCCAACAAAGCAGAACTAGAAGATTTAGTTTCTGTTGGCGCTATTGGACTAGTAAAAGCAGTCGATAGTTTTAAGGCAGATAAAAATATTAAACTAGCCACTTATGCCTCACGTTGTATTGAAAATGAAATATTGATGTATTTAAGAAAGGTTAACAAAACTTTAAATGAAATTAGTTTGGACGAACCTTTAAGTGTTGATGATGAAGGTGGCGAACTAGTAATATCCGACATATTGGCATCTAGTGAAAACAGTTATCAGGAAGTTGAAAACGACGACCAGCAAAAGTTTTTGTTAAACACTTTATCGCAATTATCTACTAGAGAGCGAAACATAATGATTATGCGCTACGGGCTATATGGACAAGATGAACTAACCCAAAAAGAAGTGGCAGATTTATTAAATATATCACAAAGTTATATTTCACGACTAGAAAAGAAAATTTTAAAAAAATTAAAAATATCTATGTTAAAAAATTAATAAAATTTAAAAAAATAGCATTATACGCATTAATGCTATTTTTATTTTAATTATTTTGCATCAAACCACGATTTTCCAACATTAACATCAACTATCAAAGGAACATCTAGTTTAACCACGTTTTCCATTTCTTGCTTTAATATTTTACTTACTTGTTCTATTTCATCGCTTGCTGTATCTACAATTAATTCATCGTGAATTTGAAGAATTAATTTGCTTTTTAATTTTGCATTTTTAATTGCAGTTTGCACATTAATCATAGACATTTTAATTATATCTGATGCTGTACCTTGCAGTGGCATATTCATTGCTACACGTTCGCCAAATTGACGCAATACATAAGTACTAGAATTTAATTCTGGAATATACCTTACCCTGCCCAGCAATGTACTGGCATAACCATTTTCCTTTGCCTTGGTTACACTATTATCCATATACTCTTTAACGCTTTGATACAATTCAAAATATTTAGCAATAAATTCTTTAGCTTGTTTAGGTGTCATATTAACGTTTTTAGATAACCCAAATTCGCTAATACCATAAATAATACCAAAGTTAACCGCCTTTGCCATACGTCGCATATTTGAATCAACTTCATCTAAAGGAACATCAAACACACGACTAGCGGTGCTTGCGTGAATATCTTTTCCTAATTTAAAACTATTAACTAAGTTTTCGTCTTTTGAAAAATGTGCTAATAACCTTAATTCTATTTGACTATAGTCAGCAGACACTATTACCCCTTCTTTAAACGAGCTTGTAAATAATTTGCGTAACTCTCTACCCTCTTCACTACGTACAGGAATGTTTTGTAGGTTTGGTTCACGTGAACTAAGTCTTCCAGTTGATGCAACTGTTTGCAAAAAGGTGGTGTGCATTTTTTCATCTTTAATATATGGTAACAAACCATCTAAATAAGTGCTACAAATTTTAGACACTTTGCGATATCTTATAATTTTTTCTACCACTGGGTGTTGGTCTTGTATTGCCTCTAGCACATCAATATTGGTACTTTTTTTGCCCTTGTATTGAAGTTTAAGTTTTTCAAACAATACTTCGTGCATTTGCTTTGGTGAATTAATGTTAAACTCACACCCCGCTAGCGCATAAATTTGCTCACTTAGTTCTTTTAGTTCCTCACTATATTTTTGACTTAATTGCTTTATAGTTCCTGAGTCCACCTTAATTCCTACAACTTCCATTTCGTACAATACTTTAACCAGTTTAAGTTCCAAATCATAGTAAAGTTCGGTCATTTTCATTTGTTGTAATTGATTTAAACTTAATTGTTTTAGTTTAAGTAAACTAACTGCCAAACATTGCCTTGATAATCCATTTTTGTCAACTATCGATGTCAAAGAATTTTCCTTTTCGCTTATACCTAAAATATAATAAGCCACCGACACATCATAAAAATTATTTAAAGCAATATCGTACTGTGACAAAGTGTGCATCATAGTTTTTGCATCATATACAACCTTTTCAATGCCTTCATTTTCCATTATTTTTTTTATCATTTCATATATTTGATTGTTTGCAAAATCAAAATTTAAAAATTGATATTCGGTTTCTCCTATTGCAAAACAAATTCCAATTTCATCAATATTAACCCCAATGCATTGTTGAGTATAAATATTATTTAATATTGTTAATTTATTATCTTCATTAATATCTTGATGAATAAATTCATTTTCTATTAAAGTTTCGTTGTTTACTTTTACAAAATATTCTTCCTTGTCAATAGCGCTTCTAAACTCTAGTTGCTTAAAAGTTTGTCGTACTGTTTCGTTAAAGGGAAAATCATATTTAAAGTCTTCCAAACAATAATCCAACTGACAATCAGTTTTAATTGTTGCAAGTTGCTTTGAAATATACGCCATATCCTTATATTGTTCTAGCAATGTTTGGGTTTTACCACCAACTTGCTCAATATTTTGATACAAATTATCAATATTATCATATTGACTAATCAACTTTAAAGCAGTTTTTTCACCAATCCCTTTAACACCAGGGATATTATCGCTAGCATCACCCATTATTGCTTTCATTTCAATTACTTGATATGGCTTAATGCTAAACTTTTCATTTAAACCCGCAATATCCAAATCCGCTATTTCACTCAATCCCTTTTGAGTAAGCCATACGTGACAATTATCAGTTATTAATTGCAATAAGTCCCTATCACCGGAAATTAACACTTTGTCAATATCAAACTTTTTGGACAAACTACCTATAATATCATCTGCTTCAATTTCAGGGATTTCAATAGTGGTTATATTCATTTGTTTTAACAATTCCTTAATTATAGGCAACTGACTTCTTAACTCCTCTGGCATAGGTTTACGTGTGCCCTTATAGTCAGCAAAAATATAGTGCCTAAAAGTATGCTTGCCCGCATCAAATGCCACCGCCAAATATTTAGGACTATGCTTGGTAATTATATTAATAAGCATTTTAAAAAAGCCAAACACTGAATTTGTAGGTGTTCGTTGCGAATTATACATAGGTGGAAGCGCATAAAATGCCCTAAACACCAAACTGTTTCCATCAACTATAAATAACTTGTCCATAATATTTCCTTTTGATATATTCTCTTATTAAATCCTAAACATTATATCATAGTTTACTTTTTTTAACAAATAATTATCCGCCAAATTTGTATATTTAATACAAAAGTTAACATTAGTAATATTTGTTTGGTTTTAAAAAATAAGAACCAAACTACAAAACTAATTGTAATCTGGTTTAATAAATTTTTAAGTTGTTAAAATCTTCAAACTACTTTTGGTAATTTTTTATATTTATACCTTTTTTGAAACAATATCTCCGCTAGATGTATCAATAAGCACTCCGCTAGTTTTACCCTCTGGCGATATTATTCCAACATACCAATAATACTTATTGCTTTCACCTGAATAGTCTTTTAATATTTTAATAAACGCCTCGCTCATATTGTCGGTTTGTTCGCTTAGTTTTTTAATACTATCGCTTAATTCTTCACACGCAATACTAATTGCTTCGTCTTTACCTACTGTAAAGGTTGATGAAATATTAGTAAGGGGTTGATTAAAATTATGCCCATCAATATTTAATTCCAAACTAATCTCCGCATCATCTGCAATTACTTGTTCAATGTCGGCAGAATAAGTGTTGTCGTACGGACTTTTTTCCAAATTTCCTAATATATTTTCACCATTAACAATTAATGTGAATTGATATTCCTCTTTTGCTAAGGCCTCATTATCATTTCGTGCCAAGGTTACAATACCAAAAGGCACCAATTCGTTAATTTTGCCATCTAAAGCATATTCTTGCTCACGCTCGCCAGTACATACTGTAGCGTAATAGGTTTCATCTTGACCTGCAAAAAGGTTGTTTCTAATTTCAATTAGATGCTCATTAAAGTTTTTTTCATCTTTTTTGCCCACACAACCCATAGCCAACACTCCGCATAACATTATTGCTAAAACACATAGAATTTTTCTCATAATTTTCTCCATACTTAATTTTATGTGGACAAAATGTCTAATAGAACTAAAAATTTTACAAATTTATGATTAAAAACCACTAATATTGTAAAAATTACTTATATGTTAGTTTTATTTATACGTGTTCAAATTATATTTTTTGTTGTATTATTGTTTTTACGCATTATGGGCAAACGTCAAATTGGCGAAATGCAACCTTACGAGTTAGTTATAACCTTAATTATAGCAGACTTGGCCACAGTGCCTATGAGTGATGCAAATATACCTTTACTTAACGGCATTCTTCCGCTAGCAATACTAGTAATGTTACACTACTCTATTACTATGCTTACACGAAAAAGCATATTATTTAGACGATTAATTAGTGGAAAATCTGTAATAGTAATTGACCCTGACGGAATTAATTATGATGCGTTAAAAAAATTAAATATGAACTTACATGACCTGCAAGAAAGTTTAAGACAATTAAATTATTTTAGTTTTGAGCAAGTTCAATATGCCATAATAGAAACTAATGGTAAAATGAGTGTTATTCCCACATCAGAAAATGCTCCTGCAACCGCTAAAGATGTTAACGCCAGCAATCCGCCACCAGAACTTCCTTCACTTATTATTAGCGATGGTAAAATTATGGAAAGTAATTTAAGTTCTGTAAATATTAATAAACAACAATTAACAACCTTGCTAGATAAGTTAAATATTAAAAAAGTCAAAGATATCATTATAATGAACTTAGATAACGCTGGAAAATCTTACTACCAACTAAAAGGTCAACCTTATAAAGTTATTCAAGATATAAATAAATTAATAAACAACAAATCTAACAAAATTAAAAACTAAAAGGACTATTATGAAAAGTTTTATTGCAGTTACCATACTAACCATTGTAGTAAATGCTCTATGTATTTGGGACGTTTGGTATACCAAACAAGTGTTTAAGCATATGAATAAGGAAAGTAGTGCCATACACTACGAACTTCTTAAAGAGGATATAACCTATCCAGAACTTGCAAATCGCATAACTGAACTAGATAAATATTGGACCAAAAAAATGGATATATTGTGTATATCTATTTCTCGTAAAGACCTACAACCCGTTAGTGACCATCTGCAATTTTTAAAATCTAGTATTGATAATGATGACCAAGAAACTGCAGTAACCTATTCGCTTTTACTAAAATATAATGTTGAAGGATTAAAAGAAATTAGCGGTTTTAGTTTTGTTAATATCCTTTAAATTTAATAAATTGCGAATATCTTTATAATTATGTAAATAAAGATTGACAAACAACATTTGAATTTGTTAATCTTTTTTTATAAAGGGGTTTATTATGAAGACTAAAACAAAAAAACCTAATTTATGGCTATATCTACAAAAATACAAAGTTGCTATAATCATATATATTTTAGTGATGCTTTTAGCTAGTGCTTGTAGTATTTTTATAACAATTACTTCAGCAAATGTAATTGAATTAATTACTTTGTCAAAATTTACAAAAGCTATTATATTTGGATTTGTGTTTTTAGGACTATGTACTTTGCAAAGATGTTTTTGGTGTATTGCAAATACATTATACTTTGCATATTCAAACAAAATTATGTCCGATTTGAATTTTGATTTAGCAAAACAATCGTTTAAATTAAATTCAAAAACCTTTTCCGACCACGATACTGGAACTTTTGTAACACGTATAGTTAGCGACCCTGAACAAGTGGTTAGCAAATGTGCCGACATAGTTGATATTATATCCGACTTGATTACTGCTTTTGTAATGTTAGTATATATTACCACCCTAAACAGTTGGATTGCTTTAATATTTGTTGGCGTATTAATTATTGGCATAATTATTGAACGCTTTAGAATTAAAACTCGTCGTAAAAATAGAATTGAAGTCAAAAAAACAAATGATAAAATACATTCACTAACAACTGAAATTGTACGAAGTGAAAAAGATATTAAATCTTTGGGGCTTGAAGATAAATTAAGCGAAGTATCAGAATATAACTATATTCAATATCGTAAAGCTCGCTTTAAACACGATATGAATGATGCTTGGTTTGGACAAATTAGAAATTTTATTATAAATACTATCTCCACCCTTGCTCTAATACTAGGCATTGTATTTATTGATAAAGGTCTACTTACTCTTGCTGCATTTATGATTATTAATTCAAATAAAGATTCATTATATCGAATTATTTGGAATACAGGATACATTTCTAATGCTATAGTAGATATTAGAGTTAGTTGTGAGCGTATGTTCGCATTATTTGACGAAACTGAGTTTGTTACTGAGCATTTTGGCAAAACCAACTTAAATCAAATTAAAGGAAATATTGAATTTAAAAACGTATCCTATTCATTTAAAGAATATGAATATCAAGACAAGGACAACAAAAATAAAAAATTAAAAACCAAACAAAAGGTTAAACCAAAACTAATTAATCAAAATCAAGTGTTTAACAATCTATCGTTTAAAATTAAACCACACACCACAGTGGCTTTTGTAGGAAAATCTGGTAGCGGTAAATCTACAATATTAAACCTTATGTCAAAAATGTACGAGGTTGATAGTGGCGAAGTATTGATTGATGGTGTAAATATTAACAAATTGAATAAAAAAACTTTACGTAATGGTATATCTTTAGTAAATCAATTTCCGTACATATTTGATATGTCAATCAAGGAAAATTTATTGCTTGCTAAAGGCAATGCAACCGACAAGGAAATCATAGATGCAATCAAAAAAGCATCTTTAAAAGATTTTATAGATACTCTTCCAAATGGTATTCATACTAAAGTTGGTGAAAGCGGTATTAAACTAAGTGGTGGCCAAAAACAACGTCTAGCAATAGCACGTGCCCTACTTCGCAAATCCAGCATTATTATATTTGATGAAAGCACCAGTTCGCTAGATAACTTTGCTCAGGAAGAAGTTAAAAAGAGTATTGATAATCTAAAAGGTAAAAGCACTATAGTAATAGTTGCTCACCGTTTATCTACCATCAAAAATGTTGACACAATATTCTTCCTAGATAATGGCGAAATTATTGATAGCGGAACTTTTGAAGAATTGTTTGAACGTAATGACAAATTTAAGGCAATGTTCCTTGCCGAAAACATTTAATAAAACACAAAAAAACAGGCGAATCAATCGTCTGTTTTTTAATAATTTACTATAAATTTTTAAGTTTTTCGCCACCCATAATATGAATATGCAAGTGGTGTACTGTTTGACCAGCGTCCTCTCCTTGATTAATTGTTAAACGATAACCATTGCTTAGCCCCAAACTATCTGCCAATTCGCCAATCTTATTTAAAATTTTTCCAAGCACTCTTGCACCTTCATCAGTTTGCATCTCTAGTGTTGCATAATGCTCGTTAGGTATAGCAATTAAATGAATTTTACTAACAGGATTAATATCCTTAATAATCATAAAATCTTCATCTTCATACAACTTTGTGCTAGGTATTTCACCCACTCTAATCTTACAAAAAATACAATCTTCCATAACAACCTCTCTTATATAACTTTAGTATAACACACAATTAAATTTTATCCAAGCACTTTTGTGTTTTATTTCAATATATTTATGCTATTTATTTAAATCAAACCATCTTCTTTAAGTTTTTTAATACTTCTTTTACTTAAGTCTGATTCGCTAATAAGATTTAAAAATTTATTATCCCATTCATCACACACTTTATCGCATAAACTAATGCTATAAACTTTAACCGCTCCCTGTTGATTTATAATTTTTTCGTCTTTCGGATTTAAATAGTTTTCTTCTAATTGCATAGTTTTTCTATAGATATTTTGCGCAACCCTATACCACATTTCATATGTAAACAATCTAAAATTCTTAGCATTATACTTTCGTGCCATTTTAATTATTTTAATTAATGATGCTGTACCTATACCTTTATTTCGATACTTAGGCATTACACCAAACCAATTTAACCAAATATCATCTGGATATTTTTGATATTTAAGTAATCCAATTACTCCAACAGGCTTGCCTTTATAATAAATCAAATAATTTTGTGACCAATCATCTCCAATCATATTGTTATTATTAATTTCATCAAGATAATCACAATAACCCACACTATTTGAATCTTTAAATATTTCATATTGATATTTTGCAGCAATCTTTATATTTGATTTATTTAAAGGTTTTAAATCTATCTTATGTAATCTATTGTATTTATTGGATATATTTCCTTCATAAATTTTGCCCCAATCTTTTGAGTTACAAACATATTTACCGTTATAATTACTAATAAAATATTTAATACCATCAACACTAACACAATCAGCTATAACTGAAGCAATTTTAACATCAGATTTCTTTAACCTATTTATTTTGTTTACAAATCCTTTCCATAATTTAACAATTGCTTGCGTATCTCTTAGGTCTTTTCGTATAACTACCGAAATAGCCAAACAATAGTTGTCTTCACCTTTAATAAAAGGAGTTATGTCTTTAGTGGTAAGCATATAATCTTTATATTTGCCTATACGAAATTTATCGTAACATTCTTTTGTTATAGGCATAAAGTTTATATAACCAACCACTACACCATCTAACTTTAATATCGTGTAAATTTCATTATTTTTTTTATACCAACTTTTTACCTTACTAAAAGAAGTTGTATCTTTTAAATTAAAAACATCTTTATCCAATAACAACATCTCTTTTATATCTCTATCCGTTGGATTATATTCTATGGTAAATCTCATTAATTTTAACCCCTTTTTCTTTTGTGTTTTATTTGAAAACTTTAACTAATATTTTCATATTTAATGCTAAAGCGTCCACAATTATTCATTAATCTTTAACAAAACCTTGCCCCTGCACCCATCTTTAAACTTTTCAGTTAACTCAACTTGATAAATGCCATTATCTAATTTTTGGTCAATATAAGTGTAAATATAATTTTCAGTATACCCCACACTATAACCATCTTTATATTCTTCCACCAACACTTTATGCGTTTTACCAATATTGTCGGTTAAAAATTTATTATAAAATTTATCACTTAGTTGCTTTAAATCTTTTTCACGTTGTTTAACCACATCACTTGGAACGTCCACGCTTAAATGTTCCGCCACCGTACCTTTACGAATACTATATGGGAAAATATGCATAAAGGCAAATGGTATCTTTTTTAAATTTATCACAGTTTCGTCAAATTCCTCTTCACTTTCACCCTTAAAACCCACAATAATATCAGTTGAAATACAAGCAGTTGGAAAATGTCGTTTAACATTATTACACACCTCTATATATTCCTCTATTGAATAATGTCGATTCATACGTTTTAATGTGCCATTACTTGCTGATTGCATACTGATATGAAAAAACGGACAAAAGTTTTCACACTTGCTTAAACGGTTTAAAAAGTCCTCTGTTAAAACTCCACAATGAATAGATGAAATTCTAAATCGTTTACCTAATTTATTTACTTCTTCTAGTAAAGTTATAAGTGCTTTTTCACCATTAATCTTATAATCGCTTACATCAATTCCTGTAATTACAATTTCTTGTGCTTTACTATCTCTAATCTCTGCCAAAACATCACTTAAATCTCTACTTCTACTACGCCCACGAGTATAAGGAATAATGCAATAGGTACAAAAGTTGTTACAACCATCTTGCACCTTAACATACTGCCTTGTAAGTGTATTTTTTGCATACATTGTGTTGGTATACTCTTCGGTCATATCAAGTATACCTTTATGCTCTAAATAGTCTACAATATTATGCTTGCCGTGAGTACCTATAATACCCACCACTTGCTCATAATTATTAAATTGTTCCAAGTTGTTTTGACTAGCACAACCGCACACCAAAACTTTTGCATTAGGATTAAGTTTTTTAATCTTTGCAATAACTTGCCTAGACTTACGCTCTGCCATATTAGTAACCGCACAAGTATTAATAATATAATAATCCGCCACCTCTAAGCCCTCAACCACAGTATGCCCAGCACTTTCCAACTGCGCCATTATACTTTGACTTTCATACTCATTAACCTTGCACCCAAGCGTTATTATGCTAAATTTCATTAGTTGTTTTTCTCCTATAATATTGTTAATAAACAATAGCCGACTTATTAAATCGGCCAATTTACTTATTTACTGAGGTATTCTGCCCCATTCTCCAAGTCCACTCATCACCGCGGATGTTAATGCAGTACACGCAACAGGTGCACGAAGTATGGTTTTGCCAAGACTTATCGTTTTTGCAACCTTGCTTAGTTCTTCGGCTTCCTTTTCACTAAAACCACCTTCACAACCTACAATTAGTGCAATCTTCTTGCCTTTAAACTCACGCAAATCACTTACAAAAGGATTAGTTGTGTTCTCATAGGCAAATAATACTAGGTCATAGTTTTTTAACTCATCAATTACTTGCTTATATTTGCTTTTATTAATATTTATAAAATCTGCACGCTCACATTGCTTGCACGCTTGAATACTGCGAACACGCAACTTTTCAACCTTATCCTCATCAATACTTGCCACACTAAATTTTGTATCAAATATCACAATATTTTTAACATTAAGTTGTGTGAGATTGTCAACACTTTCATTTAATGCGTCATTTTTAAGTGTTGATAAAAATACTGTAACTGGAGTAACATCAACAGCATTGTTTTTTAGCTTTTCAACCACTTTACACTTTGTTATTTTGCCTATTTCGTCAATAGTCAATGTATAATCAAATCCATCTCCGCAAAAACCAGTAATAATATCGCCAACTTTTGCACGGCGTACTTTTACAAGATGGCCAGTTTCAGTTTTATCTAGTTCTATAACATCTCCAACATTTAATGACTTATCGTTTTCAAAAAAGTATCTATTATCCATTACTTTTTACCCTTTAAACTTTGTATTGCTTCATACGCATCGTTATTATAAATATATGAACCACTAACTAATATGTCAGCACCTGCTTTAACTGCTTTTGCTCCTGTAACATCGTTAATTCCGCCATCAACTTCAACTAAAATTCGCTTATCAATCTTTTTAATTGCTTTAACCTTTTTAAGCGCACTTTCAATAAAACCTTGACCGCCTTTACCTGCCTTAACAGTCATAACAAGCACAAGGTCACAGTATTTTAGAAAAGGTTCAATTACCGCAATATCTGTATCCAAATCTAGAGCAATGCCCGGCATCATTCCTAACTTTTTTATCTTTTTAAGTGTTTTGATAAACAACTTATCGTTAGCAAACGCCTCATAGTGAATGGTTAAAATATTTGCCCCCGCTTTAGCATATTTTTTAATCACCTTAGTTGGATATTGCACCATCAAATGCACGACAAAAATCAAAACAGATGACATCTTCAACTGCTCAAGATATGTATAATCCACCGTTTGATTTTTAACAAACAAACCGTCCATAACGTCCAAATGGTACATATCAGCACCATAGGTTTGCATTTTTTTAATATAGTCCAACTGACTAGACATATTTCTACCCGCTGGAAGACTTGATGATGCTACTACAACTTTTGCCATAATTCACCTCTTAAATTTTTTATAATTTATTCAAAGTAAAATTTAATAATGTTTGTCCTAAGTTAATATTATCATTTACTTTAAGTTTATTTCTACCAATAGTATACCACATAAAAAAATTAATGTCTAGATTTTTAGACATTAACTTATATTTTTATTTTGTTTATTTTCCAATTTAAACCATTCAAACAATCCATATATGTCATATATTGTTTGAAATAAAAAGCATATTACCATGGGTATAAATGTTGTATTTCCAGAAACCGCCAATCTTATCCACAAAATCACAAGAAATATATCATTAATTAAAAATGCTATTTGGTTCCATTTACATCTTCTGGCCAATAAATATACAGCAGGTAGCATTGATACAAAAGATAAAGTGCTTACAATCAATTGAGATGTTTCTAATGCTTTTAGCAAGAAAAAACTGCCGATTGATATAATTACCAATACTTCTATCATTAGTGTCCATTCTTTACCGGTTAAATTGCCACGAACTCTTACAACGTTATTTAAGTCTTTATGCTTTAACCAATGTATTACACCATAAATATATAATGGCAATAAAAATATTGCATAAACCATTGCTTCGCCATATAATTTTTGACTATATGAAATAATAATGTAAAAAAGAAATGTAACAATCCCTATAAACAATGTTATTATCTTTCCCTTTGCTTGAGTAAATACCATAAATATAAACAACAAACTTTGAATGAGAACATACCATTTAAATCCTATAAAAAATGACACTACTACAACCGAGCAAACTCCAAGCAACAATAACACTAAATCTAAAACACTATACCCTTTCCAAGTCTTCATATATTATCCTTTATAAAATTATATCACATAAAAAAATTAATGTCTAGATTTTTAGACATTAATTTCTTTTATAATCCTATATTCTAAATTGTTAACCCTTTCTTCTATTTTTTTGTCTGTATAAGTTGTAATTATGGTTTTTAAAACATCTATTACTTCATCCACATCTTCATTTACATTTTTACTACCACATGGTAAATCATATTGTATCAAATAATACTTCCCGTTTATTTCTTTTAAATCATACGGAAATAGCCTACAATCACTAGGTCGAATATCGTAAATTGTACAAGCTTTATTATAAAAAGGACAAATTCCTTTCACATTTAAAATATTAAAAGCCTCATTATTTATCTTTAAAAAATATTTTTCATAAGTTTTACCAACTCTTTGTAATATTTGTTCTTTTTCCTTTACCGTTGTAACAATATTGTCAATTTCATCATCAAAATCACAACAGCAGTTCTTTTTTATCTTACAATCTGAACAATGAGTATATGTACCATCATATTTATCTAACATTTTATTCCTCAATTTCCTTTAATCGTTTAGCCCTAAGTTGCCCACAAGCACCATTGATGTCGCTACCTTGACTACGGCGTAAACTTGCACTTAATCCTAAACTTTCAAGTTTTGCCACAAACGCATACGCTTCCTTCTTGGTGGTTGCTTTTAAACTTCCACCATTAGGATTTAGGCATATTACGTTAAAGTGGCAAGTAATACCTTTAAATAAATTTGAGAGGCGTTTACAGTCCTCAAAACTATCGTTTACATCTTTGATTAAGCAATATTCTAGCACCACACGTCGTTTAGTAGTTTCGCTATACACACGTAATGCTTTTACAATTTCATCAATAGTATAGGCATTAGCAATAGGCATTATAGTTTTACGAACTTCATCAGTACTTGCATGTAGGGACACACAAAGTGTAACACTCAAATCTTCCTTCATAAAATCATAAATTTTTGGCACCAGTCCGCAAGTAGAAAGTGAAATATTACGTTCGCTTACATTAAAACCATCAACGCTTGATATAAGGCGTAAAAACTTAACTACATTGTCATAATTATCAAATGGCTCACCACTGCCCATAAGCACAATGTTGGTAAAATTACGCTCGTTACACTTGCCATTATCGGCACTTACGCATGCAATACAACTTATCATTTCGCCAGCAGTTAAATTACGTATTAATCCATTGCAAGTAGAGGCACAAAACTTACAACCCATACGACACCCCACTTGCGTTGACATACAAATTGTGTTGCCATAGTTTTGAGTCAGGAACACACATTCAATAATATTGTTATCCCACAACTTTAACAAATATTTTTTAGTGCCATCACTCGACTTGTATACTTCAAAAATCTCAACCGGCTTTAAAATATATTCGCCTTGCAATTCCTCGTACATCTTTTTAGGAATAGTGGTTTGATTATAGTCTTTGGCTTGCATTATTGCATCAAAAATCTGCTTAACCCTAAACTTAGGCAAGTTAAGTAATTCTTGTAATTCATTTAAACTATAATCTGCTAGTATTTTCACTTTTTTATCCTTTTTAAATGTTTAATACATTTCCAACTTTGATTTTTCCACCATTGCAGAATGCTCGTGCGTCCATCATTGGTTTGCCTTCTGGTTGAATTTTAATTATTTCAATAGCGCTATCACTGGTGGCAATTATAAGCCCTTTCTTAGCACTTGCCTCTAACACTTCGCCCGCTTGACCTTTACCTTCAACCACTTTTGCAAAACCAACCTTGTATCTAGCGCCATTAAACATAAAATACATTGTATTGCAACTATATTGTCCACGAATTAAGTTGACTAACTTCTCGCTAGGTGTATGAAAGTCAATATGTGCCATTTCCTTGGTTAGCATTGGAAAGTAGGTCATTTCGCTTTCGTTTTGTAATTCGCCATTATTTATGTAATGATCGGCATTATCCAAAAATTCTACTATCGCCTCGCCACCAACAATCGCCATTTTACTAAACAAACTATCGCTAGTGTCCTCTGGTGTAATTTCAATTTCCCTTTTTAAATACATTTCACCACAGTCAAGTCCAAGTTCGGTTTTCATAATAGTTATTCCTGTAACCTTTTCGCCATTAATTATGCTCCACTGAATAGGTGCTGGTCCACGATATTTTGGTAATAATGAGCCGTGTACGTTTACAATACTATATTTAGGCAAATCAAGTATGTTTTGTTTAATAATTTGACCATAAGAAGCGGTTACAAAAAAGTCCGCATTGTACCCACGCAACACTTCTTCACCTTCAATATTAAGTTTAGCAAATTGATGAAGTGGTATATTATTATCTAATGAAAATTGTTTAAGTGCATTAAACTTAACCTTTCCACCCCTACTATTTGCCTTATCAGGTTGTGCCACCACTGCCAAAATCTTATGCTCACTATTTAAAATGGCTTCCGCCACCGTAGCACTAAACTCATTAGTTCCAAAAAACACTATATTCATTTATCTTACTTTCCCTTGTATAAAATCTTGTTCAAATTGATTTAATAATTCTTGTATCCAAGCATGATTTTTACTTCCTATCGCTTGTCTAATCAAATAATTAAATTGATACACTTTTATCCTATTTCCAACATTTTTATCTTCAAACATCTCAGTATACTCTGCCTTAAATTGCTCGTAAATACCAGCATAATGTTCGTCAACAATTTTGTCCTCATCTTCTTCGCTTGCAAACTTGCTAGGATTGTCACACATTGTTTTAAATATTAACATTTCATAATCAATAGGACAATATCTAACTCTATCAAAATCAATCAAACTAAGTTTACCATTATCATAGATAAAATTATCAAAATGTGCATCATTATACACTAATCCAAAAGTATTTTTATCAAATAAATTAGGTAAATCTTTTGTAATAAAGTTATTAATGCTTTCTACATTATATCCCAATTCTTTAAGTGCTAAAGCTTTTGATGTTAATTCATTTGTTAAATAATTAGTCCAATCTAAGTCCTTGTATTCTTTACTTAAAAACGCTCCATTTTGCCTATTAAATTCTTTTAAAATATCTGCTATTTGTGATACGCATGACTTTCTTTCACTATTTGACAAAGTATGCCAAATAGAATATAAACTTTTGCCATGCAATTTAGTCATAATCAAATATTGATAATCTTCAAAACATCCATTTGCAACAAACTGTGGAATATTTTCCATCTTTATATTTTGATAAATAGAAGTTTCCTTATCAAGTTTTTTCTTTATATCATTTTCTTTTGACATCTTAATTACAAATTTATCATCAATAAAGTAAACTAAGTTTGTAAAACCCGACGTTGCTTTTTTAATTTTTTGATAAGGTATATTTTTTTTATGTAGAATTTCTTTAATTATATTTTCCATTTTATAATTCCTTTTTGTAGTTTAAAACCACTTTGCCATTTTCAAGATGTTCGCATAAAACAAATTCCGTATATCCAAAGTGAAAGTATATTTGAATATTGCGAACATTGGTAGCACTAGCTCCTATTGTTGCATATTTAAACCCTTGCTCTTTAGCCCATTGTTCTCCCATTTTTACAAGTTTAGAAATATGTCCTTGACCTTCATATTCTTTATCACATCTAAAAGCATTCATGTGTGCAATAGTCTTTCCATCACACAATCCTTCTAGTCCTTTGACCTCTTTAAAATTAGGGTCAGTAACTACTTTGTGCAATAATATCTTCACCATCTTTTGCAATAAAAGTAGTTAATTCTTTATTTTTAAAAGCAGGGATATACGCATCTCGCATTGCTTCCCATTCTGATTTCTTGTGTGGACGCTTTGCAATATCCTTTTCCCATACAGCAATATATTCTTCTAATGTTGCTATTTTGTATTCCATAAATTTTTTATCCTTAATTTTTACTTTTTAAAATCTAATTTCTTACCATTTAAGCAGTGCTCTACAAATTCAAAAGTGTTTAATCTTTTTATAATCTTCTCGGTTTGATATAATCCAATATTGATAAGTTTTTTATCATAGAATTCGTCAAATTTATTTAATATGTCTTTTAATGCTTCATCAAGTGAATTATATTCCCATATTCCACGATGATAAAACCAACTATATTCAAACCAATACCACTTGTTTTTTTGCTTAAATAGTGTAAATGTATGAGTTGGTCCGCCAGTGGTTTTATTTACATAACTTTCAATAAAATAACATTTATGTTCAATGTTGAAACTACTAAAAAACAATCTTTCAAATTCACAAAAATCCCAACAAACACCGTAACCACTGTTTATAAAATCTTCACCTAGTCTGATTTTATAAAACTTGTCCATATTCTTTTGAAAATCTGGTTCCAAATCGGTATAAACTTTGCCTCTATATGTAAATCCATATTGCATATTATCTTCAAAGAACTTCATTAAATCTTGTGATGTGTTAATGCTATATTTATCAAAAATATTATTCAAAATGTTTCTCCTTATAGTGATTGTAAACTTTGAATTTTATATTTATATGCTTTAGACATCAACTCTTTTGGAGTTATATTAGATGTTTTTTCCAAATCTTCAATTAATAAAATTTGGTCTTCGTAAGTTTGCCCTTCTTTTTCGCTTGTTGTCGATTTGATAATATTTTTATCGCTTAAAGCATAATGAAAAAACCTTTGCTTGTTAAAAGTTTGAACTTGCATAATGGCTTGTTTTACATCCATATCTACCAAAACTTTTAAAAGTTGTGATATTAATTGAAACGAGATACTTATATCCCTTAAATTTTCATCGACATAAATATAGTCAATAACCGCCACATCTGATGAAATAATATCCGCATAATATTCATTGTTTAATGAAGCCCCTGAAAATCCAACACATTTATCATCTACATAGGCTAAAATGTATATTTCAGTTTTGTTATTAATAGATAAGGCAATGTCTTTATCAGCACGTGTTTCATATTCAATGCCATACATTTGATTTATTAAATTTTTAACTAAAAGTGAATCTTTCCCGCTAGCAATCTTAAACATAAATTGCTTTTCCATATTACTCCCCATCTTTCAAAAATCTTTCGCACTTATCGGTGTAGATAATACCGTCAAGATGGTCATATTCGTGGCAAAGAGCAATAGCGGTATAATCTGTTCCACTAAAAGTAAATTCGTTGCCACTACGGTCAAGTGCTTTAACTGTTACATGCATAGGACGTTTAACATAGCCATAAGGCATTTTAACACTTAAGCAACCTTCCACTTGGTGTTGCTCGCCCGATTGCTTAATAATTTGAGGATTAATAAATTCAAGGTATGCGCCATTAATATTGATTACAAAAATGCGTTTAAGCACTCCTACTTGAACTGCAGCAAGACCTGAACCATTAGCCGCTAGCACAGTTTCCTTCATATCATCAAGTAATTCAATAATATTGTCATCAATAAATTTAACGTCCCTAGATTTTTTCCTAATAAATGGGTCAGTATGTTGTACAATTTCTCTAATTGCCATAATTTTCTCCTATCGTAAATTATTTGGATTGTGCTCAACAAATATTGACACGTCCTTTTCAATAATATCAGCAATGCTATAAATATCGCTAACCAAGTTATCATCAAGTCCTACACGCATAAGTATTTGATACCTAAATTTGCGTTGAATACGTTTAACCGGTGCTGGCATTGCTTGTAAAAACATAAACATTGTACCATATTTTGCTTTTAATTTCAATGCCCTATCATAAATTTTTTTGGTAGTTTGAATACATCTTTGCTCATCTTCACTACTAATCAGTATACGGATAATATGACTAAATGGCGGAAACATTGTTGTTTCCCTTAAATTAATTTCCTTGTTGTAAAATCCTACATAGTCATATTGACTAGCAAAGCGATACACATAATGCTTTGGTGCATAAGTTTGTAGCACTACAAAGCCATCATTATTTTTACGTCCCGTACGCCCAGCCACCTGAGTAACAAGTTGGAAAGTGCGCTCAGTAGACCTATAATCACTGGTGTACAAACTCACATCTGCATCTAATATTCCCACAAACGCAACATTAGGATAATCATGCCCCTTTGCAATCATTTGAGTTCCTACTAAAATACTAGGACTAGTTTGACTAAACTGCATTAATATCTTTTTATGTCCATCTTTTTGTCTTGTGGTATCATTATCCATACGGAAAATAGGAATATCAGGGAATATCTCTTGCAATTCATTAACCACCCTTTGCGTACCTAAAGCACCATATTTTATTGAATCCGATTTACAATTAGGACAGTTTCGTAGTGCCCTATATCTCTTACCACAAAAATGACATTTTAATTCTTCCTCGTTACTGTGATATACTAGCGACACAGCACAGTCATCACACTTTGCAATATATCCGCATTCCCTACACATCATAAACGATGCATAACCACGACGATTGATAAATAGTATGGCTTGCTTGCCATTATTTACACACTCTTTAAGTTTTGCAATCATTAATCTACTATAAGGAGATGTGTTGCCGTCAAGCACTTCGTTTAGCATATCCACCACTTGAATACATGGCATTTCAAGATTATTTACACGCTCATTAAGTTCAATTAATTTAAACTTTCCATCAAGCGCCTTTTGATAACTTTCTATTTTAGGCGTAGCGCTACCCAAAATTACTGGTGCATTATTATATTTTCCGCGCCAAATTGCCACATCTTCGGTGATATATCTAGGATTGCTTTCGCTTACATACGAATTATCGTGTTCTTCATCAATAATTATCACGCCCAAATTTTCAACGGGAGCAAAAATAGCCGACCTTGCGCCCAGCACAACCTTTGCCTCACCCTTAAATATGCGTTGCCACTCATCAAACTTTTCACCATCGCTAAGTCCGCTATGAAGCACCGCCACATTGTTTGGAAAACGTGAAGTAAACCTATTAAGCATTTGTGGAGTAAGCGAAATTTCTGGCACTAGCATAATAGCGGTTTTGCCTTGCTTTAGTTGTTGTTCAATCACATTCATATACACTTCGGTCTTACCACTGCCTGTAACCCCTTTAAGTAGATAAGTGTCGGCACTATTTAAAATGGTATCCACAGCATATTGTTGACCCTTGTTTAGTTTAACACGCTTATCACTTACTACTTCAGCACTAGGAGTACGATTAAGTTTTACAATATCAATTTGTACCAATCCTTTATCAATCAGTCCTTTAACAGCACTTGCGCCAAACTTTTCGCTTAGTTTTGCCCTAATTTCCTCGCCTTTTTCGTTTAGGTAATTTAGTGCTGCAATTTGCGACTTTGCATTCTTGTTCATACTAGACAAAATTTCGGCCAAATCGCCCGTAAATTTAATTACTTCATAGGTCTTATCCTTAATCGTATCATTACGAATACTAGCAGGCAAAATAAGTTTAAATATATCTGCCTTACGCAAAAAGAACCGACTAGACATAAAATCGGTTAATTCCACTAATTCGGGTTTAATCAAAGGTAAATCATCAAGATTTTCCTTAATGCTTTTTAATTTAGATTTATCAAAATCAGTATCGTCTTTTAGTTTTAGTACATAGCCAAGTACTAACCTATTTGCAAATGGTACACGCACACGCATACCAACCTGCGTTGTTGGTAGCGCAAAATAATCATAGACTCGGTCAACCGAGTCATTAGATATGTCAACTACAACTTCTGCAATCATTATTTAACTTGTTGTGCTACTACCTTGCCAGAATGAACTTCCTTGCAGGCATATTCAATAGCAAGGTTAGAACTTCCGTTCAACAAACCAGGGATTTTACTCTCCAACTCCTTAGCCCTTGCTCCAATAACAATTGTTGCAGTGTACACATTACCTATTCTTTCAGCAATTTCATCAATAGGTGGCTCAAATAACATAATAAATTCCCCCTTAAACTAGGAAAACATATTAATATAATTAATATCTTTTCCATTTTTATACCTGAATAATAGCACAAATTTAAAATACTGTAAAGCAAAATAACCCTATATTTAAGAATTTTTTTGTAATTTTAATGTATTTTTCAGTTGATTTATTACACGGTTTTACTCAAACTAAATTTTTTATATTTTAATATTGACAAAATACAGACACTTATGATACTATTAATTTAAACATAAAGGAGATAAATTTATGGATATTACAATTAATAAGGAAACTTCTATTGATGAATTAGTAAATTATTTAAAAATTAATCGTCATAACCTTACTGATACTATTGCTAATATTTTACGTTCTAACTTTAAAACTGTTGGAGATATTTATAATATAAGTTATCAAGAATTATCAACTATTCCAGGGATTGCAATGAGTTATTCCACTAGATTGGCAACGATTTTTATAATTAATGACTATTCAAATTCTCGTAATTCTAACTTTATCAAATCTTTATTAAGCTGCAAAGTTGTGTATCACACTCCTTGGCCTGTATTAAAAAAATATGGACTTAAGGAAAAATTTCACGCCTGGTTAGATAAATTAGAAGAAAAAAAACAAATTGATTGTTCAAATCGCTTTGCCCTATTTGTTAAATATTTAGACAAATTAAACAAAAAACAGCAAAACACAACCTCCAACAAGCAAAGTGAAGAAAAAATAATTGCAAACAAGCAAACTCAACAAGAAACACTTTCTGCAAAGCAATCTAAACAAACTGATGATAAAAGTTTTAGACTAATCCAACAACTTCTTAAAATATGGAACGACGACGTTGAACATCAAGTTGAAGATATCATCAATCAAAGCAAATAATCAATATAAAACAAAAAAACTTGAACGCTAAGTTCAAGTTTTTATTTAGGGTGATAGAATTTTATACAAAACAAATTAAACGCCATGTTCTTTCATTTTAGTTTGTCCGTATCCATTCTTCATCTTTCTCAAAACTTCCTATATCATTATACTCAATTCCTTTATATTTCTTTTTCTAAATCTAATAAGTTATCAGTATAAATAACTTTATTCCATATTGTTTTATTATCAATCTTGGTTTCATCAGGATTTACGCATAAAGTTCTTGCACCTGATTTATAAACCCATTCATCATTTATGCTATTGCCAATAAATAACACTTCACTAGGTTTATATCCTTTTCTTTCACAAAGTTCTAAAATAAAAGTAGCCTTACCTTCATGGTCGTATTTTGTTCCAACAATTTCCGTTATATATCCATTTTCATCAAATACAAACTCATTTGCTTTGATATTGGATATATATTGTTTGTTTTCACCTAACACTTTTTCAATAACTGAAATGATATTGCCACTAACAATGTGTAGTTCTATACCTTGCGAATATAGATGTTTAATTAAATCTTCTGCGCCTTGAATTAAAGACATACCTTTAATGATTTCATAAAGTTTTTGTTTAGTAAATCCTTTTTCCTTAAAAGCTTCAAGAGTAGCTATACACCAATCTTTATGTGTTAGATTTCCATTCATAAATTTATTTAATAAACTCATATAGTAAGAATCTTCATCAACTCTATGTCCTAACTCTTTCCATATTCTTTTCCAAAGATTGCCCTTCTTTTCTGTTAGAGTTCCATCAAAATCAAATACTACTGCCTTCATATTGCTCCAATTTATAATTCTATATGTTCTCTTTCTACTCGTTTAACAAGTTCAAGCGTTGGTCCCCACATCCCTAATTCTTCAAGTTCTTGGATAGTGCACCATTTTATTGTGGTATCCTTATCAAACTCGCCTTCTAAACCTTGCGCGCTATAATCACCCTTTTCAACTTCACAAAGATAGGTATATTCAACTCTTTTGTTTGGGAATGTAACGCCTTCGAATTCCCAATCAACTGAGTAATATTCTTTTGCAAGATATTTTAGTTTGATAACCTTTGCACCGGTTTCTTCCAAAACTTCTCTTACAATAGCTTGTCTTGTTGTTTCACCTTCATCAACACTACCACCTGCAAACATTGGTCTTTTACCCGCTCTAAGAATTGTAAGGTATTTGTTTCCGTCTTTAACAATGCTTCCTACTTTCTTTGTGAGTTTTCCTGCTTTGTACTTTTCATAATACATTTTTGATTTTTCATAGAAATAACTACCCATAAAAACCCTCTTTAAATGTATTATAACATAAAACTTTAATAAGTGTATCATTTATACGTAATTTAAATTCAAAATATTAAAAAACTTGAACACAAAATTCAAGTTTTTTGTTTTTATTATTTTACTCTTTTACGTTTATAATATAATAGCAAACCGCCTATTAGGAATAATAATGATAAACCTAGCAAAGTTAGTGCAATTATACAATGGATATTATTGTCTATATGCGTTGACCAGTGTGAAAAATCTGCTTTAAACACATTTGCCTCTTTAAGTTCTCTTTGAAGTGATGCATTTTTAACATTTAAGAATAGTGGCGGAACGTATGCAAATAAATTTATTAATGTTAATACAATACTTGTTTTTATTGGTTTGTTGGTTTTTAGGAACTTTACACAAAGTAGAATATTTAGTATCGCATATATAATTAAACTAATTGACAAACCAAAAGTAAAATACCAATGTTTTGATACAAAATTATTTGACACAGCATACAAATCACACACTATTAATAAAATATTCAACATACCAAAATCAATACCAAGTGATACAAAGTCGCCATACTTTTTGATAGGACTAAATACCTTGTACTTTGCAATAATAATTGGCACAAATATTACAATTAAGCCAAGCAATACCGACAAGGTTGCAACAAAGAACCAATCACCTTTGGTGTAAATGCAACAAACGCCTAACAGTATACATAAAGCCGTAAACATTGAAAGGGGAATTAATATCAGTTTATGTTTTTTAATTAATTTTGGTAGATTAGTAAATGTAAATGCAAGTAGTAGTGCTGACAATACAATCCAGAACCAAGTTAAACCCTTATTAATTGACAAATCACAAATAAAGCACGGAATTAATGTGATAGCATAAGATATATAAAAGAATAAACTCCACGACATACTAAACGCACGCCATTTTTTTGCCTCGTTTTTCATCTTATGATATTCGCTATCGTTACTACTTTCAATAAGTTCCTTTTCGCTAATATCAAGGTTTTTACAAATACCCGAAATTAATGTAATATCCGGATAACTTACACCCCTTTCCCACTTGGACACCGCTGTTACATCAATAAACAATAAATCCGCCAATCCTTTTTGAGTAAGACCTTTTTTTAGTCGGTTAGCTTTGATAAACTCTCCAAACTTTTTCTTTTCCATTTTATCTCCTTTTTGTTTTTACACGTGTATAGTAAAATTGTAGCAATACCAAACAAAAAAATCAACAAATTTTACAAATTTCCAACTAGCCCATTGCGCCACATCTTATTTTAAGCAATGTAGACCAATAAGCAACATAAATTTTATAAAAAATAAGCAAACAATATTGCTTGCTTTTATTTTTTATTAGTAATTATGCGGTCTAATACAATCAATAATTATTCTTTCTATGTAATCTATATCATCTTTACAACCATTTAGTATCCACTCATTAATAATTGCGTTTACTCCATTAAGATAATATAATATTATGTATTTTGATGATTTTTCATCAACTCCAAATCTTCTAAAAATTGGCTTGAAAATATATTTATTTAGCGAATTAAATTTTTCAACACTATTCATAACAATTTTGTGTTTAACTGCTACCTTATGTATAATTTTATTTTCCCTAATATAATTTAAATATGGAAATAAATATTCGTGTGTAATTAAAATTAAATCCTCTAGTGGGCAAGATATAATCTTATCAACAAATGTCTTAGTTTTTTCGTTAAAATAAGTTAAAAAATGCTTGTTTGTATTTTTAATACATTCTTCTAATAAATCTTCCTTGGTTTCATAATGTAAATAAAAAGTGGAACGATTTACTCCTGCCTTAGCACAAATTTCTTTAATTGTAATAAATTCATAATCTTTTTTATCTAACAACTCTATTAGTGATTGATTCATCAAAAGAGCAGTATTATAATATTTACTTTCTGCCTTATTCATAATACCGCCCTCCTATTTATTCTTCTTCACTAATTTCTTTTGCTAAACGAAGTATATCAGAAGCATATTTATCTTTGCCACGTTGCAAAAGTTTTTTATAAAAAGGATAGTTAAAGCCACAACAAACAAGTCCTAAACCACCTATCAAAACTCCGCCAAGAAATGCAATATTACCACTACCTACAACCCCCATCGCTAGACTCATACCAGTCCCTAATACTAGTGAACTAATAATACCGAATGTATAAGCAAAAATACTGGCTGGTCGCTTTGCCTTAGCATCAAGTTTGCGTAATTGATTAACCTTGCTAGTTTCCTTTTTAGAATATTCGTTGGCAATATGTTCTGCATAAATTTTATTTGTATCCATAATCTTACCTCCTTTATGATACGATTATATGATACACTACATTTTATAAAATTTGCACAACACAAATGGTTATATTTGTTGAATTAAATATTTATTTTAAAATATTCGTAACAATATATTTTAAACTTTCATCAACTTTTTTCCCCTTATATAGTTCATTAATATTGTTAAAATTAATAATTTCGCAAGGCAAAATATTTGAATTAAATGTACGTTCCAACTCTTGAACATCGGTTATAAGATAATAAGTTTTGCGCTCAATTATATTAGTTTTCCCATTATCTATAATTTCAAAAGTTGTAGTTAAAATTTCATTATTTACTTCAACAGGTGTGTCAAAAGTATTATAAAATTTACCTTTAATATCTGCAATATTATCGCGATTAAGTGATGGAATACTATTAACTAGTTCTCCATAAGTTTTTGCCTTAGATTTAAACTTACTTACACCATAATCATAACAAAATGGTTGCCAAACATCATTAATTAAATAGCAAACAACACCGAAGTTTTCTTCGGTGTTAATAATGCTTAAAATATATGTTTTATCGCTAAAATATTTAATTTTTTTATCAATATTTTGCTCTAAAGATTCACTTGTTATAATCAAAATAAATTCCTACTTTTTATTATCTTTTTCAATTTTTGCCAGTGTCAACCTTGACGCATTTTGTTCTGCTTCACGCTTTGTTGAACCTGTGCCGTACTTATAAAACTCACCATTTAGGCGCACGCCACTTTTAAAGTTGGTTTGACCGCCCTTAGTTAAATAGGTTGATGCCACAAACTCAATTTTAAGTTTGTTTTTGTTAGCATATTCAATCAATTCGCTCTTATAATCGGTTGGTTTTACACCCTTTTTAAGTTTTGCCTTAATATCAAGTAGTTCTGTCACCACTTTGTAAGCAACTTTTAGTCCTTTGCAAAGATAAATAACGGCAATCATACTTTCTATAGTGTCTTCAAGGATTGCATCTGAAATATCATCTTTTTTTAAGCTGTGGCCTACTTTAATGCGATTTTTAATACCCAATTCTTTTGCAATGGCGCTTAGGTTTTGAGTACAAACAAAAGTGCTACGAACTTTGCTTAATTTGCCTTCATTTACAGGATAATTGTTGTACAAATAATCGCCAACAATCAGCCCCAAAACGCTATCTCCAAGATATTCCAATCGCTCATTACTAGTTGCCTTATGTTCGTTGGCATAACTAACGTGTGTAAAGGCGATATCCTTTAATTTTTCATCGCAACTATTAAAGGTTTCTAAAAAATTATTCTTCATCAACAACTACTGCCTCGCTAATATTTTCAATCATTCCGTTTTTATGTAAAGTCATCACTTGCTCAATAGCATTAGCAATAGAACTTGCCTTGCTATTTCCGTGACATTTAATAACGATTTTAGCAGTTCCTAGAAGTGGCGCTCCACCAAACTTTTTGTAATCCAGACGTGCTTTAACCTTTTTAAAGGCGCCTTTCATAAACAAGGCATAGCCAATTTTAGCCAACACACTTGCCTTAACTTCCTTCTTAATGGCGCCAAACAATAGTTCAACTGTGCCTTCCAAGGTCTTTAGACATACGTTTCCAGCAAATCCATCACAAACAACCACATCAACATTACCCTTAAGCACGTCACGTGCCTCAACATTACCTACAAAGTTGATATGCTTGTTTTCCTTTAATAAACCAAAGGTTTCCTTGGTTAGTTCATCGCCCTTTTCGTCCTCAGTACCAACGTTAAGTAAAGCAACCTTAGGATTTTCCACGCCTTGCGCCTTCATATAGGCAGTACCCATTAATGCAAAATGCACAAGATTGATTGGCTTGCAGTCCACATTTGCACCGCAATCGCAAAGCAACACTTGACCACCTGTCATAGTAGGTAAAATAGGCGCAAGCGCTGGCCTAGATACGTTTTTAATACGACCCAACTTTAAAATAGCCCCAGTAAGTGTAGCACCTGTACTACCCGCACTAATAAGACCTATTGCATCATCGTTCTTACGCAAATAGTCGTAGGCAACCACAATAGATGAGCTTGGCTTTTGCCTAATTGCTTGTGCAGGGTGGTCGTTATTGGTAATAATATCAGGCGCATGGATAATTTCAATGCGGTCGCTAGCATACATATCGTGCATAAATTCCTTTTCCAACTGGTCCTTATCCCCCGCAAGCACCAGATTAACCTCAGGGTTGCGCTTAACCGCCTCAATACAACCTAAAACTATCTCCTGTGGAGCATAATCCCCACCAAAAGCATCAACAACTATTTTCATATTTCACCTCTAAAATAAATTCTAAAATATATTATATAATATATTCACAAAAAGGTCAAATAATTTTAACCCACAAAAAAAGTTTGCTTGAAAACCAAACAAACTTTTTTAATTATATTAAATAATAATTTCTGGACAATCGGTATTGTTTCCGCCCTCATTAGTGTTATATAAGAAATAGAAAATACCGTTTTCTGAACTAAGAGTATAAAGGAAAGAACTATTTTCTGTTACGTCTACTTTTGTTCCAGACTCACTAGATGAAAAGACTTGATACCAACCACTTGTTTGTTCAAATATAATACTTGAATTTGATAAACCCTTAAATGCACCATGACCTATTGTTTTGACTCTTGCTGGAATTGTTATGCTTGTCAAACTGACGCATCCATAGAATGCTTTTTCTCCTATTTTGGTTAAACCGCTTGGTAATGTTATACTTGTTAAACTACTACAACCACAGAACACTTCATCACTTATTGTAGTTAAGCTGCTTGGTAAGGTTATACTTGTTAAACCATTACAATTATAGAATACATACCTTTCTATTGTAGTTAACTTTGTACAATTGCTTAAATTTACATTAGTTAAAGTTTCATTGTTATAAAATGCATAAGGTTTAATTTGTGTTGTATTCGCATGTAAAGTTATGTTAGTTAAACTTGTATCTACTAAACCTAGTGCAATATAACTGGTATCGCTTTCCTTATAATAGGATACTCCTTCTATTGTTTCTATATCACTATTATCCAAACTTGTTTTTACTATATAAGCATAATATGCCACATAACCATTACCAGTATTGCCCGCTGTTATAGCTAAACTTGATAAATTATATACTACACCTAATGCATAACATCCATAGAATGCAGAAGTTCCTATACTTGTTACACTGGCTGGTATTACTATACTTGTTAAATTGTTACAATATATGAATGCATAACTTTCTATTGTAGTTAACTTTGTACAATTGCTTAAATCTATACTTGTTAAACTATCACAATTATAGAATGCATTACTTCCTATTGTGGTTAAATTTGTACAATTACTGAAATCTATACTGGTTAACTTGCTACAATCATAGAATGCAGAACTTCCTATTGTGGTTAAACTACTTGGTAAAGTTATACTTGTCAAACCCTCACAATCATAGAATGCAGAACTTCCTATTGAGGTTAAATTTACACAATTACTGAAATCTATACTTGTTAAATTATCACGATTATAAAATGCATAAGGTCTAATTACAGTTGTTTTAGCATGTAAAGTTATGCTAGTTAATCTTGTATCTGCTAAACCTAATGCAATATAACTTGTACTACTTTCTTTATAATAATTTACTCCACCTATTGTTTCAATATCACTATTACCCAAACTTGTTTTAACTACATAAGCATAATACGCTACATAACCATTAGTGTTCGCTCCTGCAGTTATTGTTAAACTTGATAAATTGTATACTACTCCTAAGGCATAACAACCACTAAATGCAGAACTTCCTATTGTGGTTAAACTGCTTGGTAAAGTTATAGTGGTTAAACTTCTACAACCAGCGAATGCAAAAATTTCTATTGTGGTTAAACTACTTGGTAGGGTTACACTAGTTAAGTTAGTACAAGAATTAAATGCATAACTTCTTATACTGGTTAAACTTGTACTATTACTCAAATTTACACTAGTTAAAGTTTTACAATCAGCGAATGCTTTATATTTAATTGCTGTTGTATTAGCATGCAAGGTTATACTGGTTAAACTTGTATCTGCTAATCCTAGAGCAATATAACTTGTGTTACTATCCTTATAATAGTTTACTCCATTTATGGTTTCAAATTTATTTGTAGTATCCAAACTTGTTTTTACTACATAAGCATAATATGCCACATAACCATTACTACTACTTCCCGCTGTTATTGTTAAACCGGATAGATTGTATACTATACCTAGTGAAAAACATCTTTCGAATGCAGAACTATATATTGTAGTTAAACTAGTTGGTAATGTTATACTAGTTAAGCTTGTACAATTATAGAATGCAGAACTATATATTGTAGTTAAACTGGTGCAAGTACTTAAATCTATACTGGTTAAATTGCTACAATCATAGAATGCATAACCATCTATTGTAGTTAAACTGGTACAATTGCTTAAGTCTACACTAGTTAAATTGCTACAACCATAGAATGCTGTACCATATATTGTAGTTAAATTTGCTCCGTTTTTAATTTTTACAGTGGTTAAACTATCTAGGTTACTAAATGACCAATATGGTATTTCAGTAATAGGTGCCAATATGGTAATACTTGTTACATTTTCATAGGTAAGAAACGAAAAATAATTTGTTTCATAATAATCCATACATCCATAAGGTATTGCTGTAATATATGCCTCTCCATGCACGCCATCATCATACTTTTCTGGTATATATAAATCTTCAGGCAGTTTACTAAATGGGCCTGAGTTGGAAGGTGCTAGATATTCATTAAATCCAATCCATTCACCATTATCATCATAAATATCGTCACATACATAATAATATCCATACGGGTCAATCATATTATAACTACTACTATACTCATCCCAAGCAATCCAGTCGCTAGGTAAATTGCCAGTACATTCAAATTGAGCATACAACTGTTGTCCTGTTCCCTTTAATGGAAAGATGGCAGGGATTGTGCAAGCCGCATCATAATAATATACAGTTTTATAATTATTTGGTGCCTTTTCCTCAAACTCTGATACATCTACTTGTTGACCTCTAATAATAGTCTCAGTAGTTACAGAACTATCTGGGTTAACCACTCTCACTTCACCCGCTGTACCCAAATTCCAATAAAGTGTGGTAGTAAAATCAGCAGGGATAGAGCCATTTTTAGGTGTAATAAACACATAAATATACTTATGTCCAGCGCCTGTATTTATTGCTTGAGTTTTAAACTTGGTATATGTAGTAAGGTCGCCTGATAAATCAAGTTTGCTATCACTATACATATAACTAATATTAACGCTTTCACTATCAATACTACTTAAACCAACCGCCATCTTGTAACTATTAGGGTTACCAAATCTATATTCATACGCCACAACTTCAGGTGTTTCGTCAGTAGCATTAACATCTGGAGTATAACTATAGTTTAGATTATTAGTACCCGTCCTTAATACAACATCTTGACTATTATACACAATAGTCTTTGGCTTTTCGTTATTTACCGATACATTTGTATCATTAGTAACGATATCCTCATTTCCTGCATTATATGTAGGTTTTGGAGTGCTGAAATTAGCCACCAAACTTACAACTAGTGCCAAAATAAATGTTATAGCAACACCCAAACTTACAACTAACTTTTTAATTTTCATTATCCTACCCCTTTTTAAAACTTTATTATACTTAGTATAATATGTCTCAGCCATAAAAGTCAAAAGATTTTTAGTAGTTTTTGTAATATTTTAGTATTTTATTTATTAATTTAACCTTTAAACTAGATTTTTGCATAAAAAAATTGAGGCCTCTAAACCTCAATTTTTAAATAATTAGTCCTTTTTCTCTTTGTCTACAACAATTCTTTCTTGACCATCATAGTATCCGCAGTTTTTGCATACTTGGTGGGCAATTTTCTTTTCGTGGCAATGTGGACAATCAACTACTGCTGGAGCAGAAATCTTCCAATTTGCTTTTCTTTTATCACGTCTAGACTTTGAAACTTTTCTTTTTGGTACAGCCATTTTATCCTCCTAACATATTTTCATCAAAACAAACCTGATGAATTCCAAATACGGATATATAGTACACCAAAAAATATGTTTTGTCAACTATTTTTAAAAAATTTAATTAATAATCTTTGATTTTTATAAATTTCATACACCAAGTGCTACAAAATTTGTTTTCACTCCACCAAGATTACTATTTGCTTAGCACCTCTTTTATTGCTGTATTTAAACAATGTTTGGTTATAAGCAACTGGAACTCTTTTTCGGTTATATATGTAGGTTTTGTCAATTCCAAATAGAATATTGTGTAATACCCTTCCCTTATTTGCTTTAACATTTCAATAAGCGAACAAGTTGGCTGAATATGGATAAAATTAATTTTTTCTACCATTTTATTTTTTTTAAAAAATAATTTATAATAAACATCAAAATTTACTTTACGTTTTGGTAAAAAATTACTAGCAAAAAACACCCCAAACAAAAGATACGTGATATTAATCCTATCAAAACAACTAACCACAAATAGTATAACAAACACTGCTACTACAACGATATTAACTACACGCTTTAGTATTGTATATAGTTTTTTATTCCCACTTATCACGCTACCTAATATTTTAGCACCGTCTAATGGTTCTACTGGTATCATATTAAAGCCAGCAAGCATTAAATTACACCTAAAAAAATCTGCAGTAAACACATAACTTTCTGGCACAATCCACCACATACTGGTACAAATTATACATATAATAAAATTTATGCAAGGCCCCGCAAAAGCAATGCTAAACAAATCATCTTTTTGAATTTTACTATCCAGTTTTATGCTAGCACCAAGCATATCAAACTTTATTATATTTGCATTGTACCCTTTGGATTTTGCCACATAAAAATGTCCCATTTCGTGAAAAATTAGTGCCATTATGTAATTTATAAACAATAAAAATTGTTGACTAATTAAAAACACTATAGCCATCAATATAAAACTAATACCGATTTTTACTTTTGTTCGTTGCATACTATAGATTATGTTATTTATTTTTAATTAAGAACATTATTTTAATTTGTTAAATATATAAAAAATTCGCACAAGTAATTCTTGTACGAATTAATAAAAATTATATTAATTATCTATCCCGCCCCTATAAAAATCTGTCACTATTGCTTTATGTTTTTGCTCTTCTACCATATGTATCAATATTTTTGCCTCTCGTTCATAGTCCTTATCACCTATAAACGAAGCCATCATTTCTGCTTTTTCAAATATTTTTTTAGCTTGGTCATAATATTTTATTGCCTTTTCAAATTTACCAGATTGTTCTAACTTTTGTGCTTCCATAACTACACGAGCACCATGTCCTAGTTCTTTGGAATGGTTTCTGATACACTGTTTTATAAATCTATCATATTTCATAACCTTACCCTCTTGATGTTAATATACCATAAACTAGCATTGTTGTCAATACCCAATTTGTTTACCTAGGCAAAATTTGCATTGCCTTCATTCTATCACCTATTGCACTTATATTGATTAAATACATATTCTCATCGTTTAAATCTATGCTTATATCAATATCGCTATATTCCACTTCAAAATAGTTGTTTAACAAATAAAATATATCGCTTTTAATTACATCTTTCATATATTGTGGATTAAGTTGTTTGTCCTTTTTTATTACATTATCCAACCTACTAATTAATTCCATAAACGCTCCTTTTTTTATGTAAAATCCAACTAAAACACATCAAAAAACACTTAAAACAACTATATTTTTCGCTTAAAAAATTTACGCATTCCACCTATTACTCCCTTGTATTTATAAGTACAATCATACAACTTTTTGCTACCAGTTTCCACATTATCACTAAGTATTAAAAACGCCTTATGACTAGGTAGTTTGTAGTTTAGTTTGTTTGAATTATGTATTTGACCTATAGTTATAAAATCATCATCAGGAATCACTCCCCCAAACTCAATTTTTAGTGCCTTACTGATTTCGTAAACATCTAACATCAATTTGTCAATAATTAAATCGCCTCTTGAGCGATTTACTACAAATTTAATATTGGAAAGATTATAACTTGATAATATAGTAACCACCTTGTCTGCATCTCGCAAACTTGCTATTTGCGGTGTGGTTACTACCAGCGCCTCCTCTGCACAAATAACCGCTCTATTAAAGCCCGCATCTATGCCTGCAGGACAATCTACAAGTATATAGTCAAACATTGTTTTTAAGTCGTCTACCACAGCTTTTATATACTCTGGCCTAATGCTTAAATCATGCGCTACATTTCCACTTGTTAACAAGTATAATAAAGGATAAGTAGTATCCTGAACTAGTGCTTGTCTAAGTCGACATTTCCCATTTAACACGTCTTGCATTGAGTATATTACCCTGCTTTCCATACCTAATACAACGTCCAAATTATTAAGCCCTATATCCATATCCACCACACACACTCTGTAATTTTTTTTTGCTAAATTTAATCCTAGATATGCGCAAACTGTAGTTTTACCCACCCCACCCTTACCTGAAGTTACAACAATTACCCTAGACATACTTTTTACTCCTATTAATATTGTTTTTAATTTTTATCTTTGGTAATCGTTAACAAATCATTTAATAGTTTAATATTGCACAAAAAAAATGTAAAGCACAAAACTTTACATTTTTAATATTCGACAATATTAGTAATATTGCGTCAATTATAATTTTATATAAGGATATTCTCCTTTGTTTAAGGACAATAATTTGCCAGCACCCAGTATTACTGCATCTTTTGGATTATCAACCACGCTTAATGGCATATTTAAGCGCTTAGAGACGTATTCTACAAGTCCTTCAATACTAGACACCCCACCAGTAAACACAACACCATTTTCACGCACTTGCGCTAAAATCTCGCTAGGCAATTCTTCCAAAAATTCATCAATCAAATCAAATATCTTATCATACACGCCAATTATAGCCACCCTTGCCTCATTAGCACGCATTGTAACTTCCTTATATTCATCATTTGCATTAATACCTTTAAAGGTTGTAGTATACATATCGTTTGAATACATTGAAGCAATTTCGTTTTTAATATTTTCCGCACTTTCCAAATCTATTTGCACTTCATAATTATCTTGAATATAGGTCATCAGTGCTTCGTCCATCAAGTTTCCTCCAATTAAATAATTGCGTCCCTTAATAAATTCATACTTAGTTAATACCGATAAATCTATTAGATATTTACCCATATCCACAACCATTACAGGTAAATTTTCTTTTAAGTTTAAATTATTTCTTACACATACTGCATTTTGCACAAAAGTCACTTTATTTATGCCAATATTATGTAATACTTGCTTTAATTCTAGCAGTTTTTTTTCGCCCAATGCACAAGGCACAGCAACTATTACTGTTATTCCTCCACCAACGATGCTTGCTTCCTTAAAAATATTATCCAACAAAGCAGTAGCTAGTTTAGGGTTGACTATTTCCACCCCTTTAATAGGTTCATTTAATTCATACTGACCGCCCTTTAATTCATACAACCGCTTGGCCTCAGCACCATAAGCACAAATTTTCCCATTAGACCTAGCAGTTGCCACATAACTAGGTTTTCGCACAACAATTCCCATACCTTTACGATACAAAATTATTTCATTACTTCCAAACTTAAGCGCAAGTTCAATTTTCATACTTCCCCCTTTAAAGCAAATTACACCTTTTGTCTAGCCATTCCAAAAGGTGTAATATAAACTATAATATTTGTAAATTTTTACTAAAAATCTTTTTAAAATCAGTTGCCATAGTCATAGCTTGACTAATTTCTAATCTAGCATCTTTTTCAACTGTGGTTTTAAGTATTACAGTATCTCCCAATATATCACAAGCAATATCTTTAATAGGATTGCTACCTGTGATATTTAATAAGGTTGCGATTTTAACCATAATTCCTAGTTTTTTAACAGCGCTAGCATCTTCCTCACCAAGAATATCCTTATAACGCACCCATTCGCTTAAACTAAAGTTGTCAACATTTTGGTTAGCAACCACAAACGCTGCCATCAATATTTCGTTATGAGTAGCACCATAAATATTTGAGCCAAGCACTACATTAAACCCATTTTTTTCATAATTATCATAAGAAATACGCTTTCCGCTTAAGCACATACTAGCAGCAATACGTAAAACCTTAACATAATTACGATTTAGACGGTGTAGCACCTTTAATTGCTTGTACAATATAATAGATAAGTCATAAATATTATTCATACTGGTACCGCAAGGATAAAATTCGTTTATAGAACTTAAACTATAGCCCAATATGTCCAACATTGGTTTTTCCGCTTGCGCTAAGATACTACGAGCAACCAAACCATACATTTCGCCACAAGTAGATACTTTTACACTATTTTTTATAACATTGTTAAACAACGCTTTTATAACAGCAATTCCACCAGCAAGCACATCAGCACGCAAGTTTGATACGCCTTTTAACTTCTTTGCCTTATCCATATCCAACGACTTGATTAAACCATAAATAGACTTAAAGTTAGCATCTGAAATATCATAATTATGCGCAATGTCTAATGAATAGTGTGTTGATTTACGGCAAAGTACACCTGTTGCCTCAAAAACTCTGCCAATACCTACAAATTCAACATCTTCATCTAAATCAAACAACCATTTTTCTTGTCTTAGATATTTAGTGATAAAATCAACCATCTTGTCCATACGTTGTGAAACATCTGCAACCTCTGCAAATTGTTCTGCCAAATTAAATGCGCCAAAAGGAATATTGCATTTGTTAACCACTGTACGACGATTGTATTGTATTAATTGCATACTATCGTCGCCTATTTGACATACTAAACCCTTAATAAATGAAAATGAGTGCAAGCAAGCAAGGTGTAAAGCATCAACTTGCTCCTCAAAACTTAGTATCCTAAAATGCAAAGACACTGTTTTGTATATTTCGTCCAAAAAAGCAATTTGGTTACGGGCATTTGCTAGCACTGGGTCAGCATAACATAAATTAATTGATATACCCTCAGTATCCATAATTTTTCTAAAAATCTTTAGTATTGCAATGGTTTCCTCAATTCTTGCAGACTTGATATAACCATCTCTAGCCAAGTCTTGAGTAAGACGTACTGGCTCCTTAATTTGTTGTTCTATGGTAAAAAAACCATTAGGTGTAAACTTTAGTTTACTAAAAGTGATTTCGCTTGCCCCTAATTCAATTACTGCTAATTTTTCCATATCTTTTTCCTTTTATACTCGATACATAACATATTTTTTGGTTATAGTCAATACCTTTTTCAAAAATTTATTTACTTATTTTAATATTTTTTATACGTATTTACACTAATCTTGAAATGATGTTTTCAAACACTTTCCAAGGCATTTTTTCCACATCTGGAAGCACATTAAATTTCATTTGCTTTTTGCTAGTTGGGTGACTAAATTCAAGTTGATATGCCCAAAGAGCCAGATTGCCACCATGAGCCTTATCTCCATACTTAAAATCGCCATAAATTACAGTTTGGTTTTGCTTGCTCATTTGCACTCTGATTTGATGACTGCGCCCTGTTAAAAGATTAACTTTAACCAAACTCATATTAGCTTGATTATCTAACACTTCATAATCTAAAACTGCTTCCTTAGCGCCATAATCGCTACGAGTAGCAAGATTAACCACATTATGCTTTTCATCTTTAACTAGATATGCTGTAAGGCGTGCCTTATTTTGCAAAGGCTTACCTAACACAACTGCTAAATATGTTTTTTTCATTTCCTTGCTTTTTAGTTGTTCGGTTAACCTAGCAGCACATTTACTAGTTTTAGCAAACACCATAACTCCGCCAGTTGGTCTATCAAGTCTGTGAACCAAACCTAAAAACACATTGCCAGGTTTATTGTCCCTAACTTTTATATAATTTTTTAATAAATTTAATAAATCATCATCTTTGCTTTCATCTTCTTGCACTGCAATATTGTGTGGCTTGATAACTACTAGCAAATGATTGTCTTCATATACTATATCTGGTGTAAAATCCATCTTGTTTTCCTTTAATCATTAATTTTTATCTATTGTGGCAATTACTCGCTTAATTTTGTAACTGCTGTACAACCACAAGGTAGTACTATTCCTTTTTGTTCGGTAGGTAGTCCTATTTCATACGCCTCAACTTTACCCTCAGGGAACACACAATTAAGTATGTTTGCCATAACGGTGGGTTGAAGACCTGTTGTATAGCTATTAATAAGCACCATAAGTGCATTGTCCGCCACCACGCCTTTAACCAGTTTAACAAAATTGAATATATCGTCCTCAATCTTCCATGTTTCGCCCTTAGGTCCACGACCAAAACTTGGCGGGTCCATAAGCACTATATCGTACTTTTTACCACGTCTAATTTCTCGCTCTACAAACTTTTGACAATCTTCATTTATATAACGTATATTGTCAATTCCGTTAAGTTTTGCATTTTCCTTAGAAACATCTATCATACTTTTTGCTGCATCAACGTGTGTTACACTAGCACCCGCCTTAGCACATACAATACTAGCCGCGCCAGTATAGGCAAATAAGTTAAGCACACTTACTGGACGATTTGCATTTTTAATTACATTAATAAGCATATCCCAGTTAACCGCTTGCTCTGGAAATAAACCTGTATGTTTAAAATTCATAGGTTGAATTCTAAACTTAAATTCACGCCAAGACACAACCCAGTGTTCTGGCAATCTAGTTTTAATGTCCCATTCTCCTGACTTGTTTTCGGTACGATGATAATGTGCATCAAGTTTAGTTTTGCTTAAATCCTTATCCACATTCCAAATAATTTGAGGGTCAGGTCTTAGTAAAGTATATTTACCCCAACGTTCCAACTTTTCGCCATTACCGGTATCTAAAACTTGATAATCCTTCCAATCTTTTGCTACTTTCATATTTCTCCAATTTAATATTTTTACTTTGTAAAACCTACAATTCTATTTGCAAGTTTTTTATTCCTTATTCTAATCAATCTATGACTGCGCTTATTATACTACATTTAAAAATTTTTGCAATACTTTTTCAAAAATTTGCATTTTTATAACCTTTAATAAACGTCCAAAACCTTTTGCATTTTGATTACATCATCTTTAGTAATAATTCCAAGAGGCGGATAATCTTGTGTTGCTTGTTTAGTAATCAACACTATTAATAATTTATTGTTGTTTTCAAACAAGTTCATAACTTGTTCGATAGTTATTTTTTCATCAACCAAGCAATAATATTGTTCGTTAGCCAACTCCTCAATAATGTCAGCTACTGTTACACTATCAATAAATTTTTGAATATTTTGGCCAGCAAGCAAATGCAAACCTAAAATATCCATTAAACGTTGTCCATTTAATACTCCTACTAACTTATTTTCGGTATATACTGGCAAGTTGCTATAGCCACTACGAGCCATAAGTTTTATAGCGGCATTTAATTTATCATCGCCATTAACACATAAAACTTCATGAGTACTAATTTTGTCATAAGCTAGCGGTGGTGTGGAAATAAGGCGTGCTATACCCTCCATTTTTTCCACAACATCTTCGTGTGGTTCAGCAATAACAAAATTGCTATTACCCTTGTGCACAATAGCATTACGAAGTCGACCATAGTCAATCAACTCGTCCTCATATTTACGTACAACTGAATTTAACAATACCGTTTTACGAACAACCTCACTAAAATTCAAACTACGCTTTAAATTATAAATATTCCTTAACGAAGAGTCTATCGTGTTATAAGCCGAAATAAATCTATTAGCATTTGATGTTTTTTTCATTATTATCTCCCCAATTTTTAAATTATAATTAATTATAGCATAAATTTTTATTAAGAGCAAACATTTTTAACCCCTAATTTTAAGTATAAAATAAACACATCTTATTTAATAATTTTCCAATTTAAGAGTATTACGTTTTCTTGCGTTATTTAACTATAAAATTTTTAATGTTTGACCTATAAAAATCCTTTTAGATATTAATTTATTACATAACATCAAGTTTTGCGCTGTTGTATTATAAATTTGCGCAATATCCTCTAGTGTTTGCATAGGTTTAACAATGTGATATTTTACTTTGCTTAAAACAATTTTAACCACTTCACCCTCATAACAATCAATGTTTGGATTGTTTCTAATTATGTTGCAGATATCAACGTTAAATTTTTGTGCTAAGTTAATTAAATTATCGTCTTTAGTTAAACGTTGCAATATAAAATTCTTATCATCACTTTCCAATATTTTCATAATAATTTATATGAAAATTGTATAAATTTGAGCACTTGCTTATATACATAATTGAAAGAGTGTAGCAAATTTATGAGTGAAGTTAAATCAATTTTTAAAACAGTTTCAATGATAACCATATTTTCCGTTATTACACGTTTATTTGGTTTTATTTTTCGTATATTTTTATCCCGAAAACTTGGTGCGGAAGGCATAGGAATTTATCAAATTTCCGCCTCTATTATGGGAATATTTATGACATTAGTCGCCAGTGGACTACCCCTTGTTACCGCTAAAATGTGTGCTAGTTATTACCACACTAATCAAATAGATAAAAAAAATATTACAGTTACTTCCGCCACAGTTATTGCCTTGATTATTAGTATTGCTAGCACTTCAATTATTGCCTTATTTCAAGGTATTTTTATAAAATTTGTAGACCCTTTGGTTATAGAGTTAATGCTATTAATGTGTCCTGCCATTATTTTTAGTTCGATTTATGCTATTTTTCGTGGTGCTTTGTGGGGCAAAAATGCTTTCTTTTGGGTTGGTTTTACCGAACTGATTGAACAGGTAATACGACTGATAATTACTTTTATAATGCTTTATTCTATCCAGGATATATTTGTAGCCACCAAACTAACAGCAAAGACCTTTTCAATCACCTGTCTAATATCCGCCACCCTTGTTGCGATAATATACTTTATTGATGGCGGTAGATTGAAGTTTAAAAAAGGGCAATACCTAACATTAATCAAAAGTTCGTCCCCTATTACTGGAGTTCGTATTGCCTCCAGTTTAATCCAGCCATTAACCGCAACTTTAATACCAATATTATTAATAAATATCGGATACACTTCCAGCCAAGCAATTAGCGAATATGGTATTCTTATGGGTATGACCTTTCCTTTACTATACGTTCCACTATCTGTAGTAGGGTCACTAGGTATGGTTTTAGTACCTAAAATATCTACCTTAAAAATAAGCAAAAAGTACGATGAAATCGGTAAAAATATAGAAAATTCAATTAACACTTCATTATTCTTATCAATGTTATTAATCCCACTATTTATTTCTGTCGGAGACCTTATAGGAATTGTATTATTTAACAATGTTAAAGCCGGCATATATCTTCAACTATCCGCAGTTAGCATTTTGCCTATTGTAATATCAAATATAACTAGCAGTGTTATGAATGCTTTAAGTTTGGAAACCAAATCGTTTATAAATTACATTATAGGTTCAGTAGTATTATTTATAAGTTTGTTTGTATTCACACCAATAATGGGTATAAACTCAGTAATTGTCGCATTTTTCCTATCTATGGGCATAACTGCAATATTAAACTTTAGAACTATAAAAAAAGAAGTCCCAACCTTAAGTTACAAACTTCTATTTAATCTATTTAGATACGCAATAATACTAGTACCAACCTCACTAATAGGTCATTTTATATCAAATATATGCTACCACTTCCTACCCGCCTTTATTTCTGGAATAATCGGTGGCGGATTAAGTATGCTACTAACCCTAATATTAATTCAAATGTTTAATATCTACACCGCACCACTAATTATGTTAAAAAATATACTAAAAAGAAAAAAGAATATACCCTCTGGTCAATCATAGCAGATTGACCTTTATTTTTAATATTTGTATTTTGTTTCACTTTACAAAGTTTTTGTTATATGCTATTATTAAATTATGAGTTACGTATTAGATAAAGATTGGAGCGAAAAGTTAAGTCAGGTAGTAGATGTTGAGTTTAAAAAAAAGTTGTTTGCATTTATAAACCAAGAATATGCTACAAAAACCGTTTTTCCTCCTAAGGAAAAGATTTTTAATAGTTTAAATTATGTACCATTAGATAAAGTTAAAGTGGTTATTATTGGTCAAGACCCATACCACACACTAGGTCAAGCAGACGGTCTTGCCTTTAGTTGTGCTAACGGCACACCACAACCATCTCTTACTAATATTTTTAAGGAAATTAGCACCGATTTGGGTATACGTATGAGTGGTAAAACTCAACTTGATAGTTGGGCAAAGCAAGGCGTATTGCTACTTAACACATCGCTTACCGTTGTGCAAGGGCAACCAACCTCTCACTCAAAATGCGGTTGGCAAACCATAACTAAGGAGATTGTTAAGATTGTAAATCAACTTAACCAACCTATTGTATTTATGCTTTGGGGCGGTCACGCAAAGGGCTTTACTGAAATTCTAAATAACCCTAATCACCTAATACTTACCGCACCTCACCCTAGTCCACTAAGTGCTTATCAAGGTTGGTTTGGTTGCAAACATTTTAGCAAGTGTAATTCATTCCTAGTTGAAAATGGTGTAACACCGATTGATTGGGAACTATAACTCGAAAGCTTCCTTTATTTTTCATTATTCACTAAATCAAGATATGACTTTGTTCATATCTTTTTTATTGCAATTTTTTTAAAACCCCTTGTCAACAATAAAAAACTATGTTATATTTATGTTCGGAGAAGATATTTATGCAAAATCAGTCATCACCCGCTTTAATCCATTTAATAATGTTTAAAAAAGCAGAAGAATATTTAAGAATTAATCCGGAAAGATTTACTCCTTTTGAAAAAGATAAATTCTTAATGGATTTAAGAGCATATATTTTTAAGCAAGACAATGCAATAGCCGATGAAGTTTTTGACTTTTTGGTTAGTGAAAATTTAATCACAAACAAACCAAGAACACAAACTTTTATCCGCCACCTAATAACAAAATATAATTCATCAAACAAGGTGTTAGATGTAGGTGCGGGCAGAATGTGTAATTTATCTACCGAACTCGGTAAACGTGGCTTTAAGGTGACCGCTATTGACCCTAAAATTAGACTTAAGGACAATGAACTTAAACCAAGAAAAATTCAACAAATAATCAAAAAGCCATTTTATTGTGATGAATATAGTACTGGAACAGACATATCCAACTTTGACCTAATTGTTGGTATGGAGCCCTGCGACGCTACCGAACACATTATTAGACAAAGTTTGAAATACGATAAACCTTTTGAAGTATCGCTTTGCTATCAAGCACACAATGCTCTAAATGGTCAAAAGTTTAAAACGCCAGAAGATTGGTACGAATATTTGCAACAAATATCAAACGAAATAAACATATTAAAAACTAGCGAAGACTATATCGCTTCAAGAAAATAAGGAGAAAATTTTATGGATAAACAACAAATAGCACATACTCTTGAAAAAGAAATATCTTTACTAACTAGCAATATACGAAAATTAGACCGCATTTATATGCAAACAATCGATTCACATCAAGCAAGAGATATTTATGACACTATGCAAGATTTAACTACTATTAAAAGAAATTTGGAAAAAGTACTAGAAAACATTGTAGAAGACGCCAAAAATCATAATACAAACTTTAATAGATAAGGAGAAATTTATGGAAAAAGATAAAATTATATTGGTTAGCAGTAACGACTTTGTTGTTATAAAAGGCGAAAATGTAAAAGATGTTATATCTGCTCAAATTTATAATGAGGAATTACAATTTGTTCTTTATGAAGATATGCCTGCTGAACGAGTTGCCTTTAATAAGGGATATTCAGTTGAAAATACTAAAAAAATACGTATTGTTGAATTTGAAGATGAAATTTATTTGCGTGCTAAACGCGATAAAGAGGCAATTGCCCCTATTTGTATTGAAGAATGTGGCGACACACTAAATGTGATTGACTTACTTGAAACCGATTGTGACAGCATCGTTGAAGATATGCAAGGCGATATTAAACAAGTGGCACAAAACTTTGCAATTGTGGAAGGCAGACCTTTCCTAATGGAAGATGAATTTAGTGTATAGGAGAAAATTATGAAAGCAAATCAAAATTTAGAAGTTCTTGACCAATTTGAAACATTAATTATTACTAATCCTAATTGTTATGATACTATTATTATTGGAATAAAAAATGGCAAGTTAGTTATACGAAATTATTACAATGAACACGCAACTGAGGAAACTTTAAACAAGCACGTTGAAGGATTGTCTACTATTCATCGCAATATTAAATTTACTGGAAAAATTAATATTTTAGCACAAGAGGGACTTGACAAACCTATAACCTTTACCATTGAGGAAACAACAACAGGTTTAAAAATTAGACCATTTGAAAGAAAAACCCAAAATGGTTTAAATCAGCAAAAAAATATTATAGATAAAAATGAACTTGCACCTTTAACAAATTTGGAACATCAAATATCTGCACTTGAGGTTGCTATTTACAATTTACAACAAGCAAACACACCTCATCTAAACGCTCATACTAAAAAAATGTTAACATCTATAACACAAAATCTAATTGATACTAAAATTGAAATTAGAAAAAGTGTTAACGAATTAACAAAAGAACATCAAACTTATATTCAAAAAATGTTGAAAGGAAGCAACGATTTACATAAAGACCACGAAGACACTTTTGCTGTGTAATCTAAATTTTATAAAGTTGTTAAAATTTATTGACACTAGCAACTGATTGTGCTAAAATAATAGCATTATGAAAACTATCAATGCAAATATTATAATTAACATTATTATCGCATAGGCAACTCTTACGCTATATGTTAATGTTTGCAAGGACTACCATATAGCGTATATGGTAGTTTTTTATTAAGTAATCATTTTACTTAAATTTAAAGGAGTTATTATGAGAAAAGAACAAGGGATACCTAATTTCCCTAAAAATGAAGAAGAAGTCTTGAAGTTTTGGCAAGAAAACTCAATCTTCGAAAAATTAAAGGAAAAAAATAAGAAAACTGGTAAGTATTACACCCTACTTGATGGTCCTATTACTGCAAACTACAATATGGGACTTCACCACGCCTTTGCACGAACTTTTAAAGACGCCACTATTAAATATCGCGCCCTAAAGGGTTATGACCAACACTATCAAAATGGCTTTGATGCTCACGGTCTGCCTGTTGAAGTTGGTGTTGAAAAAGAACTTAATATAAATAGCAAAAAGGAAATTGAAGAGTTTGGTATTGGCAACTTTGTTGATGCTTGTATGAATCGTGTTGACAAATATTCAAAATTGATTACAGAAGGTTCTGTTCGCCTTGGCCAATGGATGAACTGGGACGATAGTTACTACACTAATGCTGATAGCAACATCACCGCAATTTGGCACTTTTTAAAGAAATGTGATGAAAAGAAGATGATTGGTCAAAAATATCGCCCTATGCCTTGGTGTACACGTTGTGGCACAAGTTTAAGTGAACATGAAATGAGCGATGCTGATGCCTACAAAAACGACACTTGTCAAGCAGTATTCTTTAAACTACCTATCAATGAAATTGATGCTAAGATGTTAGTTTGGACTACTACCCCTTGGACACTTTCTAGTAACGTAGCAATCGCAGTTAATCCAGAACTTGATTATGCTTTCTGCGAAGTTAAGAGTGATAAATCGCCTATTATCTTGTGCGAAAGTGCATTAAAAGTATTAAAAGCAGATATTGTACGTGTAATTAAAACCGTTAAGGGTAGCGAATTAGTTGGATATACTTACGAAGGTTGTTTTGAAGAACTTCCTAAACAACAATTTGTACATAAAATTGTGGCTTGGGACGCAGTTGACGCAACTGAAGGTTGTGGTGCGGTGCATATCGCCCCTGGTTGTGGTGCTGAAGACTATGATTTAGGCGTACAATTAGGACTTGAACAAGTTATGCCTATTGATGAAGCGGGTATATTCTATGATGGTTTTGGTTTCTTAACTGGCTTAAATGCAAATTGCGATGAAACTAGGGACTTAATATTTGAAGAATTGACTAAACGTAACAAATTATACTATCATCACTCCTACACTCACCGTTATCCTCACTGCTGGAGATGTAAAAATCCTTTACTATTCCGTTTGATTAGTGAATGGGTAATCAAGGTTGATGATATCCGTCCAAAGTTGATTGAACAAGCTGAAACTGTTGAGTGGAACCCAGAATTCCTAGGCAAGCGTATGAAAGACTGGTTGACAAATATGGGAGACTGGTCAATTTCTCGTCCTAGATATTATGGCTTGCCACTTCCATTCTACCCTTGTGATTGTGGTAAAGTCACTGTTGTTGGAAGCAAGGAAGAATTAAAAGCATTAGCAGTTAACCCTGAAAAAGTGGACAACCTACCTCACCTACACCGTCCTTATATTGATGAAGTGGAAATCAAGTGTCCATGTTGTGGCAAAGCAGTTAAACGTATTAAACACGTTGGCGACTGCTGGCTTGATGCTGGTATTGTTCCATTTAGTACTAAAAAGTATTTTGAAGACAAAGAATTTTGGCAAAAGAACTTCCCTGCCAATGCAGTTGTTGAAGGTAAAGAACAAGTTCGTTTATGGTTCTACAGCATGCTACTAATGAGCGTAGTATTAACTGGAAAAGCACCATTTAAAAAAGCAATGGGAACACCAATGTTACTAGCACAAGATGGTAAAAAACTATCTAAATCTAGCCCTAACAATATTCCTCTTGACACAGTTTATAAAGATATCGGTGCAGACCTTGTTCGTTATAACTTTGTTAACACTCCACTTATTGCAGACGTTAAGTTTGGTTATGAGACTATTGATGAAGTAAGACGTAAGATATTAAATTTATGGAATAGTTATCTATTCTTTGGCACTTATGCAAATATCGACAATCCTGATTTAACTGGTTATAAACTTGATACAAATAACTTAAATGTTAGTGATAAATGGCTTGTTGTACGTACTAATGAATTTGTTAATGCGTGTGATAAAGCATACGATGAAACAAACTTTGGTGGTGTAACTCAGGAATTTGAAAAGTTTATTGACGAAGTATCTAACTGGTATATTCGTATCAACCGCCGTAGATTCTGGAAAGGCGAAAATGGAACAGACAAATTAAACGCATACTACGTTTTAAGTTATGCAATTAAAAATACTGCAATAGTGCTTGCTCCTATCACTCCATTCCTAAGCGAATATTTGTGGCAAAACCTAGTGCGTGAGTTAGATAAAAATGTAGAAGAAAGTGTAATGCTAACAACCTTTGGTGCAAACCTTGTTGAAATCGAAAACAACAATCTAATCGAGCAAACTGACTTAATGCGTGATGTAATTGCACTTGCTGGACGTTTGCGTAACGAAAAGCAAATTAAGGTTAAACAACCACTTAAAACATTATTTATTTGTGGCGATACTAGTTTGCAAAACGCAGTTGACTTATATGAAACCATACTAAAAGATGAATTAAATATCAAAAATATCGTAGTTGAACGTGACCAAACTAGATTTAATGATGAATATTTAATGATTGACCTACGTAAAGCAGGTGCAGTGCTTAAAGGCGATGTTCAAAAGGTTAAAAATGAATTATCAAATTGTGATGATGCAACAATGCAAAATTATGTAAATGGTTTCCACGCTGGTTCAGTTAGTATTTGCGGTTATGACCTAAATAGCGACTTATTCATACCTCAAACTAAAGCAAAACAAGATTATGTAATTGCTAACGTTGATGGAATTACAGTTGTGCTTGATATCACAATCGATAAGAATTTGATGCTTGAAGGTTTATCTCGTGAACTTATCCGTACTTGTCAAGTAATGCGTAAAAATGCAAACTTTGATGTGGCAGATAGAATTCAAGTTGAATTTGCTACTACTAGTGAAGATTTGTTAGAAGTATTAAATGTTTACGCTGACAAAATTAAAGCAGAATTACTTGCAACTGAAATTACAACCATAACCGATTTCGATACTGAAGAAACAACACAAGTTGGCGGCGATGACATTACAATCCGCATGAAAAGAGTTTAGTTTGATTAATATATCAAATATTTGAATACAAAAAAATACCGATGATTAATTAATCGGTATTTTTTATTATAATACAAATTCACACTTACCAGTCTGTTTATTTACCCAACCAACAGTAATTCCAAATTCTTTAGTTAAAATTAATTCTATTCCGTCTTTTACCATATTCATTTTTCTATTTAAAAAAATTAAATGCTCTTTTATTGCAGGATTAAAAGGTTGTCCATTATTTTTTATCATATTCTTAACTTTCATCATAGGCACAAACATAAAGTTGTATGCATTCATCCAATCCTTTTCGTCTATACCCTTTACACATTCTTCGCGCTTAAATCCCGCCTCACGTATAACTTCATCATATGTACTATCTAATATATCGATATATATGTTATTTAAAAATTGTCTATAATCTTGTAAATAATCTGTTTTATTCATTTTATTTTTCCTTATATTTATATTTGTTAACCTACTAAACAATATGCGTTTTAATTGTTTGGTTATTTGACTTGTTTTAAGTATGATTTTATTATTTGTTAGCCACATTAACAATATTTTAACGTTTTGTTGTATTTTGATATCTATCTTGCAGTTCGCAATATCTTGCATAAGCAATTGCAATATCCATAGGACTATGAGTTTTTTCTTTAAGTTCTTCCACCATATAAGGACTATGTTTTAACACTTGATTAAGCACTTTAAATTGCTGATTGCATATTATAAACATTTTAATCTGATAAACATTTGCATCTGAATTTTTATATAACACCATATCCAACGCTTGAAGGTTTGATAAAAGTTTGATATTAAAATACTTTTCATCAAACTTTAAAAACGGATTAAAAGTGATGTTTGAATTATTGCCTATAAGATGTTTATCAAGTTGAACACGATAAATATCTGCCTCTTCCAACTTTTCCTTATAGTATGTAACCCACTTAAACATTTGGTCAATAAACTCTTCTTTTGTCATAAGCCGTCACCTTTAATTTTATTATATCATAAACTATAGAATTTGTCAATATCATATATTATTATATAATTATAATCTTAAATATAATTCCAGTTTACCTTTCAATCATCGCAATTGCAGTCGCAATAGTATCAGTATGTGAAATGCTAATGTGCATATTTTTTATTTTTTTGTCCAAAAAATATTGTTGCAACTTTGGTGTAATATTAACATAAGGCGCACCACTTGGTTTGTGCAAAATTTCAATTTCGCTTACTGCCAAATCTAAATCATTTAGCGCTTTTACTACCGCCTCCTTAGCGCACCACATTCCAGCAAAATGTATATGTGAGTTTTGATGTTTTTTGCAATATTCAATTTCATTAGCAGTAAAAACTCTATTAATTAAATGCTCGCTTAAATCTTTAAAACGCTCAACATTTTCAATATCAATTCCTATCATTTTTATTCCCTTTTTTTATTTTTTATGAATTAATTTTATTAATTAAAATAATTATTGTTTTAAAATATTTTATATAACTAAAATAATCCATACATTACTATAAAATAGTATTTTATCGCAATTTAAAAATTAATTATTTTTATCCCGTTTAAGTTTATTTAAAATTTTATTTATTGTTTCATAATCAAAACCTTTGTAGGATAAATGTCGCAATAATTTATTTATATTTTCCTCGGTATATTCCTTGTTCTTCATAAATTTTTCAGCAGTTTTTATTGCTACTTGTGTATCATCAAATTCTTCCAAACAAGATGAAGCAATATCCTTATTCACACCTTTTTGCATTAACTTTTGTTCAATCGCACGCTTGCTTAAACTATGTTGTTTAATATTAACATAACTATTTGCAAAGTTCTCATCATTAAGCACTCCATATTCGTTAAACTTATCAATAACTTTTGCTATAACGTTAGACTTATATCCTTTGCCACGCAAGTAATCTTTTAGTTGTTTGGTTGTAATAAGTTTGCTAGACACATAATTCATTGCAAGATTGGTAGCAATCATAACGTCACTTTCAAACACAACTTCTGTTAATTTATCTTGGTCAATTTCTGCCCCAGTACGTAATCCGTATTTAACAATTATTTCGCTATGCAAAATATAATTTTGTCCATCAATTTGAACAATAAAAATATTAGGATTACGACTAGATTTAAGTGAAATTTTTTCAATTATCATAATTCACCCTTATATTCCTTAACAATATATATTGTATATTACCACATTTTTTTATTTTACACAAATATTTTTATTAGTTAAATAAATTTTATTTATTTAATAGTATACAATTTATTTTTAATATGCTATAATAAAGTTATGAGTAAAGAATTTAAACGTTGTCCTAGATGCAAATACAAAACTCCTAGTAATATGGCTAGATGCGGTAATTGTGGACTTAATTTTAAAAAATTTGATTCCGCCACCAATGCCGAAGCAAAAAGTGCTTTTCGTATGGGTGAAAAAGAGCGAGTGCTACATACAACCTCAAGACCTGGCGATGTAAGTAAATTTAAAATACTACTACAATGTATTTTTGGTGGTTGGTTTGGCTTGCATTATTATGCCTTAGGCAAACGTTGGCGTGGATTATTTCAAACTGTGGGCTTTTTGCTTGCTTTTGTTTATGCTTATTGTGCAGGACAACTAGGTATACGCAGTGGATATTTAGGAAACTTTATTTTAGTTTTGGGCATTATATGGGTAGCAAGTTTTGTAATATGGCTAAGCGATATAGTATCAATTATATTTAATCGCTTTAAATATCCTGTATCTTTACCGTATTCTGTCAATGTTGAAAAATTGGAAGATGTTAAATTAAATACTAATACTGAAAAAGGAGAATAATATGTCAACAGTAGTTGTGGGATTAAGTGGTGGCGTTGATTCAGCTGTTACTGCCCTACTATTAAAACAACAAGGCTATGATGTTATAGGTATGTTTATGGTAAATTGGGAGGAGACCGATTCCCATGGTGTTTGTACAAGTGAAACAGACTTTGAAGATGTTAAACGTGTTGCCGATACTATAGGCATTCCTTATTATACTGTAAACTATGCTAAAGAATATTGGGACAGAGTTTTTGAATACTTCCTTAAATCGTATAAGGAAGGCAGAACCCCTAACCCAGACGTGTTGTGTAATCGTGAAATAAAGTTTGGACCATTTTTAAATCAAGCAATGCTACTTGGCGCCGATTACATAGCAACCGGCCATTATGCAAAAAAGGTTGTACGTGATGGTGTTAGTTATTTATACAAAGCTAGCGACTTAAACAAAGACCAAACCTACTTTTTAAACCAACTGTCACAACAACAATTATCAAAAGTTATATTCCCTCTTGCAGAAATTGACAAGCCAACCGTAAGAAAAATTGCCGAGGAGCATAACCTGGTAAATGCTAAGAAAAAAGATTCTACCGGAATATGTTTTATTGGCGAGCGTAATTTTAGAAAATTCTTAAAAGAATATATCCCTATGCAAAAAGGTAAAATAATGGACCTTGATGGAAATGTACTGGGCGAACACGATGGCGTTATGTATTACACAATCGGTCAACGTAGAGGGCTAAATCTTGGCGGAAAAGATGGTTATGATAATGATAGATGGTTTGTAGTGGATAAAGATGTTAAAAACAATATTTTATATGTCAATTGTGGTGAGTGTGAACAAATGTTTTCATCATCTTTGATTGCTAATTCATTTAATTGGATTAGTGGCAAACCTAAAAATAACGAATTTGACTGCTTTGTTAAATGTCGTTATCGCCAACCAGACCAAAAAGCACACATCAAAATTCTTGATAATGGTGATATTGAAGTAAAATTTTATGAAAAACAACGAGCTGTAACACTTGGGCAATTTGCTGTACTATACGCCGAAGATGGTATGTGCTACGGCGGTGGAGAAATAATTGAAACACGTTAAAATACAATAAAATTTGACACAATATAAGGGGAATTATGTCAGAACAAGATTTAAAAAGAAATGTAAGAATTTATCCTTGGTATAGGGCTTTTGCCTATGACTTTTTGTTTTTGTGGACAATATCCATATTATATTTAACCGAGGTTAAAAATTTATCCTATTCACAAGTAATATTATTGGATAGCATATTTATGCTAGCCGCATTTTTGTTGCAAATACCTATATCCAAAATGATTAAAAAAATAGGTAGAGCAAACTCTACACGTATTGCTAGTATGTTAAGTTTAGGATTTGCTATAATATATTTGTTTGGTCAGGGTTTTTGGATATTTATAATAGCAAATATCTTATATGGTATTAGTACTTCTATACGTAATATTACCGATGTGGAAATACTATCTTTATCACTTAAAAAACTTCGTAGAAAAAACGACTACTCCCGTTACGAAGGTAAAGGTATGTTTTGGTACTATATTTTTGAGGGTGTTTCCTCTATCTTGGCTGGTTATCTTTATGAATTTGTTAGTCCTTACGCCCCTGTTGCAGGCACTGCAATTTGTTCAATAATTTTAATGTTTTTATCATTTTTAATTAAGGACCCATTAGATGAAGAAAATGCATTACTGCTAGAGCAATCTAACGAAATAAAAAAAGAACAAGAACCTTCATATAAAACTCTATTAAAGCGCCCGTTTGTAATCTGGATGTTAATATTCTGTTTCTGCTTTTTTGGAGCATCAAGTGTGCATAGTTCTTTATCAAAGGTATATTTACAAAATATAAATATTCCTGCCTATTTATTTGGTTACATATTCTGCGCCTATCGATTAATAGCGGCATTGGCATCAAAATTCCAATTTAAGTACGAATTAAAACGTGGTGTTAAGGTGATTATAATTTCCAGCGTTATGTTGATGACAGCATATCTATTTAACGCTATTATCTATGCTATAAATCCTAGTGCAGTTATTTCAATTATAGTAGTGTTAACCTTGTTTGCTTCACAACATATTGCTCGTGCCCTATATCGTATTACTGTTAAAAATTACATCAACACTTGCGTATCTAAACGCTCATTAACTAGAACTTTAACCCTTTATTCAATGGCTGAGTTTTTAGGCTATTCACTAACCACTCTATTCACCTCTTTGGTGTTAGAAATTAGCGGTAATAGTTATATTATTACTAACATTTCGCTAGTTGCCCTATTTATAGTTCCTCTAGCCATTGGCGTAATTTTCTTCTCACGTGCACTTATCAAAAGTTATATGACTAGATGCACAATAATTAGAAAAGATTTAGAATAATAAAAAATGCTCTAATTTAAGAGCATTTTTTTTATTTACTTTTACGTTTAAGATTAAATGACTTTAAAATATCTTCCAAATCTTCTGTAGGGTTTAATGCTTCGTTAATATTAAAGCCCGAACTAGAAGGTGTTGTTGCATACTCGCTATTTATTGCATCTAAAGCACTAGCAACCCCTTGTTGACGTGGCAAGGTTCTAGTTGGTTTTTTGTCATCAATATAACTAATAATATTATTTAATAACTTTCGTATCGGGTCTTCATTTTTACCCGTTACTACCTCTGCATCAAAACCTTTTGATACATCATTTCCGCTTACAATAGTCTTAAATTTATCTGCCATATCCTTTAATTTTGATTCTTTTTTTAATTCAGGATATTTAACATATAATTCATTTAAAACCCTCTCCATACGAGCATACAATAACCTTGAACGCTGTATTCCCAACTCATATAATTTACGCATACTATTATCCCATTGATTACTTCGCTCTACAGCAAAAAGAATAGCCGAGGATATACTTTGCTCTTTCGCCTCATGAGATTTAATTTCGTTAGTTAATCGCTTAATACTTTCACGATGTTCTTCAAGCATCGCCTTTAGTCTAGCATTTTCTGCTTGTAAAGCTTCAATGGTATTCATATTTATCTCCTATTATGCAAAATATTATTAACTATAATAAACCCTATTACAAATACTAGCATTAATATTAACATTATCCATACTTTATATAAGTTTAATTGAAATAATAATGCGATTAAAAATAGTCCTAAAAATAGTAATGATAGTTTTTTTTGCGAATTTGTTTTAAAATAAAACCCTACAATTATACTTGACGCACTCGCCCCTAGCAACAAATAGTGCCACAAATCTAAATATCCCAATAGTGTAAAGGATGTCATAATTGATATAACGCCAAATATAAATATAACTACACCTAAAAACAAACTAGAATCAATTTTAAATTTAAAACCTCTAATAATCAAGCATATTCCATAAACCAGCATTGTTAACGCAAAACAAATTCCTAAAAATGAAAATGAAATATCAGTAAATATTAAATCTAAAATTAAACAAATCACCGCAACTGCAACTGTTGTTATATAAAATATGCTAGTTTTTTTGTTCATAAGTCTTATCCTTTCGTTTGTTAATATAATTATAGACCAATATAGCCAAACCTATAACAATTAATAACGCGCTCAGCCATTGAGAAACACGTAAAACGCCCCAGTATAACGAGTCTGTTCTTAAACCCTCAATCCACAATCTTCCAAGCCCGTAATAAGTTAAATAAACTCCTGTAGTTGTACCTATTTTTTGAGATTTTTTAAATACAATTAACAATACTATAAATCCTATAAAATTCCACAAACTTTCATAAAAGAAAGTTGCCAAATGCCACTCAAATCCCGAAAAAGTTTCTATTTTAACTGCAAATGGAAACCATTGCCATTTAGGATTGCTAACCAAGTAACCATACGCTTCTTGATTAAAGAAATTGCCCCAACGCCCTATTGCTTGACCTAAAATAAGCGCTGGAACTATAATATCAAACAATTTTATAATTAATTTTAAATCTTTTTTATATAAGCAGAACAATACTATTGCTACAATACCTCCAATTATACCACCATATATTGCTAAACCGCCTTTGCGAATATTCCAAAATGTAGCAAAGGTATAATGTGTGTCGCTAAAAATACAATAATATGCCCTTGCACCCAATATTGCTAATGGAATAATCAATATTGCTAGTATTATTACATCATCAGGATTAATTCCTCGTTTTTTAGCCAAATGTTGTACTAAAAAAACACCTATCAACATTGCCATAGCAATAATTATGCCATAAAATTTGATTGGAAAACCAAATATTGTAAATCCATCAATCATTAGATTAGTCATATATAAAAGTATATCATTATAACTAATTTTATGTCAAGTAAATATCAAATCTAATAAAATATAAAAACCTTAAATATTAAAAAAGGAGTTATTTAAACTCCTTTTTATTATTTGCTAGTAACTTCGATTGTTGTTTGAGTAACTACTGTTTGATGTGTTATTCTATATTGGACCATTTTAACAGCGCTATCCAACTTATCCTTATCTGCTTTAGATATTTTTACCAAACCCTTTTTAGTTGCATTATATATTGCTTTAAAGGTTGAATTAAGTTCATTAAGTTCTTCAGTTGTCTTTGTTTCCAAATCTTGTTCTCTTACAACTTGTATAAATCCAAGCACCGCCTTACAAGTTTCATCTACTACACTACGTTCCTCAATAGTTAAATCAACGTGTGCTTCTGCCTTATTAAGAATTCTTTCTAGTCTTTTTCTAGCACCAGACCATTGCATATTAAAGAAACTAACTTCCTTTTTGGTTTGAATATTATTTAATTCCTCTTCAGCTTCGTCCAATTTGATTTTAGTTGTATTTAGTTCTCCTAAAAGTTCGTTTGTACTTAGTTCAAAAGCGTCTCTTTCATCAGTCATTTCACCTAATTCACGACGAGTTTTATATAAATCCCATCCCAACTCAGCAGCAGTTTCTGCAGTTGCCTCATATATCTTTTGCCAAGCACTACGTTCTTCTACTAATCTTTCATTTTCGCCCTCAAGACCAGCAATAGTAAATATATTTTCTGTTTGACCTTGCACCAAAGCATCAATATCTGCATTTAACTCTTCTATTTTCTTGCTTTGAGTTTCTATAGTTTTGTTTTGAGTTTTAATTTGAGTTCCTTGTGCGCCAATTTTTTTTGCTTGTGCGCCTATCTTAGTTTTTTGTCTTTGGTTTTGTGCTGTCAATTCAGTATTATGCTCTTCCAATTGCTTTGCACTAGAATAAGAATTTCTTGCTTCTTGCTCAGTTTCGTACCAACCAGCATAAGCATCTTCTAGTTGACCAGCCATTTTCTCTATTGTTGCTTTGTCTTTTTTGCTTTGCTTTTTTGCACTTGTTAACTTAGATGTTTTATCCGCTAAATCTTGACTTAATTGGTCGTTTCTATCCATTTCTTCATCTAGGAATAATCCTGCCAATTCATTAGTGCGAACCAATCTTTCATTTTCTTCAAATAATCTTTGTGCTTCAGCAGTTGAATTTGCCATCGCTTTCTTATGAGCATTATTACGTTTAGCATTGTCTTTAATCATACCTACAATAATGCCTTTAGATATTTCTTCATTTTCTGTATATCCGTCATATAAAGCACCAACTGTTTTTTCTGCATCTTCAGCACGGCCTCTCCAGTATCTACTTTCGCCACGATGCTTCCAAGCAGTTTTAACCGCTCTGCCATGTTGTTGACCTACAACAAATACTTCTTGTAATGCTTTTTTACGTTTAGCATCTGTTTCCTCTAATTTTTCTTGAGTTTCACCTAGTTTTGCTTTGGTTTCAGCCAATTTTTTCTCATACTCATCTAGTCTTTGATACAATTCTTCAATTATATCTTCCAACTCTTCAGTACGCTTTTGTAAAACTTTCTTTTGACCACGAATATTCCACGCTGTTTGAACTCTTCTAGCACTCTTTTGAGAAATCTTACTAATTTCTTCTTTTAAGCTTTCTATATCTTGTTCAAGCTTTACTTTATCTCTTTTTAATTGCTCATGTTCTCTTCTATCAATAGGTTTTTGCTCAGGACGTTTTTTGCTATTGCTTTCCAATAAATCACGCTCGTACATTTCAAAGTATAGTTGAATTGTATTATCTTTATCACCAATAGCTTTAGCTTCCCTAATTTTGTTTATTTGATGATAGTCACCCAACAAACAACCTTTTTGCATTGCATCAATAATTAAACCTTTATAAGGATTGTAATATAAACGATTAGATGCCACGCTCTTAACGCAAGCACTAACTCTATCCATAATATCCCAATATTGTTTTTTCAAATTTTCTTCATAAGGGGTTAAATTTTTTCTTTTTCCCAAGGTCTCAATTTTATCACTAACATATAAACCTTGTTTAAGTATGTAGTTTAATCCATTATAGGCCTCACGCTCATAACCTTTAATACGCTTTTGTAAATCTCTACGTGTATAAGTAGCACCATCTTCAAGTTCAAAAGTTTTTTCATCTGGATACTCTTCCAACAATTTAGTAAATTTATGAGCCATTTCCTCACTATGTTTAACTACTTCTATTGTTCCAGCATTTTCCTTTTTCCCACCAATACCTAACGCCTTAAAACGTGCCTTAGATACGTGTGCAGCATCTACTCCTGTCCAAATAGTATAACCACCTGCAACAACACCTGCCACAGCGCCAATAGCAATACCTGCAATACCACCTGTTAAAACAGAGGCAATACAAGCACCTGCGCCAAGTGCAGTAAGTGTTCCACTAGTTGCAAGTTTTGGTGTAAATCCTTTAAAAAAACTTTGAGCCTTAGAGTCGTATTGAATTGTATAAGGAGTAATTTTGTATTCCTTATTATCTTGTTCTATTCTTTCAATTTCTCTATCTAATGCCATAACAGCCTCCTAATGCCTTTATTTTATAAATAATTTTAGCATATTTTTTGTATTTGTCAATAGTTTTTTAAAATTTTATCATTTATATTATAATATTAATATAAAAAATAAAAAAGCCATATATTAACTATATGACTTTTATTGATTATTTAATCTCTTTTTCGTTATCCAATACAATATTGATAATTTGCTCAGCAACTTGTTCCGCAGTTAAATAGGTAGAGTCTATCAATACCGAATTTTTAGGCACAACCAATGGTGCTACTTCTCTAGTTTTATCAAGGTTGTCACGCTCAATGGTTTGCTTATAAATAGTATCAAAATCCACATTGTCACCCTTTTGTTTTATTTCCTTATAACGCCTATTAGCACGCTCAACCACATCGCAATCTACATAAAACTTGTATTTTGCATCAGGCAAACAAAAACTGCCTAAATTTCTGCCGTCCATAACCACAGACATATTTCTACTTAACTCTCTAGCCATATCGCTAGCAGTATAAATAACTTCTGGAATTTTGCCATATTGCGAAACCACAGCGTTTATTTGATTGGTATGCAAATGCTCTGTAACATCTTCACCATTTATACGTACTGTTTGAGTTCCGTTGTTATAACAAAATTTAAACTCTGTAGTTTTAAGTAATTTTGCTATATTTTTACTATCTGTAGGGCTTATCCCTTTAGTTAACATAAAATATGCTATTGCTCTATAAGCATCTCCTGAATTTACATGAACTATATTCAACTTATCCGCAACCACTCGGGCAATGGTTGACTTGCCCGAAGATGACGGACCATCTATTGTAATAATATACATATCTTTCACCTTTATCAAAAGTATTGTTTAAAAGATTTTTTATTCTTCGCTTGAATTGTCAGTAGGGTTAGTTTCAGTAATAGGTTCTACAGTTTCTCCTGATTGAGTTTCCTTTTCTTCAGTTTCGCCTTCTACCTTTTCTGTGTCTTCCACCACTTGAATTTCTTCCACAACTTCACTTATTTTAGCAGTTTCTTCAACTTTTTCCACTTCGCTTGTAGCTTGTTCAACTACAACTTCTTCTGCTTTTTGTTTTGCTTTTTGTTGCTCCAACTTGGCAATTTCATGTTCTGCCTTGGCTTTTTCCTTAGCAAGTTTTAATTCCTCAAGTTTAATTTGTTTTAATTCTTGTTCCTTAACATACTTTTCATCTAATTCTTTTGCTTGTTGTAATGCTAATTGAACTTGTTCACGTTGTTGTTGCAACTTTTCTTGTTTAAGCGCTAATTTGTCGGCCTTGTCTTGTGCCTTTTGTTCAAGACGCTCTTGTTTTGCTTCACGTTTAGCAATTGCTTGCGCACGTTCTTCCTCACTCATTGCATCTTCCTTTCTACGCACATTACGTGAATAATTATCTTCACGCATCAAATCTTTTTCAAGGTCAATCAAATATGCCTCAGTTTTCATAAATTCAATTTCATTTTCGTAATTGTTTATTTGTACACCAAAACGAGCAACTTCCTTAGATATATGTTTAACTTCTTTTTCTATTGCCATTATTTCATTACGTTTAGAGCCATCACGATTAGCAAGTCTTGCACTACGTAAACGAGATAATGCATCTTTATATTTATCTTCGTACTCTGTTCTTAGATTTATTAATTCGTTACATTCTTTTGTCAATTCACGAACTTCCTTATCACGTGTATCGCTAGCAACACGGCGATATTTGTTTTGCATAACTGTAATATCTCTATCATATTCAGCTTTCTTAGTTCTTGAGAACTTTTTAAACTTGATATTACGTTTTACAAACACGCCTACTACAGCCACTATAATTGCTAAAAAGGTTGCAATTGTTGGTATATATACCCAACTAAATCCATTATCACTTTTTGAAGATGAAGTATTTTTATCTTCGTCTTTTTTAACAGTATCTACTTTTAAAATTGTATCACTATTCATAGCTTCCTTAAAGGTTGCTTCATCAGTTTCTTCCAAACTAATGTTGCCTACAAATGCCTTACCGTAGCAACCTGTAAATTCGCTACCCAAACTAAATACAAAGTTTGATGTAGCAGTTTCTTTTACGCCAATATAAATTTCATAAGTAGTCCATTTACCATTAGATTGAACATATTTAAAAGTTGCATTTTCCAAGTTAGTTAATGAAATATTTACACCTTCGGCAAGCACTTTATTGTCGTACTTTTCATCCTTATCTTCTTGGCCAAAGTCATAGGTAAATAGTTCAAATGAGAATTTATAATAAGTTTCACTATTAAATGTATAATTTAACACGCTTGTATATTCATAACGTGCATCTTTATTTGTTTCACTAACAATTGCCAAAACTTTATCAGAGCCACTTAATTGTCTTAAGGCTTCCCTTTGTGCTTGAGCAATTATCTTTAAATCACCAGTTAAATCAACCACACCGGCTTTTACTTTAGTGTCACCACTTTTGTGTTGACCTTTATATAATACAGGAGTTTCATATTTTCCACCCTTAGTAGAAGTTAACATTGTATTAGTTAAATCTAGTTCAAGAGTTCCATTTTCAGCAACATCATATTCATTAAATAAATTGCCAAAATCACTAGCTGTTTCACTTTCCTCAAACAAGATGTTATCAAAGAAAGCATATCCACTAGCGGTTAAATCTTCATAACCTAAAGCCAATTCTAAACTTAAATCAATATCACAAACTGGTGCATCAATGTACATTTCAACCTTTTGCCATTCAGCACCTGTATTAATCCCTGTAACTTTACCTAAAACATTGTCGCCACTCTTTGCTAAAATAGTAACGCCATTATCACTTAATGTATGAGTGTTTACAAATACTGTGATTTTATAATACTTATTTGCAGTCAAAGTCTTACTAGAAGATGTATAACTTTGAGTAGATGCAGTTCCGTTATATAGCATCAAAACATTGTTATTTAAAGTACCTTCAAATGCCTTAGGAGTTGCGGTTGTTTCAATTTCGTTAGAATATTTATTCATAACTTTATCAAATTCGCTCAAGTTTACAACACCCGATAATTGATAACCTACACCATCGTTAGATTTTGTCCAACTAGATGGTTTTGCTGGATAAGGAACTCCATCAAAACTTTCAGATTCCATATTATCAAAACTATAGTTAGAAAATTCGTTAGAACTTAAGGTTAAACGTGATGCAATGTCCATTTTTTCAAGAGTTGAACCAGTAGTTGCTCCGCTATATGCACTATAAGGAACTCTTTCAACTAAATATGACTTAAACGAAATATTTCCAGTAGCATTATTACCCTCAGAACCTAGTCCAAAACTAAATTGAACTTTGCTACTACTTAAAGCTCCTGTACGAACATATATTACATACTCTTGATAGCCATTTGTTATAGAATTTGAGGTTACACCAGATATTGTTAATTTAGAAGATTTCGCAGTAATTTCCTCACTTTCATCGCCCATAAAGTCGTCATATTTTTCATCTTCTTCCAATATTTCATCTAGTTGCACAAAAGCAGAACCTGAACTAAGGTCGCTAGCTTTTGCAAATATTGAAAATCTGTAAGTGCTGTTAGCTTGTAAAACCTCTTCTTTGCCTTTAAAAGTTACATAACTTTTATCAGTTGTAATATTTAATTGATTATTATTATTGTCAATATAATTTGCGCCAATTCCGCAAACGCTTTCAGTAAAATAAGTTTCATCAGCCACATTAACGTTACCATCTTTGTCTAAAGTATAAACTTCGTCATCAAAGTTATATCCCTTGTATAAATTAGGTGAACGTAATTCAGCTATTTTATAACTGCCTGTAGCATAATTTGTTACAGCATCAGCAAAAACTTCACTAGAAATTTGACCTGCGTGCAATTCGTCAAAGAATACACAACCACTTGCCCCACCCGCTAAATTTCCTAGTTGCATATTAAATTTTAAAGTAACACTTTCATAAGCATTGGTAGAAACAAAGAAAGTATAGTTTGCCCAACTACTAGTTGTTATATTTTCGATGATACAATTTTCAAACACAACATCATTTTGAGTTAAAAATACTGATGCAACAGAATTATCACCCAAAGTCATTGCTGATACTGAAATATAGTAATGTCCGTTAGCTGGAAGAGTAAATTCACTAGATGTATAAGTATAATTAGTAGTTGCTTTTGAATTAATCATAAGAATATAATTATCGCTTCCTTGTTTGCCAGGATTTTTATATTCATCTAAACCATATTTTTCATAATTTTTAGCAAATGAAGATGCACTAACATCTATAACGCCTGTTTTCATATCAAGGGTACTATTACCTGATGTGGTAAAATCCTTAATTTGATTAATAGAACCTGAAGATGATGAATAATTACTAAACGAACCATTAGTAATTGTAATATTACTTTCATTTTCAAGTTTAATACTGCTTGCGTCAACAGTTTGTGGATTTTTACTAAAATTAAACAATCCAATACTTGCCATAACTAGCAAAACTAGTGACAATAAACCTGTTAAATACTTGTTACGTAACTTAATAAATAATTTCATTTAAAACCTCTTGCTGTAATATTATTGTAATTTGATGTTTTGGATAGTACAAGTCCAACTTTTTAAACATTAAACCTATTGTAGCACACTTCCTAAACTTTAACAACCCTATTATAATACAAATATTTGATTTTGGCAAATATTTTTGCACAAAAAGTATAGAATAACTTTATGAAAAATATAAAAAAATTGCATATTTTACTATTTGGAGCATTAATTGGCGTTATAAATGGTCTGTTAGGCGGTGGTGGCGGTATGATTGTTGTGCCCGTTTTAACCAAATTTTTTGGATTTAATCAAAAACAAGCACAAGCAACAGCCCTTTTTGTTATTCTTCCTATAAGTATTGCCAGTTCAATAATTTATATAACTCATAACTCTATTAATTTTGGCAATAGTTGGCCAGCAATATTATCAATAATTATAGGTGGCGTTGGTGGTGCCTTGTTGTTAAATAAACTTGATAATAAAGTTATACGTATGATTTTTATTGGATTAATTTTAGTTAGTGGAGTAATGATGTTGTTTAAATAAGGAGATTTTATGATAATTTGGGAAATTATTGGAGGTTTGATTGGCGGTTTAATTGGTGGTATGGGTATGGGTGGAGGAACTTTGTTAATTCCAATACTTACCTTACTTGCAGGATTTGGCCAACTTGAAGCACAAGGAATAAATTTAATTTCGTTTATACCAATGTCAATAATTGCATTAATACTACATTTTAAAAATAAACTTGTAAAGTTTAAAGAAACTTACCTACTGGCAATAGTAGGTGCAGTTGTAAGTATTTTTAGTGCCCTACTAGCAGTACATATAAATGCATCTATTTTAAAGAAAATCTTTGCAGTGTTTTTAATAGGTATAGGAATTTGGCAACTAGTAGAATTTATAAAAAGTTATAAAAATAAATAAAATTAAAAAAAGAGTTTTGAAAACTCTTTTTTAAAATTTTAATCCAGCTTCTTTAAAAACTTCTTTCTTAAGGTGTTTTCTTCTTTGCACCCATTGTTCTCTAAATTTCTTAGTTAGTTCATCAGCAAGTACTTTTGAAGCACACTTAATACATATTACTTTATTACTATCTTTTTTGTATATTGTTAATTTATTTTGATTTATTACTAATTCTACATCTTCTTTTCCTACAATATTTTCAATAAATGTAGTTAATTTTTGCTCATCTTGAAAATCTAAAATATACTTACCTCTTCTTTTAATTGCAACCTCATATCCTTTGTAAAAATAACTAGTCCATATTCCCCTTTCTTCTTTATCTAAAAAGGTATTTATGTATAAAAACTCTCTTGGATTAATCATATTATATTCTCCAAATCAATTAAATTTAAGGTTATTATATCATAAATAAATAATTTGTCAATAAATATTTTAACTTTAAAATAATTTTGCCATCGTAATATACAAAAATGCGCATTTTATTTGTTGATATTTTATAACTTGCGATAATTCCATACCTTTCAAATCAAGGTTAGTAATTTCAGCAATGCCTGATGTAAAATCACTTAAATACATTTTATGTTTTAAATATTTTGCGGTATCCAAACTATGAAAAGCAACTCGTACACTTTCCACTTGTGACGCACAATCATCATACAGGGTATACATCATCGTATTGGCCGTGCCATCTTTAATTTCACCTTTATCCACACTTAAATAAATGTTTGTCATAGTTGCTATTGCCGATTTGATTACTGCAAAACTAGTTGTTATAACTTTTTGTTGCTCGTCGGTTAAATTTTTATCCACTTCAATATCTGGCAATACTATTTCATATACTTGTGCTTTAGGATATTCTGACTTAATATTATCCGCCACCGACTTAGCATTATCATAAGTTAAATACATTGAACTTAACACCTTATACTTTTTGTTATATGTTATGTACCCTGCTCCGCCCTTACTTTGCAATTCAGTAGCAAAGTTATACGCCTCATCATAATCTTCAAACGATGCCACTTCTACTGCATAAAAATTGTTTGGATTACGACTTTTGCCTGACACCAAACTAATCCCGCCTGAAAAAAATACATAACTAAATACATTACATACACTTACCGCTAATAACAAGCCACAAATCACAAAGGCAAAACCAAAACCTTTGCTTTTTTTGCTATTTAACTCATACACCTGATATTGTTTATTTTTCATATTCTATTATATTTAACTAACTTTTAATTTATGTTGCAAAGTTATATTTCGCATAAAAAATCCACAGATTGCTCTGTGAATTTTTATATTTATTACATCCAATCATCAAGGTCGCCATCGTCAGAACCTTCAAGCATATTTTCATACATATCTAAAAGGTCGTCAACATCGATTTCTGTAGCACCTGCTTCTCTATCAATCACATTAGCAGGAACTTCTAAGTGTAATTCTTCGTAAGTTACCACTGCATCTACTACTGAAGTAGCGGTATATTCTTCAACTTCACCATCAAATTCTACTTTGTTATAGGTATCTACGGTTGCTGAAAACTTAATAATACCAGATTCATTATATGTATATAGCGTTTCCATGGTTATTTTCACAGAATATTTAATGCCTTCCATTTTAAATGATTGTTTCATTACATTTTTAATTGAAACAACAGTGTTTCCCTCAGAATCTATGGTTTGAGTTACTTTTCCACCTTCCCAAATATCATCTTCAAGCATAAATATTGATTCGTTGGTAGTTGATAAATCCCATGCTCTTAATCCTCTAGCAAAACTTGTATCTGTATATGTGAATAAATCTTCACCAGAACCACTAACAGTTTCTATATCTATATATGTATTGTTGTTTCTTGCATACATATACATTGTTTCAATTGTTGTATAGTCATCGTCTTCCATTGACATATACATTTTGGAAATCTTATTGTCAAAATCATATTGCATGGTTACTTCCATAGGAATACTAAAATCACCCATTGCACCACCCAAATCTAAGTCACTTGATGTAGCAGTCATATTCATAGTAATTGTTACATCTTTACCTTTATGTTGAGCCATAACTTGTTCTAGTTGTTTAATTTCAGCAGGTTTTTTCTCTTCTCCACAGCCAGTTAACATAAATGCACCAGTAAGAGCACTTACACCAACTAAACCAAGAGTTAATAATTTTTTAAATTTCATAAAATCCTCTCCTTATAATATAACATCAGTTATATATTAATCATCATATCAGCATTTTATTTATGATGTCAAGTATTTTTTTGCGGTTTAATAAAAATTTTTGGCATACCTTGGTTCGTTTTTGTTTTTTAGATTGTATAATAAAGCCGAAAATGCCTAAAAATATTTCAAATTTAGACAATATTGTATACATTAATCTTAAACTTTAGGCGTTAAAATATATATAAATTTCAAAAGGGAGAAAATTTATGAAACTTATACCATTATTTGATAGGGTTGTGGTTAAACCCGAATTACAAACCTCTACAACTAAGTCTGGAATAGTACTTCCAGCCACCTCGCAAGAGCGCCCTCAAATAGGCAAAGTGTTAGCAATTGGCAATGGAATTGACATTGATTCCAACAATATTGGAATGCAGGTTCGTGTCGGCGACTTAGTGCTATTTAATAAATATGCAGGTAGCGAAGTAAAAGTTGATGATGAGATTTTAATTATTATTAGACAAATTGACTTAATTGCTATTATGGAGGAAAATAATGACTAAAAAGATTTTAATAGGTGATGAAGCACGCCAAAAATTAATTAGTGGTGCTGACAAACTAGTAGATACCGTAAAAATAACTCTTGGCCCTAAAGGAAGAAATGTAGTGTTATCTAGAGGTATGTCTACCCCACTAATCACAAACGATGGCGTAACTATTGCTAAGGAAATTGAACTTAGTGATGAATTTGAAAATTTAGGTGCAAACATAATTAAGGAAGTTTGTATAAAAACTAACGATATCGCTGGTGATGGCACTACCACTGCCTCAGTCCTTGCTCAAGCAATCATAAAAGAAGGAATTAAAAATTTTACAGCTGGTGCTAACCCCATAATATTACGCCAAGGTATTGAGCAAGCAGTCCAAGTTGCAGTTGATAAATTAAAAAAATTATCTAAACCTGTTGAAGATTTTAAGGCAATTTCTCAACTTGCTAGCATATCTGCTGGCGATGAACGTGTTGGCGACTTGATTTATCAAGCAATGGAACGTGTTGGTCGTGATGGGATTATTACTATTGAGGAAAGTAACTCTGTAACCACCGAACTTAATGTGGTTGAAGGTTTACAATTTAATCGAGGTTATATTAGTTCCTATATGTGTAACGACACCAACAAAATGCAAGCCACTTTGGATAACCCTTACATACTAATCACTAATAAAAAAATAAGCAATTTTGCTGACCTTTTGCCTATTATTGAAAATTTGGCCAATATCGGTGCAAGTTTGCTAATTATTGCCGACGATGTAGAGGGCGACGCCCTTGCAACCCTTGTATTAAACAAAGTTCGTGGAATATTTAATTGCGTAGCAGTTAAAGCACCAAGTTTTGGCGACCGCAGACGTGAAGAATTAATAGACTTAGCAACCTTTGTAGGTGCTACATATATTAGTGATGAAGTTGGTCAAAATTTAAAAGATATTACAGTTGAAAATTTAGGTCGCTGTAAGCAAGCTATTATCACTAAAGATAATACCACATTAATTTCAGGTAATGGAAGTAACCAAAATATTAATGAACGCATACTATATATTAAATCACAGTTAGAAGTAGTGGATAACAACTACGATAAGGAAGTTTTAAACGAACGTCTAGGTAAACTTAGTGGTGCTGTAGCACAAATTCGTGTTGGAGCACTAACCGAAGTTGAACTAAAGGAACGTAAACTTCGTATTGAAGATGCACTAAATGCTACAAAAGCGGGCGTTGAAGAAGGCATTGTACCAGGTGGTGGCACAGCCCTACTAAAGTGCATCAAGGAAGTGTTAACTTTTGCCAATACTCTTGACGGTGATTTAAAAACTGGTGCGTTAATTGTAGGTAATAGTTTAAGTGCGCCTATTAAACAAATTTGTATTAATGCAGGCATTGACTATGGTGTTGTAATTAACAACATACTTACAAATAGTGATGAAAACTATGGGTATAATGCTTTGAAAAACGAGTATTGCAATATGCTAACTGCAGGGATTATTGACCCTACAAAAGTCACACGCTCAGCTTTGCAAAATGCTGGAAGTGTAGCAAGTACATTGCTTACTACTGAAGCCCTAGTAACCGAAGTTAAGCAAGACACTAATTTATAACAATGCATCAGTCATAATAGGAATAAATAAATTCTTATTATGTGTATCCAGACCAACTAATTTTACCCCTTTATTAGTTGGCTATAATCCTTTTCTTAAAAAGAACCCACGATAACGTGAGTTCTTTTTTTATAATATTATAGTTCTTTTAATTTTTGTTCCAAGATAGCTTTACTTTCTTGTAGGAAAGCATATCTTTCCTTTTCCTTAGCAACTAATTGTGCTGGAGCACGACTAACAAAGTTTTCGTTATTTAGTCTTGAACCTAGAAGAGTCATTTCCGCATCAATTTTTTGAATATCTTTATTAATACGTTCTCTTTCCTTGTCGGTATCCACCACTTCGCTCTTATAGAAATAAAGTTCGCCCAATTCTGTAACAAAATTAACCACTTCTTCAATAATATTATCAACAAAATCAATTTTTTCAATATTAGTCATTTTACTTAATACTAGACTTGCATTTTTCAAAGTTTGAATATTGCGTTCATTTGACTTTGTTTTATTTACAATCAAAGTTATGCGCTTTGCAGGTGCAACATTTAGATTTAATCTAACTTCTCTTATCTTTTGGATTAGGTTAATAATTTTATCTACTTGTTCAGCTTCGATATCAAATTTTCCTAATGATTTAGCATAATCTTGCTCCATTAATATTCCAGTTTCAAAATTAGAATAAATATCTTCTGTAATAAATGGAATAATTGGGTGTAACAATTTTAAAATGTTAATATATATATCTTTTAATACTGCCACAGCGTGCGCCCTAGTTGCCTTATCATCGCTATAAACATAAGGTTTGGTTAATTCTACATAATAATCGCAGAAATCGTCCCAAACAAAGTTATACATACGATTAACCGCTTGGCAAACATCAAGACTTTCCATAAATTTATTAATGTCATCAATAGCATTTTGAAGACGTGTGTAAATCCACTTGTCAAAGATGTTCAATTTATTAACATCTAATTCTGTCTTTTCTGCTTGACTAATACACAGTTCTAAGAATTTACCACTATTAAACACTTTATTTATAAACTTACGGTCTTCCAAAATTTTAGTTTCGCTAAATCTAAAGTCATTACTTGTACCATTACCTAAAAGTAGTGAAAATCTTAAAGCATCAGCACCATATTTTTCAATAATTTCAATAGGGTCAACACCGTTGTTAGAAGATTTACTCATCTTCTTACCCTCATCATCACGCACTATACCATTAATCAATACTTTACTAAATGGTATTGCACCTAACATCTTTTTGCTCATCATAACCATACGAGCAACCCAGAAGAATATAATGTCTTGACCGGTAACTAAAGTACTAGTTGGGAAAAATCTTTGTAAATCTTCAGTGTTTTCAGGATAACCTAGTGTTGAGAATGGCCATAATGCCGAACTAAACCAAGTATCCAACACATCTTCATCTTGATGTAATTTAGAACTTCCACACTTAGAACATACTTTTGGTGCAGAGGTTTCTACCATAACGTGGTCACAATCCTCACAATAATATGCAGGAATACGATGCCCCCACCATAATTGACGAGAAATACACCAATCTTTAATATTGTTTAACCAATTTCTATAAATTTTATCTACACGATTAGGTATAATTTGAAGTTCGCCATTATCTACTGCTTCAAGACCTTGTTTTGCCACTTCGTTCATATTCATAAACCATTGTTTACTAATCATTGGCTCAACTGCACTATGACAACGATAACAGGTAGATTTTGCTAGTTTGTATGGCTCAATTTTTTCAATCAAGTTTGCTTGCTTTAAATCTTCAATAAGTTGCTTACGACATTCATATCTATCAAGATTTGCATACTTGCCACAAAGTTCGTTCATTGTTCCATCATTATTCATAACACAAATTGGCTCAAGGTTACAACGAAGTCCTACTTCATAGTCGTTAGCATCGTGTGCAGGAGTAATTTTAACAGCACCAGTACCAAAATCCTTTTCAACATAACTATCAGCAATCAAAGGAATCTCACGATTAGTAGCAGGTAATTTTAGCATTTTGCCAATTTTACCCTTGTATCGTTCATCTTCAGGATTAACTGCTACACACACGTCACCAAATAGTGTTTCAGGACGAGTTGTTGCAACCACAATATAACCGCTACCATCAGCATAAGGATAACGAATATGCCAAAAACTAGAATTTTCCTCTTCGTGTTCAACTTCAGCATCAGACAAAGCTGTTTTACAACAAGGACACCAGTTAATCAACTTTTTGCCTTGATAAATCATACCCTCATCGTACAATTCCTTAAATACTTTAAGTACCGATTTTTGACGAGTTTCATCCATTGTAAAAGCACATCTATCCCAGTCACAACTACAACCCAATGTACGTAATTGCAATTTAATACGTCCACCATATTGGTCGTTCCATTGCCAAGCACGTTTTAAGAAATCCTCACGTCCTAACCCTTCCTTGGTTAATCCTTCTTTACGCAAAGCATCAATAATTTTAACCTCAGTTGCAATTGATGCGTGGTCAGTTCCGGGAACCCATAAAGTGTTTTTACCATTCATACGTTGATAGCGAATAATCAAATCTTGTGTAGTATTGTTAAGTGCGTGACCAATATGAAGTTGACCAGTAATATTAGGTGGTGGCATAATTATAGAATAATTTTCGCCTTTAAACTCCTTATCTTTATCAGTTCTTGGCTTAAAACAACCACTTTGTTCCCACATTTTATAAATACCATTTTCCTTATTTTGTGGTTCATAGGTTTTATCTAACATAATTTTCTCCTTATAAAAAATGTTTAAAAATATTTCAACTTAATAGCAAATGTTATGCATAATTTGCAATAAAAAATCCCTATGCATAGCATAAGGACGAATATCTCGTGGTACCACCTTAATTTAGAAAGAAATCTTTCCCTTAATTTACCTTTAACGTAAAGTTACAACGCAAGCGGTCTAATCGCATTACACTTTCTTCGCTTGAACTCGTTTGCTACCTTCCACCTTACTTATCCTAACTGCTTTCAGCCCACGACAGTTATTCTCTACCGACAGCCCAAGATGTACTCCTCAAACTCACTGTTTCTCTATTAAGTTGCAAATATTTTAACACAACCTTAAATCATTGTCAACGTTTTTTAATAAAACAATTAATTTCTTTCAAAAATTTAGTAAAAACACTTGCAAGATTAAATTTTGTATGCTATACTTACAAAGTACATAGTTAAAGTACGTGTTTATCATTTATAATTAACTATGTTTAGTATATAGGCCGAAGTGGCGAAAAGGCAGACGCACAAGACTCAAAATCTTGCGAGGGCAACTTCATGCGGGTTCAAGTCCCGCCTTCGGCACCATTAGACCGATAGGTCTTTTTTTATACTTGTTGGACTTGAACACGCTAATATAGGGCTCCCACAAAGCGTATGCTTTGAAGGGAAAAAGGAAAAGTTAAGCACATGCTTAGCATTTGCGCACCGCAAATCTAACTAAGCGCAAACTTTGACGCCAAGTCCCGCCTTCGGCACCATTAGACCGATAGGTCTTTTTTTATTGCTTATTATAATTTCATTTTAGTGTTCACCACCAATATTTATGTATTAAAAAGTTAAAAAACACTTTTGTTAACCTAATTAACCATTGTTTAAAAACACTTGTTAAAACATATAAATTATTTTGTTTTACTTATGCATAATTTTATGAATCTCATTTGACAAATCAATAAACTGATTAATCTTTTCAGTTCCTAATTTATCAACTAATTTTGACACGTTACTAAATATCTTTTGTTTAAGTATTGTTACTTCTTCCCTACCCTTATTAGTAATAGTAACAATCTCTTTTCTGGCATCTGATTTTGATTGTTGCTTTAATACAAAACCCTTATTAATAAGCTTACGTAATAGCATAGTAACCCTTGCACGACTTATTTGCATATCCTTGCTTAAATGGATTGCATAAACTTCAGATTTGGCATTATATAGCCTAAGCAAAATATAACCCATACCCGAATTTATTTCATCTATAATTTTAAATATTTCCAAAGGATTACTTTCCTTCAACCTTGCCATAATTTCCAAAACTTGCCTTTTATCAGCCATAATTCACCTCCTATATATTATCATTATATATATCAATTTCAACTTTGTCAACCAAGTTAACAATAAATATCAAATAAAAAAAGGAATATATTTTTATATTCCTTACATTTTTTTATTAAGTTCATAAATTTTAACGACCAAATTCATTGTCTTTAGGATTTAAAATCTGGTTAGGCAAAACTATATCTTCCTTTTCAACCATAGTATAATAGTCATCTAAATCATCAGCATATTTATCTCCCTTAAATTTGGGTTTGGTTGAATAATGCTGAATTCCATCTTTGTCCAAAGCAATTAAATCTTCTAGTTTAATATAGTCGTCATCTTTAAGTTTTATAAAAATAACATTTTGGTTTAACTTCTTTTTAGGTATGTTTTTACCAAACAACACTGATGTTATTTTTGTTGGAAAATAGGTACACTGAGCTTCTGTTCCAATAAAAACATTTTTCTTTTTTATCTCCATTTCCTTGCTCCACAATTTTATTATAGCACATTTTATATTATTTGTCAACTTTAAGTGCTATAAAGCCCTATTTTATAACAATTCAGACATTCTCACTATTGGCTTATTAAAACAAAAAAACTAGTCATTTCGACTAGCATTACTGGAGCGGAAGACGAGATTCGAACTCGCGACATTTGCCTTGGCAAGGCAACGCTCTACCACTGAGCCACTCCCGCATAAGTTGGTGGGAATTATAGGACTCGAACCTATGACCATCTGCTTGTAAGGCAGGTGCTCTACCAACTGAGCTAAACTCCCATATATAATACGCTGTTTGTCACAACGTATTATAATAATAGCACATATTTAATTTTATGTCAACAATTTTTTAAAAGTTTTTATATTTTTTTTAAATTTTATAGTTTTGTTATGTAAGTCTTATAATTTTACTCAACTGAAATTAAGTAGTAATATACAGGTTGTCCACCTTCTACCATACTTACATCACAGTTTGCGTATTTTAGTTCTAGGGTCGCAAGGAATTGTTCAGCTTGTTCGCTGGTTACACCTTCACCATAGAACAATGTAATATTCATTGTGTCGTTATCCACCAATTTTTGAATCAATTGGTCGGTAGTATCCTCTATATTATCTCCATGAACTAAAATGCTGTGTTTATCAAGACCTATAACCTCACCTTCGTGTAAATCCAAGCCATCAATATTAGTGCTACGAACAGCATAAGTAACCGAACCAGACTTAACTGTAGCTATAGCTTCTGTCATCATTTCCTTATTTTCCTCAATGCTAGCATTGCGGTCAAAAGCAAGCGCTGCAGTAATACCTTCTGGAATAGTTTTTGTAGGAATAACTACTACATTACAAGAAGTAATGTCATTTGCTTGTTCTGCTGACATAACAATATTCTTATTATTAGGTAATACGAATACTGTTTTTGCCTTAACAGCATCACATGCTGTAGCAATATCATTAGCGCTAGGGTTCATAGTTTGTCCACCAGAAATAACATAATCCACATCAATATCTGCAAACACGTTATTTAGACCATCACCTGCAGCAACTGCAACTATTCCGTATTCCTTAAGTTCCTCTTTTTTAGCATTTTTACGTAGTTGACGATTTTGTTCTAGCATATTTTCAATTTTCACACCAGACAATTCACCTAATTGCAAAGCGTAACCAAGGGCTTTGTTTGGTTCATTTGTGTGAACGTGCACTTTTACTAATTGCAAGTCGCCAATACATAGCACACAATCACCTATTTCTAGCAAACGTTGACGAAGCGAACTAATGTCTGCTTCAGTTGTCTTTTCAAATATATTTATAATAAAGAATTCAGTACAATAGCCAAAACGAATATCAGCAAGACTTTCATAGTTTACGTGGTTTTCTTCGCTAGTAACGTCTTTTTCCACCTTATCCACAAATTCCACGTTTACCATTTCACCTGCCAACATCTTGTACATTCCGCTAAATATAACAACAAGACCACGACCACCAGCATCTACCACGCCAGCTTTTTTAAGTACAGGAAGCATATCAGGTGTCATTTGTAACATCTTTTCAGCATCAGCAATTACCTTGTGCAAATAGTCTTGGAATGTATCCGATTTAACATTTTGCTTAGCAGATTCTGCTATAGCTTTAATGATTGTTAAAATAGTACCTTCCTTAGGCACTGTAACTGCCTTATATGCAGTTTCACAACCTTTTTCGCACGCACGAGCAAAATCTTTCATTGTAATGGCTTCTTGGCATTTCATTAGCTCAGAGAACATACCCTTAATGATTTGCGACAAAATAACACCAGAGTTTCCTCTTGCGCCCTTTAACGCTCCTCTATTAAAAGCTACCGATAACGCCTCAATAGAATTGCCTTCACAGGCATTCATCTCAGTCACGGCTGATTTTAATGTTAATGTCATATTTGTACCAGTGTCACCATCTGGAACGGGGAATATATTAAGTGCATCTATATTATCCTTATTTTCCTCCAAAAGAGAATAAGAAGTAACCAACATCTTACGAAGTGTTGCACCATTAATTGTTTTTTGCATTGCTTTGTCTCCTAGTTTCTATCTTACATCAATAACGTGTACATCTACGCTTTTTACAATCATACCTGTAAAACGCTCAATAGCATATTTAACCGCTTTCCTAATAGAATCAGAAACAGCAGAAATTGTAACACTATATTTTAAAACGACATACACATCGACCATAATTATATCAGTTTCGTTGGAGGTTAATACCACACCCTTATAACCGTGAGATTTGGTTTCACGATTAAAGGTTGGATTAACTAACCCTACTACACCATAACACTCTTGCACGGCAACAGAAGCGACCTTACTAATAGCTCGCTTAGACATACTGATTTTGCCAAATGAATTAAAAGTAGTAAAGTTCATCAAACCCTCCACTGCTATTGTATAATAGATTTAAAAAAAAATCAAGCATTATTTCAATATTTTTCAAAAAATACTTGCAATTTATGATTTTGTATGTTACAATAATGTGTATTTGAAAAATGGGAGGTCCTTATGAGCAGAGTTTGTGCTATATGCGGTAAAGGTAAAGTAAGTGGCAACAACGTTAGCCATAGTAATAGAAAAACAAAACGCACTTTTGAAGCCAATGTTCAAAAAGTTTCAGTTGAAGTTAATGGTAAAAGTACAAATCAATACCTTTGCACTAAGTGTATTAAGACATCTAAAAAGTCTAAATAATCAATTATTAGATATTAGACGCCTTGCTTAAACATTAGTTAATTACTAGGAAATTTTCCTAGTTTTTTTATTTCCCTACGTAGTACACATTTTTTCCAAAAAGTAATTTAACTATAGGTTTTAGTATTTTAGGTAGTTTAAAACAATATATTTTCATACTTTAATATATTCATATGGTGTATATTTTGTTAATCACAACTTGACAAATTTTAAGATTTATGGTATATTATACTTATCTAACAAAGGAGAACATTATGTATTTAAAATATATTAAAAATGAGCAATTTGATCAGTTTGTAAAATTATTAATCTGTGAAAATACCAATACTACTATATTGCGCGAACCTAATAATCGCTTTGTTAATGTGTTTACAAATTCATTAATTGGTTCTTTTAATATTACAGATTTTGAATGTGTAAATATTGAAACTGGAAAAATTTATAGCAAACAATGGCGCAAGTTTATGATAGAACAATTAGACAAACTTAAACTAGGTAACGATTATATTGATAGATTACACGACCATTTGGAAGCAGAAACTATCGTAGGCCCAGTACTTTAATAACAAAAAAACTTGAGAACATCTCAAGTTTTTTTATTAATCTAATTTTTTATTATATGTTTCAGTTTTTGGATATTCCTTAGTAGATATTGAATTTTCCAATTCCTTAATCAACTTCTTAGCAGTTTTATCCAAATTCTTAGGTATTTCACCTTTTAATGTAACCACAAGGTCGCCACTACCAAAGCCACGTAAAAATTTAATACCTTTACCTTTTAAGGTGTATTTAGTATTAGATTGTGTTAATGGTTTAATATCCACAGTGGTAGTACCTTTAAGTGTAGGTACTTCCATTTCACCACCAAGTAGTAAGGTTGTAAATGGCACATACACATCTACATACAAATTAAAATCTTTACGTACTAATAATTTATGTGGTTGAACTTTAACATTAATATGCAAATCTCCCGCAACGCCATTAGGGCTAGATACTTGTTCACCTTCGCCACGCATACGAATAGTTTGACCATCATCAATACCCGCAGGTATTTTAACCTTAACTGTGACGCTTTGATTACTTAAACCAGAGCCACTACAATAATTACATTTTTCTTTAATTATTTTTCCTGTTCCATTACATATTTTACAATCTGTCATACTAGCAACACGACCAAATAATGTATTTTGCACAAACTGAACTTTACCAGTTCCACCACAATCAGTACAAGTATTTACTCCTGTTCCCTTTTTAGCACCAGTTCCTCCACATTCGCTACACTTTTCTGACCTATTAATTGTAATTTCCTTTTCTACTCCAAAAGCTGCTTCCTCAAAGGTTATTGTAATATCGGTTACTAAATCGGCGCCCTGTTCCCTACTAGAACCTCTACCACCTCTAGCAAAGTTGCCAAACATATTAAACAAATCCTCAAATCCGCCTTCAAACCCTTGACTAAAACCCGAAAATCCGCCGCTACCGGCACCACCAAAACCTTGTGGTCCATCTGCGCTACCATACTGGTCATAGTTAGCACGCTTAGTTTTATCACTTAACACAGAATATGCTTCAGAAATTTCCTTAAATTTTTCTTGTGCATCTGGTTCTTTATTTATATCAGGGTGATATTTTTTAGCCAAATTACGATATGCTGACTTTATTTCATCATCACTCGAATTCTTATCCACCCCTAAAATTGAATAATAATCTTTTGCCATATTTATCCTTTTATTTTAAATCAATCTTAAAACAACATACAATAACTATTTCACCCTTAATTTATGTATAACCTATCTTACAATATTTCCAACCATTTCATACTGCATTTGTTTAAGTTCTTTTAATAAGACACTTAAAACTTTTTTGGTTGAATTATCTATAAGTGAAGTTTTTATAAGTTCTCTTCCTCTAACAAGAATTTGACTAATTTGCTCATCATTCAGTTTAGATTTTAATCTATCATCTTCCATTAAAGTTTTTAAATCATTTACGAACCACCAAGCGCAAGTGTTAACAGGGTAATCCTTATCAACATCACCAATGCGCCTATAAACTTCAATTATATTTCCATAAAGGCGATTAAATTCCTTAGTTATTCCATTACTTCCCATAAAACTTTCTCCTGTATAAATATTACACACTAATAACTAATCTGTTAGATTTTGTAACATCTTCAACCAATTCATTAAAATACAAACTTTCATTTAAAATTTGCTTTCTTAAATCAATTGGGATATTACGATTACCAGTAATAATTGTTATCATTCTTTGAATTAAGCGAAATTCGTTTATATCTACTATAACATCACGTTTAGTTTTGTATTGAATATTAATACCTTCCAATGCGCTTTTAAACATTTTTGCATACTTATCAATACTAACTGGAGTACCTGCAATATACACCTTCATTTCGTTAAAACATTTATACAACAATTCAAAATATTCACTATGCTTTTCCATATTTACCTCCTACTTGTATTTATGTGTTTATAATACCATACAAAATACACCTTGTCAATATGGAATTTTTGAAAATTTTATTAAGTTTTATATTTATTATACACAAACAACAATGAATAATGCAATAGGCACTATTCATCATTGTTATATGTTAAATTTTTAATCAGTTAATATTAAAAATGGTTTTCTACTCAACCACAATTTCAGGGTCACCATCGTTGTTTCCGCCATTGTTTGCGTCGCCTTGAGGAGCTTGTTGTTGCATATTTTGATACATACGAGTAAACACTTCATTAGATACTGCAGTCAAGTCTTCAGTTGCTTTCTTTAATTCTTCAATATCTTCACTTGCCAAGTGCTTTTTAGCTTCTTCGCAGGCATCAGTTAGTTTCTTTTTGTCATCATCGCTTAACTTGTCGCCATTTTCTCTAACAAGCTTTTCAATATTCATAACATTAGCATCAAGAGTATTTCTAGTATCTACTACTTCACGACGCTTTTTGTCTTCTTCAGCAAATTGTTCTGCTTCCTTAACTGCCTTATCAATTTCGTCATCACTTAAGTTTGTGCTAGCAGTAATAGTGATTTTTTGTTCCTTGTTTGTACCCAAATCTTTAGCACTAACATTAACAATACCATTAGCGTCAATATCAAATGTAACTTCGATTTGAGGGATACCACGTGGAGCTGGCGGAATACCAACTAGTTGGAATTTACCCAAAGTTTTGTTTTGTGCTGCAAATTGACGTTCGCCTTGCAATACGTGAATTTCAACACCTGGTTGATTATCTTGAGCAGTACTAAATACTTGACTCTTCTTAGTAGGGATAGTAGTGTTACGTTCAATCAACTTTGTAAATACGCCACCAAGAGTTTCAATACCTAAAGAAAGTGGAGTAACGTCTAGTAGCAACACGTCCTTAACTTCGCCACCTAATACACCTGCTTGAATAGCAGCACCCATAGCCACACATTCATCTGGGTTAATACCCTTAAAGGCACTCTTACCAACTTCTTTTTCAAGTGCTTCAACCACACTAGGAACACGTGTAGAACCACCAACTAGCACTACACTATTAATATCGCTTGCGCTTAGTTTAGCGTCAGCCAATGCTTTACGTGTACAAGTCAAAGTCTTTTCAATCAAGTCGCTAATCATATTTTCAAATTTAGCACGACTTAAGTTGTATTCCAAATGCTTAGGACCAGTTGCATCAGCAGTAATAAATGGTAAACTAATAGTAGTATTTGTTAAAGTTGAAAGTTCAATTTTTGCCTTTTCTGCCGCCTCTTTCAATCGTTGCATAGCAAGTTTATCGTTCTTCAAATCAATACCATTAGTGTTTTTAAAGTCTTCAATTAATAAATCCATAATACGGTTATCAAAGTCGTCACCACCAAGGCGAGTATCACCATTTGTTGACAATACTTCAAACACTCCATCACCAATTTCCAAGATACTTACGTCAAATGTACCGCCACCCAAGTCGAATACTAGTATCTTTTGATTCTTCTTATCTTCCTTATCAAGACCATAAGCAAGCGCTGCTGCAGTTGGCTCGTTGATAATACGAAGTACTTCAAGACCAGCAATCTTACCAGCGTCCTTAGTTGCTTGACGTTGGCTATCATTAAAGTAGGCAGGAACAGTAATAACTGCTTGAGTTACAGGTGTGCCAAGATACGCTTCAGCATCTGCCTTTAATTTACTTAAAATCATAGCAGAGATTTCTTGAGGTGAATATGATTTATCATCAATTTTAACCTTATAATCTGTACCCATTTCACGCTTGATTGAAATAACTGTTTTGTCAGGGTTAGCAACTGCTTGACGCTTTGCTACTTGACCTACAAGACGTTCATTTTCCTTAAAACCTACTACGCTAGGTGTAGTTCTGCCACCCTCGCTGTTAGCAATAACGGTTGGATTACCACCTTCGATAACCGCAACACATGAATTTGTTGTACCTAAGTCGATACCAATAATTTTTCCCATAATAATTCTCCTCATTTTTTTAAAATCTAATATATAATCAACTTTTTATTAATAAAAGTTGTAAAAATCTATTTATTTTACTAAGCCTAGTTTTTGGTCGTATCTATATGCCATAAGCTGTCGCCAACGCCTAGTTTTATTTTGACTATTTTTACCATATACCCCAAAGTATTTATTTGTGATTTTCAACAAATAAATTTCTTTTAATTCTCGTCTATATACAATCGCTGGAGCACATAAGCAACTTTGATTAAAATCTCTATCTGAGATTTTAACTGCGTGGCCGTTCTTTATAATTTCATAATCTCTCCAGTCCAAATCATATTCTTCTTTTAAAAAGTTTTTAATATCTTCCAATGTATACAATCTTTCAGCCATATAACCCCTTTTATATATTGCGAATATTAAAATTAAAGACCTTATTTTATTAAACTCTGTTCTTGTTCATGTCTTTGTGCTCTAAAATCTTGCCATTTAGCTGAACAGTCTCCTCTAGTCCAAGGCATTCTAAAATCCATAGTATTAACAATTATTCTAACATCAAACAATCCTAAATCTGGATTTTTGATATCCGTACATTGAAAACTCCATGCCATAATTCTTTCAAAATCTTTCATTTCAGCAAGTCGATACTGACCTGTTTCATCATCATATATATCGCCATACCATTTTAGTTTAAGTTTTTCCATCATAAAGTCTTTAATGTCTTGTATAGTAAAATTTTGTTCTTTCATATTTTCTCCTTATAACGCTTGACCTTGATTATATTTTTGTACTAGATAATCTTTCCATTCAATTTCGGGTGCTTTGTAATGATGTAAATATGGAGTAATTTCATAAATAACCAAATTGTCATTACTAACATCTAAACTAACTGTTTTACGTTTAGCACCATCATACACAATTCCTACAACCCAAAATGATGTTTTAGTACTATTAAAATCCCATGCTCTCAGTCCACGCTCGGGGTCATTTTCATTAAAGTTATAATCTTTTATTTGATAACCTCGCCACTCAAGTCCATAATATTCTACCAAGTAATCGTACACATCTTTTAATCTATAACTTCGCTTTTTCATTATTAATATTTCCTTACTTAACTGAAGGTACAACCACCTGTTCTGGTTCTTTTACCAGCTCTTGTTCATTTCCCTGTTCTTGCTCTTTTATAAGTTCTTGCCAATGCTCAGAAGCATCAATTTTAACTCCGTTTATTTGTATGGTAAACTTATCACCTTTAATAATAACTCTTGCTAAGTATGAATTCTTTTTATTATCTCTTAAATAGGCATAAGTTGCCACTCCATCGCTAAAATCCAACTTATATGCCGAGTGATACATTTTGGTTTGATAACAATAAACTATCTTATCAACCCAGTTTAAATTTAAACTTTCCTCTAATACTTCCTGTATCTTATTTAATCTTGTCTTACTATCCATTACAACTCCTTATTTAGCCACAATCACTTGTGAATAACGTATAACTTTTTCGCCCATCACAAAACCCTTAAAACATTCCTTAATAATATCTCCACTTTCGTGTTCGCTACTCGCCTCACTACCAATCGCTTGATGGAAATTAGGGTCAAACTTGCCACTAACATCTATCGCTTTAACACCAATTTTTTCAAGAGTGTTTAATATCCCTTTTTCAATATATTGAATACCCATTAATGTATTAGGGTCGGTAATATACTCTGTTGCCATTTTAAAACTATCTAGCGCTGGCAAGAATTCAGTAATTGCTTGGTTAAAGCCATTTGAATATGCCTTTGCTATATCATTTTGAGTACGCTTACGATAGTTATCAAACTCAGCACGCAAACTTAATAATTGCTTAAAATATGCATCGGCAGTGCTTTCTTCCTCTACATTTTCTCCACAACCACATTTACATTTACTCTCAGTGGTTTCAACATCTTCATCACACTCATCTTCAATATTACAACCACTTTCTGCTTGATTGTTTTCATTACATTTACAAGTTTCGTCACAAGTACAATTTTCGCAACATTTATTTTCTTCATCACACTTGCAATCATCACCACAATCACATTGTTCGCAACAATTACACTCTTTTAATTCTTTATCAAATTCTTTCAAAATAAATACTCCTTTTATTTGTTTTTATTCAAATTTTCCGCTTGACTAACTATAAATTTTAATGCCGCCGCCAAACTTCCATAATCTACACGTTTAGGTCCCACCAAGGCAAGTGATGCAATACTTACGCCATCAATCACTATAGGCGCACTAACCATCATTCCGCCCTTAAGTTTGTCGTTTTGGTTTTCTTCACCTATTACAAAATTAAGTTCATCACTATCGGTCACTGCATTTATTACCTCTTCGCCATCTTCAAGGAAAGACAACACTCCTTTTGCCTCATCAAATTCGCTAGAGGTGATATTTTCCAACATTTTTGAAGTGTTGCTACTAGATATATCCAACTTTGTTTTAATAACGTTTTGTAAAGCTAAGGTAACACTATCAATCAATGTTTTAAACTCAAACATTTGCGCTCCGGCACGTAAGCATACTTCCGCCACATTATCCACCATATACTTAATGGTTTTACCTTTAAAGTGTTCGGTTAAATATATAGAAGCATCTTTACACGCCTCGCTGGTAATATCTGGGTCCAATACTAAATTATCATCAATAACTCCTGCTGTGGTTTCAATTAACAAAAGTGCATCTTTTTGAATAAGCGGAATAATTTTAATATCCACAATAGTCAAATTTTCAATACCGTGTTGTACTAAAATTGTAGGACAATTAGTAACCTTGCTAAGCCGTTTAGCTAATGATGATAAAGTGCTAATAAGGTTTACACTTTTAACTTCATAATTATCCTTTACTTGTTGAAGTGACTTTATATTCAACTTATTATTTATTAATATTTCGTTAACATAACATCTATATGCCAAACTGGTAGGAATACGTCCACCTGAAGTATGCAACTGTTGCAAATACCCCATTTGCTCCAAAGCATTTAATTCGTTTCTTAATGTAGCAGTACTGATATCACCAAACTTAACACTAAGCCCTGCACTAGTTATAGGTTGAGGTTTTTTAATATACTCATCTACCGCATACAACAAGATGTCCTTTTTGCGCCTACTTTTAAATTCCACGCCAATCTCCTTTTTAGCACTCTTTTGTTACGACTGCTAACACTAGTATATGCACTTTGCAAGGATTTGTCAACACATTTTGCCAACTTTTTTTAACTTTTTTTGTAAAATTTTGCAAACAAAAAACAAAGCGCAACGCTCTGTTTAATTAATATTTTAAGTATTTGTATTTATAATATTACTATAGTACTATGTTATCATCGTTGTTTTGATATTCAAATTGTGGCAAATCATTTTGTTTAGCTAATTCATTTGATTGATTAATCGAACTATCTGCTAAATCATATAATTTTTGATTTATCTCCTTTAATTGTTGTTTAAATTTCATATTTGCCCCATCTAAATCTTTGTAGGAAAGAATTATTTCATCTATAGCCGATATTACATACAGACAACACGCTCCCCTAGAACGTAAAGTATGTATCGCTTCTTCAATATCCTTATCAATCAATTTGTCTATATTTTTATCATTAAATCTTCTTAATTCACAGGTTCTAAACCTTAAATCTATCTCAGTTAAAGAATTAAACAATCCTTTATCACATATCATTTTTAATATAATACTACTGGTTTGATAATGTTTTTTCATAATATCAAAAAATTCTTTATGTATAATATTAATTTCTTTTTTAAATTCCATAATCACCCCTATAATACAATAATGCTAATTAATCTTCAATAATTATTAAATCCTCAAACTTTGAACTAACTTGTTCTGACTCTTCTTCCTTTTTGACTTTTGGTTTAGTTTTAAACAATTCAAATACTTTTGCAATATCCATACCCCCACCTCCGCCGCCAATCATCGACATAAATGGCTTTAACATATCTCCAAATTTACCTGACATCAACATTGGAAGTAACGATTTTATATCAAACATAGGCGCAGGTGCTGGTTTGTTGGAATTAGCAGGAGGTTCTTTTATTGGCGGTTTTGAAAATTCACTTTTATTATAATATGTACTAGCATTGTCGTATGGCTCAGGAAAAATCACTTTTTTCGCCGTTTGCGATGACACTTGATTAGATTTATTGTTATAGGTACTAGCATAAGCATTAACATCTTTACCTAGCGCACTAACACGTTCATTATTTAAAATATTCCCTATCCTCATACTCATATTTTACACCTTAACTATATTCGATGTTTTTCAATATCTCATCAACTTTACTATTAACCTCTGTTTTGCTATCGCCTTCAACCAATATCCTAACCAAATCCTCAGTACCACTTTGTCGCACAACCACTCTTAAATTATTTTCATTTATTTCATAATCTTTAATATTGTTTATGCCATCTATCGTTATGTCTACACTTTTTTTATAAACATCTACATAATCTTTTAACAATTCTTTAAAAGTTAATTTAGTTCTATTTAAAACATTTAAAATTTCAATAACAACCCTTATTCCATCACTAATTTGCGAGTTTATAAATATATGCCCACAAGGTTCTCCTCCAAGTATAGCATTAGTTTTTATCATTTCATCAGCAACATACTTTGCTCCAACTTCAGCCCTAATTAATTTTATTCCTAAATTATTTAAAGCACGCTCTAGCGCCAAACTGGAAATTTTATTTCCTACCAACTTATCCCCTTTATTTAACATTTGTGTTGCCAAAATGTACAACAATTTATCACCATCTATAATTTGACCATCTACATCAATAGCAGTAACTCTATCGCCATCTCCATCAAACGCAAATCCTATCTTCTTTTCTTTTTTACATTCTTTTATTAAATTGTCTAATGACTGTGTTCCATAGTTGTCATTAACATATTTCCCACTCTGTTCCGTACCAATAATTTTTTGATTGTTAAATATTTGACGTACCACCCCATAAGTCACCCCATTCGCACAATCAAATATACAACTAACTTTATTTATGTTTGATTTATTTTTTAAACTATTAATATATATCTCTTTCCCTTTATTAAAATCAATAATTTTCTTATATTCAATTTTATTAAAATATTTAATAGGTTGTTTATGTATATCTATCATTTTGCCTTTTGCATCAAAACATTTAAAACCGTTATATTCCCAAGAATTATGAGAGGCAGTAATCATTACCCCAAAATCAAATTCAAATTTTTTAGTCAAATATACAAGTTGTGGAGTTGTTGCCTCGTCAAGCAAATTTATATTAACACCATATTTTAATAATATACTGTTAATAATATTTAAAATATAATCACCAGTTATTCTATTATCTTTACCAATTAATATCGTTGGATTTTTTTTATTTTTATATAAATAACCTACCAATACTCTAGCAAATTTTTTAATTTGTTTTTCGTCTAATGTTTTTCCAATAATTCCTCTTAAATTATATTTTGTTGCCATAAATCTCCTTTAATTTATTTATGCAACCTAATAAATTTTTGTGAAAATTTTATTAT
>JAZUAD010000035.1:0-11207 GCA_045637825.1 Candidatus Onthoplasma sp. | reverse complement strand
ATCTTATTATATCACATAAAATAATTTTTGAAAATATTTTTAATAAATTATTTTAAAATAAAATATTTGAAAAATATGTTTTAATTATTAAAATTATTCATATTCAACGGTTTTTATATTATTTTTATATTTTATTTAATTATTTTTTTATTTTTATTGAAATTATTTTTTTATTATGCTATATTATTAAAAAGGAGTAATTATGGCAGGACTTGTTTTTAAAAATTTAATGGAAATGAAAGTATTTAACAACAGAAGAGTTGCAATATATTATTTAAACAATCTTCACCCAATGCACGACCGATTTAATCTTGATAATGAAGACCTTATAAAACAATTAGTATTAAGCGGTTTTATTAGTGCTAGCGAAATTGACTACGATATCTCAGAATATTTTAAAACAAAATTAAAGAATAAAGCAAACATACAACAACTAGCTAAAAGATACTTTATTCATCAAGAAAACAGCCACACTTTCACTTTATAATTTAACATCAAAGCTTTATTAATTGTAGTATTTTTACTACAATTTTTTCATACACTTATATATGAGATTAAAAAAAATTGTCAACTTAATTGTGTTATGTGTTTTTGTAGCTTTTGTTATCACTATCTGTTTAAGCAGCTTTAACAACCTTACATTGATTGGTAAAAATAAAAATAATTTGAAAATTTATGAACTTTGGCATATTGAAAGTTTTGAAGGCGGTGGCGCTAATAGGCAAAATTATTTAAACCAACTTGCGCTAGCTTACGAAAAGCAAAATCCAACGCAACTATTTATGATAAAAAAAATTGAAGCCGACCAACTAGAAAACGCTTTAAAGCAAAGCACCCCACACTTAATTTCGTTTAGTGAACAAGTTTCTAAAACAGTTTTACCCTACTTGATTGAATTTGACAGCGAATATAATATTCAAACTAATTTTATTGAAAGTGCAAAATATAATGGCAAACTTATGGCCTTGGCTTTTATTGCCAGCGGATATTGTTATTTTACAAAAAGTAATAGCACTACCGAACATATATACACCGCAAATAACAATTTGCATAACGCCACTGATTTAATTTCAACACCAATCAACAACAATCAAACCCTATCCTCTTATGAATGTTATTCAAAATTTGTAAATAATAAAAATATTAAATTGTTGGGAACTGCTAGAGATTTGTTCCGTGTTAAAAATTTGGAGAGTTTAGGTAGATTTAATGTAACATACGAACCCGTAGACACCTTTACAGACTTAGTGCAATATTTAGGAGCAACTACAAATAATAACGATATTTTAAAATTTGTAAATTATATATTAAGTGATTTCAATCAACTAAAACTTACCAACCTTAGTTTATTTAGCACAAAGCATCTCAAATTATATACTGAACCAACTTATATGGAAATGGAGCACGCTTTAAAAAGTTGCTTTGTTCCTAATATTTTTAAATAGAGGCCTTTATGTTTAAACATATTAAAAATCTTATATATTTACCAAACGAACCTTTAAATAAACATTGTAGTTTTAAAATTGGCGGTAACGCTAAGCACTTTCTTATTGTAAACAGCATTGACGCCTTGTTGGACAGCATTTACCTATGTAAACAACATTCTATTAAAAGCAAAATAATTGGCGGTGGCTCAAACCTTTTGTTTGACGATTCGGGTTTCGACGGCGCAATTATTAAATATAATAATTCTTTTATAAAAATAAATAACAATACTGTATATTCCTGCAGTGGGCTTGATATGTTCTCTCTTATTCAGCATATTAAAGAATACAATCTAGGCGGACTAGAATTTTCAATAGGCGTCCCCGCAATGCTCGGAGGCGCTATAGTAAATAATTTAGGAGCATACAACAACGACATCTCAACATATGTTAAACACATAACCGTTTTAAGAAAAAATCACATTATATACTTAAATAAAGGTGATTGCAACTTTGAATATCATTCAAGCATTTTCCAAAAAAATAACGACATTATACTTGCCGCTACTTTTAATTTACCCTATCAAAACAAATCTATTACTCAAAAAAATCTACTTGAATACTTATCCAAACGAACTTCTTCACAACCATTAAACTTACCTAATGCTGGAAGCATTTTTAAGCGCTCAAACAATATAATCCCCGCAAAACTAATTGATACAGCAGGTTTAAAGGGTTTACAAATCAATAACTGTCAAATATCTACTAAACATGCTGGCTTTATTGTAAATCTTGGAAACGCTAGTAGTGCAGATGTTTTAGCACTAATAGAAATTATTAAAAATAAAATCTATGACCAATATGATGTTATTCTGGAACCCGAAATTGAATATGTGCCTTTTTAATTAACCTCTTTCCCCTAGGTTTCAGGAAGATGCTCTACAACAAATCTATCAAAGTTGATTTTTTCAATAAAATCGTTGGCTTTAAATAAAGTCATTGAAAATTTATTAAAGTCCATTAAATGTTTTTTTAGTAAAACCGGCGTGGGAATATCCAACCCCTCACACAATTGCTTAATCATATCAAAAAAAGTACACTCGCTAGGTTGCACCTTTACCACAAAATGTTTTACTATCTTTTCATCTGCAATCACTTTTCCCCAAATACTAATCATAACCTTATCATATATTAAAATTTAAAAAAAATCAAATATATTTGACTTATTTACTTAAATAATATATTATAATAAGAAAATAAACTTAAAACCACTTTATTAAAATTTGATATTGCTTATTTAAGGAGATATTATGCAAAATACTGATGTAGCGCTAAAGGTTTGCAAAGAATATGATTGTAACACTATTAAATCCGCTTTAAATGACGGATTTAATCTTTTGGGTGGCTTGTCTAAATTTATTCAGCCACATCAAACAGTATTAATAAAGCCAGACCTATATCATATCACCGAACCAAACATCGCAAGAACCACAAATCCAAACATCATTAGCGCTTTGGCAGAACTGATTGACAAACTAGGTGCCAAGTGCATAATTGCTGATTCTCCAAAAGGAAACTTTAGTCACAATAATTTGGACAATGCCTATATTAAAACACAAATGTTGCAAGCAAGCAATAACGGTCATGCCTCACTTAACTTAAATAATGACATCTCAAAAATATACAACCCTAAAGGTGTACATTGTCGTGAAATATATATAATGGATGCCATTAACGATGCCGATATTATAATAAATGTAGGTAAATTCAGATGCGAAAACTATTTAGGGCTTGTAGGTTGTAGCCAAAACCTATTTGGTTTAATTCCTGGAAAATTTAAACAACTAATAAAATCTAGATGCCATACATTAAAATCGTATTACAACTACTTGATTGATTTGTATGAAGCTCTTGATAATAAAGTAGTATTAAATATTTTAGATGGAATTGTAAGTTATGAAGCAAATAACGACCCACGTATTTTAAACTCCTTATTAATAAGCGCCAATCCTTATGCGATTGATGCTACCGCACTTAAAATAATAAATCAACAACCTGAACAAAGTTTATTGCTTACAGAAAGCGTTAAAAGAGATAAATTTAATTTTAATTATACCATTTTAGGCGATAATGTTGAAAGTTTGGTATGTAGCGATTTTAACTATTCTGTTTTTAAAGAAAATGTTAGGGCTGGTTCAAAAGCATCTTTTAAACGAGATTATAATCTTCGCCAAAAACGAGCAATAATACCATCAAAATTGTGCAAAGGGTGTAAAGTTTGCGTTGAGGCCTGCCCTATGAAAGCTATCTCAGTTAAAACCAATGAATATGGCGAATACTCTTCTATAGACTATTCAAAATGTGCAAATTGTTTTAAATGTATTGAGGCCTGCCCTTATAAAATAATAAAAACCAAAACACCTATAAAGTATCGCCCTATTGATAAAATGATAAAAAAATATTCAAGCAACAAAAAATAAGATTGTAGATTTATGAATAAATCAATTATTTTTACGTACAATAACAATAATTCTTTCATTTAGGAGATAGATATGTTAAAAATAATTGCTTTTATAATCACAATAGTTGGAGGATTAAACTGGCTAGCAATAGGAATGTTACAATACGATTTTGTGGCAGGAATATTTGGTACCCAAGCAAACCTTTTTAGTAGAATTGTATATACTTTAGTAGGCATTTCAGCAGTATATATAACTTTTGTTATTATTGCCAACAAAGGCCGATTAACTAACAGTGCTAAAAAACATAAAAAAATAGAGCAAGATTAACAAACCTCTTATAAAAATGGCATTTTAAATAAAAAGTCAAAACAGATATCTATTTGTTTGACTTTTTTTATATATATTGATATATTCTTATTAAAGGAGTATTATATGGCTTTACTTTGGGTTTGGGGCATTATTACCGCTATAGCGTTAGTGTTTGAATTTTTAACTTCGTATTTAATATCTATTTGGTTTGCTTCAGGAGGTTTGATAACCTTGTTAGTTGTTGCGCTTGCTCCTAACCTTAATTTTATTTGGCAAATTTTAATTTTTGCTGGGATTTCTGTTGTTTTGTTGCTAAGTCTTCGTAAAATATGTTTAAAATTATTAAACAATAATAATGCTACCGAAAATAAATAATTAAAAACTTTTGTTATAAAAAAACTCTATAGCGTTATAGAGTTTTTTATTTCTAGGTTATGTATCGCATCTAAAATAGTATTGCTTATTAAATAGGTTTTAAATCCATTAATACTTTCCATTTGTTGCATATCTAGCATATCTACATCATTATCTAGGGCTGTTTTTAACTTATTTGCACAACAAGCCAAATCTACAACATCCATATTTCCTTTGGTTAAAACCATAGATATTTTACTTTGTAATAATTGCAATAAATTTTCGTTACGCTTTTCTAGCAAACTTATTATATATTCATCTCTTGATGAAATAATTGATTTTTGATAAATTTCAGCCTGCTTATCTAGATTATGTAAATACTCATCTACTTCTTTTAGTCTCGCAAATTTACTAATAAGATTATAATATCTTCTATCTTTTATGTCTTGTTTTCCTAATAATTTTTGTATAATTGTCATCTTTTCCTCCTTAAAATTAAATACAGCAACTATTGTAATATATTGATTTGAAAATTTTACCTTTAAGACAATTTATTCGATTATTCGATGTTTTTTTACATTTAATTACAAAACAATGTTAGGTTAATATAAAAAGCCACCAAATGATTTTGGTGGCTTTTATTTAATTGGCTGTACTAGTCGGCTTGAACATAGTAACTTCCAGAATGTTGTGTTGCAGGGAATCTTTTACCCTTTTCTAGATACAAACTTCCGCCATTTTCACCTTGTTGGCTATAAGCAGAATATGTGCCAGATTTTGGTACAACTTCACCTGGAGTCCATTTTTTATTTTCGCTCATTATAGCACCTCCATAAATATCTTGTGCATTTTTGATAAATTTACTCTAATTTTATTATATTTGTATAGTTTAAATTATAATATTTTTGGTTAAATTTATTTGTATTATAAATTTTAAAGTGGTATAATATTAATTAATGAAAAACTTAGCAAAATACTTAAAATATTATAAGTCCCAAGTAATACTTGGACCCATTTTTAAATTAATTGAGGCCTTGCTAGAACTCTCTTGCCCTATACTGGTAGCAAAAATTATTGATATAGGAATTTCTTCAGGAGATGCTTCTTATATAATAAAATATGGCATTATTGTTGTTGCTTTAAATGTAATGGGTTTTTGTTTTGCAGTAGGGTGCCAAAAATGCGCCGCAGTAGCAAGTACAGGTATTGCATCTAAAATTCGTGAAGATATGTATACTAATATCAACAATCTTTCTCATGCAGAAATTGATAAATTTGGTACATCTTCCCTTCTTACCCGACTAACTAATGACGTCGCTCAAATCGAACGAACCGTTTCCATACTTATTAGGTTAATGATACGAATCCCTTGTTTATTAATAGGTTCAATAATACTATCCATTTCCATAAACTTAAAACTTTCGCTTGTATTTATTATAGTAATACCTATACTTACATTAATACTAGTTATTTTTACCAAAAAAACTATTCCTTTCTTTAAACTAGTCCGACAAAAACTAGACATAGTTTCTCGTATTACACGTGAAAACCTGTCAGGCGTTAGAGTTATACGTGCTTTTAATCACGAAGACAAGGAAAAAGATAGATTTTTTGAATCAAACGAAAAATTAACTAAAACCACTATTGGCGTAAGTCAAATATCTGCGTTATTAAATCCTTTAATATATTTAATTGTCGATTTTGCAATTATATCCATATTGTGGTTTGGTGGCATTGAAATAAATTCTGGAGCTTTAACTCAAGGCGAATTAATTGCTTTTTGTAATTATATGATAACCCTTTCCACTGCCTTAATTTCAACTTCTCGTGTATATGTTATTTTAGTAAGGGCCACCGCAAGTGCACACCGAATAAACGAAGTATTGCACGCTAAACCTAGTATAATATTTGAAAATAAACGTGTAAATATTGATGTAGACTCCAACCAACCTATTTTAGAGTTTAAAAATGTTGGATTTTCATACAATATACAGGAAAAAGACCCTGAACGAATGTTTATGAAAAACTTAACTTTTAGTCTTATGCCAAATCAAACTTTAGGAGTAATTGGCAGTACCGGTTCAGGCAAAACCACTCTTGCCAATTTGATAACCAGATTTTATGATTGTAATACCGGCGAAATTTTATTATACGGAAAAAATATTAAAGATTATCCTGTAAAACAATTACGAAATATTGTCAGCATTACTCAACAACGCTCTACATTATTTTCTGGAAGTCTGCGTGAAAATATGCAAATCCGCAAAAACAATGCTAGCGATGAGGAAATAATATCCGCATTAAATACTGCTCAAGCATGGGATTTTGTAAAAGACTTCCCTAACCAACTAGATTATAAAATTATGGCAGGCGGTAAAAACGTGTCGGGCGGACAAATGCAAAGACTTACAATAGCACGCAGTTTAATTGGCGAACCTAAACTTTTAGTTTTAGACGATAGTGCCAGCGCTTTAGACTTTTTAACCGATTTGAATTTGCGTAAAGCACTAAAAAAAGACTTAAACTGCGCTACTGTAATAATTTCTCAACGTACCACAACTGTTAAAAACGCTGATTTAATTATGGTTCTTGACCACGGCGATGTTGTAGGAATGGGAACCCACAAATCTTTATTAAAATCGTGTCAAATTTATCGTGAAACTTACTTTTCACAAACACAAAGGGAGGAATAATGAAAAAAAATCAATCCCTAAAAGGCATTTTGCCTACAGTAAAAAAAGTTATAACTTATGCAAAACCGCACAAAACTTATTTCTTTCTTTCAATATTTTGCGCCTTTATAGCCATTGGCCTAAATATGTTTTTACCAGTAATTTTAGGTAAAGCCATCGATTGCATTGTTGGCGTTGATGCTGTTAATTTTGAAAAATTAACACGTATCCTATTATTTATAGGTATACAGGCTGTCGTTAGTGCAACTTTTGAATGGTTTGAAGTGTTTTTTGAAAATATCCTAACCAACCGAACCGCTCAAACAATACGTAATAAATGTTTTGAAAAAATTAATAATATTCCTTTAAAATATATCGACAATCAACCTCATGGCGACATTATGAATACTATTATAAATGACGTGGAAAATATAACCGATGGCTTTTTGTCTGGTTTTAAATCTCTTCTTTCTGGTATTGTTACTATTGTTACTGTAATTATATTTATGGTAACTATCAATATCCCTATGGCTTTAATTGTTATAATTTTAGCACCTTTAAGTTTGTTAATATCTATATATATTACTAAAAAATCAAAGAAATTGTATAATGAACAAGTTAACAAACTTGGAGAAATTAGCGCTCATAGCGAAGAAATGATAGGAAATATTAAAGTAATAAAAGCATTTAATAACGAAAAACAAAATATCAAAGATTTTGTTGAAATCAACAATAATTTAGCTTCGGTTTCTCAAAAGGCCTCTTTCTACGCTTCATTGGCAGGGCCTTGTACTAGATTTGTTAACGGAACTCTTTATGCAATAGTTGCGGTAAGCGGTGCTTTTGTGTGTATTAATGGTCATATTAGCGTTGGTCAAGTTTCAACCTTTTTAAGTTATGTAGAAAATTATACCGCTCCTTTCAATGAAATTGCAGGCATTGTTGCCGATATCCAACTAGCAGTTGCTAGCGCCAATCGTGTATTTGACCTGCTGGAAGAAGATAACGAGGTAAGTGATAAAAATTGTTCCAATATTGTAAATTGTAATGGCGAGGTAAAATTGCAAAACGTATGTTTTTCCTATACTCCTCAATCAAAACTTATTGAAAATCTTAATGTGTCTGCATCTAAAGGAAAAACTATTGCCATTGTAGGTCCTACAGGTTGTGGAAAGTCAACCATAATTAATTTGTTAATGAGATTTTATGATGTTAATAGTGGTAAAATAGTTGTTTCAAATAGAGATATTAAAAAAGTAACTCGTAAGAGTTTGCGTAACTGCTATGGTATGGTTCTTCAAGAAAGTTGGCTTTATAATGCATCAATTAGGGACAATATTGCTTATGGAAAACCTGATGCAACTATGGAAGAAATTATCGAAGCCAGCAAGTTAGCACACGCTCATCAGTTTATTGAAAAATTACCCGATGGTTACAATACCATAATTACTGAAAACGCTGATAATGTGTCTGCAGGGCAAAAGCAATTAATTTGTATTGCCAGAATAATGTTAACCAAACCTCCAATGCTTATCCTTGATGAAGCAACTAGTAATATTGACACTCGTACCGAGATGAATATTCAACAGGCCTTTGACTACATTATGGAAGGTAGAACGTGTTTTATTGTAGCACACAGACTATCTACTATTATCAATGCTGATACAATCTTGGTTATGAATAAAGGTAAAATTATTGAACAAGGTTCTCATCGAGAATTACTTGCAAAAAACGGATTTTATACACAATTATTTAATAGTCAATTTGGTTCTTAATATTTAAAACACACCTTAGTTTTTGGTGTGTTTTTTATCAAATCCCTAGTGCCAATAATATTCCCCTATATACGCTATAAACAAATTCTTCACGATAATTGTCGTTATTTAACAACTCTTCCTCCTCAGGTGAAGAAACAAAGCCACACTCTATCAATACTGATGTATATTTAGTACAATTTAGTATGTAATAATCTCCCGCACTTACAGTTTTGGAAGCATTGGGTATATAATAATTTAAACTACCCTGTATCCTTTTAGCCACATTATAACTAACCTCACTACCTATTTGATAAAAAGTTTTAGCCCCCTTACAACTATCAAGCGGAAAACTATTCATATGTATACTAACCACCAAATCGGGCATTGCATCGTTAATTATATCTCTACGTTTGCGCATATCGCTTAGTTTTTTATTATTTGCCTCGTTACTATACAACCCTCCATCACCTTTTCGTGTCATCACAACCTTTACTCCTGATTTTGCTAGTAATTTTTGCAAACTTTTGGCATATGCTAAATTTAAGTCTTTTTCCAAACTGCCATTAACGCCAACACTTCCCCCATCTCTTCCGCCATGTCCAGCATCAATAACTATTGTAAACTCCGCCTTTGGCCTAACACTAGCTTTAATAGTTGGAACAATAATTGCAGTCCCTGCAACCAGCAAACAGACAACTGCAATAAATATATATTTTTTATTAATCAACCCTTTAATCATCTTTGATATTTTCATAATATATGTTATTGTACAACTATTAAATTTATAACCTATATCAATATTTTATTTAAAACTGAATGGTCGCCTATAAAAAGTTATCCACAATTTGTGCACTTTATGGCAGTGGTTGGAAACACCTATTTTTAAGGGGTTTTGCAATAGTTATCCACACTCTGGTTGTTGAAATGTGGATAACTTTTGTGGATAACTTTTAATTAATTTGTGCATATCCTACAACAATTTCTCCATTCATCTCCGTCAAATCTATCTACATTATTAGCAACCTCAATTATTTTTTTGCTTGAATAAATTAACTTGTTATGCTATACTAAATAATATAACAAACCTATAGGAGAAATTTATGGATAAACAAATTAATAAGATACTGTCAAAATGCCAAAACATTGCAATTATTGGTCATATCAATCCAGATGGCGACTGCTTCGGCTCGATGAGTGCGGTTAACGATTATATCAAAACGAAATATAATCAATGCAACATTCATTGTTTTGCTGATTGCAATATAGTGGCAGAGGAATTAAGACCATTTACTAAAGATTTAGTATTTAACCCAACTCCATTATCAAAATATGATTGTTGTTTTTGCGTAGACACTGCCGACCTTGGACGTCTTGGTAAATTTATCGAAGTGTTTAATTGTTGCGAAAATACCATTTGTATTGACCACCACGCAACAAATAAAGGTTTTGCCACACTAAACTATATTAATATTATTTCATCCAACTGTGAAAATGTTTATAATATGTTAAAGCAAGCCAAATTTAATATTAATCCCTCTACTGCTGGCAAACTATTTGCAGGTATTGTAACCGATACAAATAATTTATCTACAAGTAGCGTTACAGATAAAACCTTTTTAGCAGTGGCTGATTTGTGTAGTTTAGGAATAAATCGCCATAGAATATATAATCACTTTATGGACGGCAATAGTAAGGTTCAGTTTAAATTATTGTCAATCGCTATGAATAGTGCAGAATTTTACAACAACGACACTATTATGGTGATGAAAATATCTTCTAAGGATTTAGCAAAAGTCGGTGGTAAACAAGAAGACCTTAATTGTATTATTAATCAAGCTTATTGCATTAAAGATGTAAAGTCCGCCCTTTTAATATCTCCTAGAGGCAATCAATCCCATGTCAGTTTTAGAAGTCGTGGCGACGTTGATGTTAGCATAGTTGCCCAACACTTTGGCGGTGGTGGTCATTTGCCAGCAGCTGCCTTTACTGCTCCTACTTTTACTAAAAAAGATTTAGCGTATATTATTGATAATTTAACTAATCAAATAAATAATTTACCAAAAGAAAAAAATAATTTATTTTAATTAATTATTCATTAATGATAATTTTAAATAAAACGTGAATTTAATTATATTTAATGTAATTATTTAATAATATTACAAAATAGTTTATTAATTATATAAAATAAGAACAATATTAAGCATTGTTCTTATTTTATTCATATTTTTT
>JAZUAD010000034.1:0-3915 GCA_045637825.1 Candidatus Onthoplasma sp. | reverse complement strand
TTACCCTATTTTTAGGCACAGGCATAAGAATTAGCGAACTTGTGGGCTTGAATTGTGGCGATATCGACCTAAAAACTAATAGTTTTGTAGTTACGAGAAAAGGTGGAAATCGTTCGGTTTTATACTTTAATAATCAAGTTTCTTTGGCTATAAATGAGTATCTTGAAACTAGAAATAGCGAAAAGGAAAAAATAAATGATGAGCCACTATTTTTATCTTTACAAAATAAACGAATTTCGACAAGACAAGTTCAGGAATTGGTTAAAAAATATGCCAAAATTGTTTCGCCACTTAAAAAGATTACCCCACACAAACTAAGAAGTACGTTTGGCACAAACCTATATAGACAAACCGGCGACATTTATGTTGTTGCAGATTGTTTAGGACATAAAGACGTTAATACAACAAAAAAGCATTATGCAGCAATTACTGAAGATATAAGAAAAAATGCAGGCTTAAACCTAAATTTAACAAAAAAATCCGATAATTAAATCGGATTTTTTTATTGCATATTTTATTAAATATATTGTTTTATATTGGTTTATATTATTATAATTCAATACCCCTATGATTTATTATGGTTGAAAAGATAATCTGTGTGCGAGTTTTACCATAATATTGAATTTTATTGATAAATCTATCCATTTCAATGGTGTTTTTAAATATAACCTTAGTTATGAGCGAATATTCACCTGTAACACGCTCGCACTCGATAACGTTTGGTGAATCAATTAAAATTTTATAAAGTTCTTCTTTTAAGTTTGGTGCAACTTCTATTTCAACAAAACACTTTATAACATTTTCATAAACTGAATTGTCTATTTCAACATAGTATCCTTTAATAATACCCTTTTCTTTTAAGCTATCAAGTCTAGTTTTTACTGTTGGTGCCGAAAGGAATAGTTCGCTTGCAATTGACTTGATTGAAATGCGAGCATCGTCTTGTAATAATTTTAAAATTTTGATATCAATATCATCAACAATGTTATTCTTCATACACTCACCTTTTTAATAAGATATTTACATTATATTTTATTTAATTAAAATTTGCAAGCAAAAATTTTATTGATATTAAATTTTTTTTGTATTTTTTTACATTTATATTAAAATTTATTTTACTTATTCTAAAATGATAACATAATAAAAACAATGTGTTATAATCAAAACATAAAATGTAAGGTATAAAGTTATGGTGAAAACAAGGCTAGAAAGTGACTCAATTGGAACATTAAATATTCCTGAAAAAGCATATTATGGTGTTCAAAGTTTAAGAGGCGCAAACAACTTTAATATAAGTGGAAGTTTAATGAACATAAATTTCATTTATAATATTGTTAAAATAAAAAAGGCTGCTGCAATTGCAAACAAAAATGCCGATAATTTAGATGAAAACATTGCAAATGCAATATGCACTGCATGTGATGAAGTTTTAGAAGGCAAATTTGATAAAGAATTTATTACCGATGCAATTCAAGGTGGCGCTGGAACAACTGTTAACATGAACGTTAACGAAGTTGTTGCTAATCGTGCTACAGAAATCTTAGGTGGAAAATTGGGCGAATATATTTGTCACCCAAATGACCACGTTAATAAGTCCCAATCTACAAATGACGTTGTCCCTACTGCTGGTAAATTAACAGTTTTAGACCTTACAAACATGTTATTTGTTGAATTAAAAGCGTTAACCGATAGTTTAGACAAAAAAGCAATTGAATTTGATGATATTATCAAGATGGGCAGAACTCAACTTGAAGACGCTGTTCCAATTCGTTTAGGTCAAGAATTTTCTGCATATTCTTCTGCGATTAAAAGGTGCGAAAGACTTATAAAGCAAGCATTACAAGAAATGTATGTTATAAATATTGGTGGCACTGCGATTGGTACTTCAATAAATACAAATAAAGATTATTTAGCAAATATTACAAGTGTTTTATCAAAAACAACTGGATATGATTTGATTCAAGCAAAAGATTTAATTGATAATACTCAAAACTTAGATGGATTTGTTTTTGTGTCTGGAGCATTAAAAACATGCGCAATTACCCTTTCAAAGATGTGCAATGACTTAAGACTTATGGCAAGTGGCCCAAAAACAGGTATTTCTGAAATTACACTCCCTGCTATGCAAAATGGTTCATCTATAATGCCAGGAAAAGTTAACCCTGTTATACCAGAAGTTGTTTCTCAAGTGGCTTTTGCTGTTATCGGCAACGATATGACAATATCGATGGCTGCTGAAGCTGGACAATTAGAGCTTAATGCATTTGAACCTGTTATTTTTTATAAGTTGTTTGAGTCAATTATTTGTCTTAAAAATGCAATCAATACACTTACCGAAAATTGCATAAAAGGTATTATTGCAAATAGAGATAAAATTTCTGAATTATTAAACAATAGTATTGGTATTGTAACTGCCCTTTGCCCTTATATTGGATATAAAAAAGCGGCAGAAATTGCAAAAGAAGCATTAAAAACAAATAAAAGCATAAAAGAAGTTGTTCTAAAACATAATATATTAAGCGAAGAACAACTAAATAAAATTTTGAATCCTTCTCACATGACATAATATATAGAAAGGCGCCTCCATTGATTTGGAGGCGCCTTTCTTTTAAAATTTTATTTAACAAAACATTTTTAACAATATTTACTTAATAATTTTTGTTATTTTAATTATTTTATAGTTTTTGTCTGGTTCAATACATTTACCACAACTATCACATTTTTTATTTGGGTCTAAATCGCACCTGTCACATTCCCCACAATTTATGCACTCTCTATCGTATAATTCGCATTGTTTTGCTCTCATAATTAAAATCTCCTAAAAAATTTACAAACATTTGTTTGACTTTTTGTGTTTTATATGTTAACATAAAAGTATGAAAAAAATTGAAACAAAAATAAATGAAGTTTATAATTTCACATCAAGTTATATTAGTCAGTTTGGTTATCCACCTTCAGTAAGGGAAATTTGTGCCAAACTAAACATTAAATCAACGGCAACGGCTTATTATTACCTAGAAAAACTTGTTAGTCGTGGTTTGCTTGAAAAATCACCTTCTAAAAACAGGGCTTTAACACTTTCTGATAGTGCTTCTAAGTTTAAGACTGTGCCTATTGTGGGAACAATAAATGCTGGTCAGCCTATTTTTGCTGTGCAAAATTTAGAAGGATATTGCCCTATTCCACCAGAATTTAACACAGGTGGAACGGAGTTTGCATTAAGAGTTAAAGGCGATAGCATGATAAATGCTGGAATATATGATAAAGATATCATTATTGTAAAACAGCAAAGCGATGCAGTAAACGGCCAAATTGTTGTTGCACTTATCGATGATAGTGCAACTGTAAAAAGATTTTACAAAAAAGAAGATAAAATTATTCTTCACCCTGAAAACGATACAATGCAAGATATGGTTTTTGATGATGTTATAATTTTAGGTGTGGTTAAAGGTCTTATGCGTAAGTTTTAACCTTAAATTTCAAAATTTTGTAACTTTAATATAGAATTTTAAGAGAAAACATGATTTATTGTTTTCTCTTTTTTATTTAATTAAAACCTTACAAAACCTAATTTTTTTGTGTTAAATTTAGGTTTTTTAGAACTATTTTTGCATGTTCGTATGTTAGTCCACCCTGCATATATGCAATGTATGGTGGTTTAATTGGTGCATCGGCTGAAAGTTCAATTGATGAACCTTGAACAAAGCAACCTGCAGCCATTATAACTTGGTCTTCATAACCTGGCATTTCCCATGGAAGTGCATCTACATAACTATCTATTGGCGAATTATGTTGTATAGTTTGAATAAAAGAAATTAGGTCTTTTTCATTATTAAACTTAATTGCCCTGATTATATCGTTTGGCATTGTGTCAAGTTTTGGTGAAGTTTCATAGCCTAATTCATTTAATACTGC
>JAZUAD010000033.1:0-4918 GCA_045637825.1 Candidatus Onthoplasma sp. | reverse complement strand
CAAATTCAAAATCTGCTTATTTTAAAAATAATAATTAAGCTAATTTAATATATTTAATTTGTTTTTTATTTGTAAATATATTAATATTGGTTTATTTATTTTTTATTAAATTTATTAAGTTTTGTTAATATTTCTATATTTAAGTAATTTTATTAATTATTATTTATAAAAAACACTTATTATTTCTTCAACATTTTCACATACACCATATTTATTAGTTAAGCCTTTATAAATAACATCTAAAGATTTTTGCGCTGTTTCGTCTGAAGCTTTTAATTTAACTCCATTTTGCGCCATATCGTTAGATAAAGTTGTTAAGGTTTCTATTATTGTGTCTGTTGTTTTTTTGTTAAATCTTTCATTATAATAAGTTTTATAATATTGCCATAATTTTTCGTCTATCTCCATATAAGACTTGCAATGCTTACACACCAAAATCCTTTTAAGCAAAACGTTCTTAATAGGAATAAACAAAAAATAACTAGTAGCATAAATTTCTACCAAATCAACATCTCTTAACTCTTCCTTGCATATGGTGCAACGACGCACACCAAAATATCCTTTATTAACTTCTTTTAATTCTCTGCCTAAAATTTTCATAGTTTAAGTATAGCATATTTATTTAATTTTGTAAACATTAAAACAAAAAACCAAACCTATTTGTTAGATTTGGTTTTATTGTACTATTTGTTAAATATTAAATTATATTCTTCCAGCGAAATTAAAACTTGACGAGGTTTACTTCCATCTGCCGGAGATATAAATCCATTTTGTTCCATTTGGTCAATTATTCGTGCAGCACGAGCATACCCCACACCAAAACGACGTTGAACCAAAGTGATGGAGGCCTGATTCGCTTGGATAAAGAAACGCAAAGCGTCCTTTAACACAGGGTCAAACATCACATTTTCGCCATTAGGCGTTTGTGCAGACACTTCTGCTGTTTGATTAATATCATTTTGTGCATCTTCATCAAAATCAGCCCTATTGTTTTCCTTAATAAATTTAACAACGCTAGCAACTTCTCTGCTAGAAATATAAGCCCCTTGAACACGTCTAGGTTCTGGCAAGTCGCTAGGTTTAAATAGCATATCGCCTTTACCTAACAATTTTTCCGCTCCGCCCATGTCTAGCACAGTTTTACTATCGGCAAAGTTTGTTAATGCAAACGCTATACGACTTGGCAAGTTTGCTTTAATAGTTCCTGTAATAACATCTACCGATGGTCTTTGAGTTGCTATAACCAGATGAATTCCCGCAGCACGAGATTTTTGTGCCAACTTCATAATTCTTTCTTCCATTTCTCGCTTAGCTTCTATCATCAAATCGCCCAACTCGTCAATAACTATTACTATATATGGCAATTTTTCCACTTCGTTGTTTTTTACAATATCAAGACTGTTATACTCCTTAATATTAACCACTTGATTACGTTGCAACAATCCATAACGAGCTTCCATTTCCTTGATAGCCCAGTTTAACGCATTGATTGCTTGGTCCTTGGTAGTTATAATTTGTGGAGTTAATAAATGTGGAAGATTAGCATAGGTTGAAAATTCAACTGTTTTAGGGTCAATTAAAATCAATCTTAAATCTTCTGGACTTGATTTATACACCATACTTATAAGCATAGTATTTAAACACACAGATTTACCCGAACCAGTAGAACCCGCCACCAACAAATGAGGCATTTTATCTAAATTACAAAACTGAATACTTCCGTTTATATCCTTACCTAGCACAAACGACATAGGGTTAATGCGCTTTTGAAAGTCTAAACTTTCAATCATTTCACGCAAACTAACACCCATTACCGCCTTGTTAGGAACTTCGATACCCACCGCATTTTTACCTGGAATAGGCGCTTCAATACGGATACTACCATTAGAAGCCAAAGCCATAGCAATATCATCAGCGTGGAACTGCACTTTTTTTACACTCACACCTTGAGGCATACCTATTTCATATCTAGTAACCGCAGGCCCCACTTGCACCGCTTTTACTTTAGCATTAATTTTAAAGTCTTCTAGTACTCTTTCTAACTTTTCAATATTTTCATTGCATTCTTCTTCGCTAACAACTTCAACGTTTTCGATATATTCAAGCAATTCTACTGGAGGTTTTATATATTCTGCATGATACTTTTTAGGTCTTCCTAAAACATTTTCATCTTTCTTTTCCTCCACAATTTCACGAGTATATACATTAGATTGTGTTGTAATAGTTGTACTTCTAATCACTTCACTATTATTTGAAGATGGTAATTTAATTTCTTGATTATTTGTTTGAGTATTGATGTTTGAAAAATCTGCCTTATTGTCAATAATGTTGCTATTAACCTCATTAACAGGTTCCTCATCTATTGCCATACCTATTTCACCTAAATCATCTTCCACATCAAAATCATCTTCTTCAACCAACTCGGAATTATTAAACATCTGTTTAACATTTTGTTGCCAGTTATTAGCGTTTAAATCAGTTGCTATATTATTTATATTATCAGTATTTTGTGTGTATATATTATCGCCTTCACCAGATTTAGTATTTGTATAGTTATTTTGTTCTTTTATTGCATTATTTTGATTATTAGTAGACCATAAATTTGGATTGTTTACTTTTGGATTAATGTCTTGAATTTTATTATCAGCGTTAATGGTTTTACCCTCTATAACTTTAGCGTCTTTATAAAAATCTTCAGTATCAGTCACAAATATATCACTATTTAATTCAACCTTGCTTGCCAAACCAGTTTTAGCGTTATCAAATTCTGCTTTTCGTTCAAAACTTTGAATTTTAGGTTTTTCGTATTCAGGAATAACTATATCTGGAGGAGTTAAAATATATTCTCGCTTGCTTTTGTATTTAGCAGGAGTATCAGGAATATCCTCTAATCTCATACTAGAACTTATAATGGTAGAACTTCCTTTATCCATGCCCAACTTTTGTTTAGCAATGCTTTTTTTAGTTTCGGCTTTTTTTCTTTCAATGGTTATAGGCGTTTCTTCCTTTGGTTCTTGCTCAAAACTTTCAATCAATCCACCAAAGTCAAACTTACTTTTTTGTGGTTTTTCTTCCTCTTTTTCTTTATGTGTTTGCTTAGAATCTAATATTAGTCCTATAAATACTGTTAATAAAATTACTGCAAATATATAGGCGCCCACTGTTGTTAAATACTTTTTCATAAAGTAAGTAAACAAACTCATCACCACCCCGGCGCCACTAGTTTTTAGTTTATACGTATCTTTCAAATATTGCGAATAGGTATCCACCTCTATACGAGAGGTTAATATAAAATGTGCAATCATTAAAACAAAGAATAAAGCACAAGTTAAATATATTACATATTTCTTATTAACCTCATATTGAGTTTTCCCCAAACCTACCGAGCATAATAAAACACTCAGCAAACAAACAGGATATGCCGACACACCCAATAATCCCAGCATAAAACTTTTAATAAAGTTGTTAGGAGCACATAAACCCGCAAAGCACACCACACTAAGCACCAACACTACTATCAATATGTATTTAGACACTTTAATTATAGGTTCTTGCTTAGTTTTAATTTTAACTGGCTTTTGCTTTTTTTCCTTCTTCTTTTTTGAAGTGTTTAAAGTTGATTTATATATTGACACTACCTTTTCCCCTTTGCAAATATTATACATTGTTTTTTTTAATTTTCAAAACAATTTAATTAATTCTTTACATATTTTAATATTTTAAAATCTAAAATTTATAGTTTTTACAAATGTATTTTTCTTTTTTTATCGATTTTTTGTTTTGTTTAACCTTACTATATTGCCAAATCTCCTAACACCTGACTAACCGTGGTCGCTTTAAATCCATTGTTTTCAGCATAGGCAAGAATAGAACTTAATCCCTCTAATGTATTTTTAGTAGGGTGCATAAGTATCAAATCTCCATTTGATAGATTTTTAGTTGCCCTCTTTACTATTAATGCAGTATCCTTATCTCTCCAGTCAATAGTATCGTGTGTCCACATTATTGTTTTGTAATTTAATGAAGAAGCAACCTCTATTGTTGTATCGTTATAAGCCCCTGAAGGCGGAGCAAATAATTTCATTTCAATCCCAAGATTTGCACTAACCAAAAGGTGTGTTTTGTGAATTTCATCATAATTCTGTTGATAAGATATTTTGTCGTGGTCTTTATGATTATATCCATGATTACCTATTTCATGCCCACGCCTATATATCTCTTGAGCCATTTCAACATTTTTAGCCACCCAACTCCCACCTACAAAAAAGGTGGTTTTCACTCCATACAAATCAAAAACTTCTAGCATATCCTCAATGTATTCTGTCCCCCAGTATACATTTACCATAAAACACACATTGTTTTGACTTGTATCTCCTTGATAAATTACATTTGGATTAACACTTGTTTTAACATTTGTGCTAAAAGGCACAGCAACAATCATTAGTGCAGCTAATATTAAAATTATTATACTATTTGTTATAAATCTAATTTTTTTCATACCAAATTATATGCAAAAACACTTAAATAAAGACTTAAAACCTTATAAAAATTAGACCTTTAACTTTTTATAAAAAATATTTTTCAAAAACCAGTTGACAATCGATATAAAATCATATATAATATTAGTCGTATTGCAAGCAAATTCCCCATTGATTGCAATTTTATATATAACAATAATATTATTAAGCATTAATTTTCTTGATAATTTTATAATATGCGTTCTTAGCTCAGCTGGATAGAGCGTTGGTCTACGGAACCAAAGGTCAGGGGTTCGAATCCCTTAGGACGCACCACTTTACTTGGTTTATTCCAAGTTTTTTTATTGTCCTAAGTGATTCGACCCATAAAGGGTTCGCTCTGTCGAGCCGGACCGAAATTGCAAATTTCTCCCGCTTTGTGCTAAAAACTTGCCAAAGGG
>JAZUAD010000032.1:0-9952 GCA_045637825.1 Candidatus Onthoplasma sp. | reverse complement strand
AAAAATATAAAAATAAATATTTTAAATACTAAAAAATATTTAACAAATAAACAATAATTGCGAAAAATAAATAAAAAATAAATAATTATAAAATATCAATTAATTAGCTTAAAAATAGACATATATAAACAATAATTATTTATTTTTATTTTATATTAAAATTTACTATATTTCATTAATTCTTGTAATTTGTTTTTACTACTGGCAAGTGCAAGAGTATGCTCGGTTATTGTTGAATTTTGTTTAATTATTATATTTTGTTGGTTGTCAAAAATATCTTTAGTGCATATTCGCCCTATGATAAAATTTTCCTTTTTATTTGAAGGGTCTGGTGAGATTTTGTTAAATGACGAAAATAGCTTTGGCAATACTTTTACTTTTGAGTTTTGCTTAGTTTTGTTGTGTATTTTATAGCGGAAATTGCTAATGTTTACGTGTTCCTGTGAGTAGTATATAACAATAGAATTTTTACTACAAGAAGCGATATCGTTAAAGTTAATTAATTGTTGATTGTCTAATATGAAATTTTCTATAATATTTTTTTCGTTTATTACATAATCTTTTACAATTCCAAGAAATTCGCCTTGTAAGGAATACACCTTAACATTAATAGGAAGTTGAAAAGCAGAGTTGTCACATTCATTAATGGCTAGCGTTAAATGTTGTTTGTTTTTGATGGTTATGGCGTGTTTTCCTACCGAGTAAATAAATTTAGGAAATAAACAATAATTAATTTCTTCATCATTTAAAATTTCAAAAAATTTAATTTTTCCTTTATTTTTATCAAAAAAAACTTTATTTATATTGCCCAATAATTCTCCTTCATACAAACTTAATATTGGTTTTTGTAACAATTCGTTTAAATACATATGTTTCTCCTTAAAACATCTATATTAAAATTCAATACATTTATGAGTGAGAAAATTGTAAATTTATAATTTAAAATGTAAAAACAAACAATTTCATTTGCTTTTCAAAGGTTAATTATTATATAATAATATTAATATTAGACATAATATTATAAAGGGGTAGTATGAAAAAGAGATTTTTATTCGTGTTAGCGCTTCTTTCAGTGTTAACAATTACGGGCTGTAAAGAGGATGCTAAAAAAACGGGCGAACTATCAGCACCTCAACAAATTAATGTTCAATCAGACGGCGATAAAAGTTTGATTATTTTTGATGAAGTAAGTAATGCTGAATACTATCATATATATATTAATGACATATGTGTAACTGTTAAATCTACAGGGGCTGGCACTATTGAATTTGACGCCTCTAAAATAATAACTTTGCCACAAAAATATGTGATTAAGGTAAAAGCTAGTAGTGATAATTATTTTGATAGTGATTTTACCGAAATATACGAATATAATCATACCAACGAACTAGATGCTCCTGTTATTAGAATTGATAATAAAATGCTACATTGGGACAAGGTAAACAATGCTGAATTTTACGATGTTGTGGTTGCAACAACTTCTCCAGTATCGGAAACTATTCATAGAGTACAAACAAACAAGTTTGATTTTACAAATATTTTAGCTAATAAAGGCGAATATTTGTTTAAGGTTAGAGCGGTTAACGAGGGAGGAGATTATTTAAATAGTATTTATTCTAATCAAGTAAAGTACACACATTCACTTACTTTAACCACCCCACATAATTTAAGTTTGAATTATGATAAAGCAAATGATGAAATGTTGCTTAGTTTTATAGCTAGTGAAAACGTAAGTAATTTTACTATTAATATAGATGGAATTAATTATAGTTTTGCACAATATGAAATGTCTAACTTTTTATATACTAATGATATTGAAAATTTATATGTGATTAAATTGATATCGTTTGCTAGATATAAAGGATTGACTGTTAATAGTGAAACTTTGTTGCATATTAGTGTAAAGGCAAACTCTAGCAATCAATATTTAAATAGTTCTGATTTTTCAAGTCAAATAGAATGTCAATTTGTAAAGGTGTTAGAAACTCCAAGGGTTGCCATTAAGACAACCGAAAATACTTGTAAAATAGAAATTTCGGCAAATAATTCACAATATTTAAGTGGTTTTGCAATTTATTTAAACGATAATAAATATAAAGTGGTAAATAAAGATATTTGGCAATTAGAATTTCCTTTGGAAGAAATTGGAGATTCTGGTATTAGAGTTCAATCAATAAGTAATAATAGCAACTGCTATTCCTCTAATTTGAGCGACGTAAAATATGCTAAAAATCCAACAACTAATTTAGAAACAATTTCTTATTCTTGTTTGGGGAGTATATTGTCTTGGACTAATGTGGAAAATGTTGAAAGTTATTATATTGAAATAGAAAATCCAACATTTAGATATGGCGGGTTTACTAAAAATACAAACTTGGACCTATCAACAATATGCAAAGCAGGCAAATATAACTTAAAGATTATTGCTTTAGCAGATGGTTATAAGCATAGTCAAGCAGTGGTGGAAGGTTTTGAATACATTAACCAACTAGAAGTGGCAAAAAACATCAGAATTCAATCTGTTGGTGACAGAACTCATTTCTATTTTGATAAGGTTGAAAATGCTTATGGATATATATTATATTTAAATAATATAGCGATTAACCGAATATTTACAATTTCACCAATTAACATTAATCCATACATTAGTGAAGCTAATAGTTACAATATACAAATAAAGGCAATAGGCGGAATTAATAGTGACTTTAAAGATAGTTTGTTGTCAGAAGTTTGTGTTTTACAAAGTGTAAAAACTTTAACATCTCCAACTCTTTCAATTTCTAACGAAGGAGATAAGTACTATTTGAATATTTATGGGGAAGATAGCGAAAAAGAAATTCTTATGGGCTATGAAGTTTGGGTAAATTATCAGTCTATTGGTGTATATGCTCCTGAATTTAATGAAGATGGTTCACTAAAAACCTCTAAAGTTGAAGTTACGTCATATTTTGCCAATGCTGGTCAATATAATTTTATGGTTAAAGCAAAAGCGATTGATAGTCCGTATATCAAAGATTCTAATATGGCAAGCTATTCGTATAACTGTATTAAACAATTAGACATTGTTACAGATATTCAAGTAACTAAAATTGCAGACGAAAGTAAATATATGTTAACATTTAAGGAACAAACTTTGGCTGCAAAATACCTTGTGCAAATAGTTAAAGCGGATAGTGATGAAGAACCAGTAGAGATAACTATTGATAGAGGTGTGGCGGATATTAGTAAGCACGTAACTAAAAATGGTGTGTATAGAATATATGTAAAAGCATTGGCCTTAAAGGGAAGCTTTTATACAGATTCTGCAACTAGTGGAAATCCTTACAGATTGGTTAAAGGCGAGACCTTGCCTAACCCAACCAATATGAAAGTAACAAAGATTAAAAATTCTTCCAACATTAATATTACTTGGGATAAGGTTGAACACAGTACGGGATATCAAGTATACATTTATTATAATCACAACAGTAATCCTATTTTGAAAAAATCTATTTTTGTACCACAAAGTAGCAATCCAGTAATAAATGTTGGTTCGGGCGAATATATGTGCTTTACTAAAGAAGGTACTTATACAATTCAAATCAAAGCGCTAGGTGATGATGAAAGTTACGAAAATAGCCAAACAGCACAATTTGCACCATATGTATATTCGATGAGTCAATTAACAGATTATGAACGAAACACAGTATTTTTGTATGGACATGACTATAATTATAACGTTTCTAACGCTGAACAATTAAAAAATTTGTTATGGTATCATTATTTATACAATAAAGATGTGTGGAGATACGACACGTTGGAATATAATTTAAAGATATATTGCAAAACAGATTTGTATAAAATTGCTAATGAAATTTCAGAAAGTCTTGCTATTGAAGTGGAAAACTGCTCAAGCGATGTAGCAAAAATGAATTTGATTGCCAAAGCGTTGTTGGGGAAATATCCAGAAATTAGTAGTTGTTCTTTAGGTTCAATAGATAGTCAAGGCAATGTAAGACAAGAATTTTGTTTGAACGAAGAAAGAAACATATATATTTTTAGATATACAAATAATATACTAGAAGATAAAACAGATACTATACTTTCACCAACTAAAGTGTATAGTGAAAAAGTGAATATTGTAGATTTATTTGACCAACGTTCATCAGCGTATGTATTTGCTATTGACAGTCAACCAACAGTTGATGTTACAACTACTGAACAATTATTTATGGCACTACAATACAATAAAAAACCTAATTTTGTAGGAAATTGCACTGTTGCTAAAGCGGTATATGAAAATGCTAGATTTGTTTTACGTCAAATATGCTCTGACAATATGAGCGAATATGATAAAACATTAACTATATACGAATTTTTAACTAAACGTATTGTGTTAAATGATGTGGCGCAACAACAATATTTGCAAGGTAATGCTAATTTAAACCTTAAAGAATATTACCTTGAAGGAGTTTTCTATAATGCTAATAACGAAAATGGATTATTTGTCTCTATAGATGATTTTGTAGGACAAAAATCAACAGCCGAAGGTTTAGCAAAGGCATTTGTGGTATTGTGTAGTATTGAAGGTATAGATAGTATTAAAGTTAACGGAACATTAAACCAAAACAAACATACTTGGAACAAAGTGTATATTGATATTGATGAGCACGATAACGATAATGCTAAAAATTGGTATGTAATTGACATTGCTAGCGCAATACAAAACACAATAGATATTACTAAAAGTAGTGTAACTACAAGATATCAAGTGTATTTACATAAATATTTCTTAATGAGCGACGCTAACTTAAATGCTCAAGCAACAACATGGCATCGCAGATTAGGAGACGAGACAAATTATGTTGCTGAAAATAATTTTGACTATTATACAACCCAACGTTATTCTTGTAAATATGGTTCTACTGTGGATATTGATACAACCTTTAAAGCAGAGGTTGAGCAAGATATAACAAATGCATTAATTTATGCTATGTTAAAAGCAAATAATAAGCACAGAGTGACTGTTGATATAGATGCTAAGCAATATATCGAAAAAACTATTACAGGAGAAGTAACAGAAGGTGCACTTGCTAACATTATTCAAACAATTACTACTACTGTTTATACCAAGGCCTCTAAAACAGCACTTGGTGGAAATTATAACAGCACTATAAGAGTTAGTATTGTAGATGCTAGATATATTGTTTTGTTTGTAGAGCCACTTGGCTATGCGAGTTAAAGGTATTAATTAATATACGAATAATTTAAAATTTAAAAGAGAATACTAACACTGATGAAAAGTGCTAGTAGAATATTAAATAAAATAAAAGAAATTCTGCACTTCAGTACCGATTTTAAGGTAAGAGAAGTGCAGTTTTTTGACACGCAAATATTTATTGTATATGTTGCTCCTTTGACTGATAATAATTTATTAAACGAAAGTGTAATTAAGCCTTTGGTGGAGTTTGATGCGGACATTGAGGGTGATGTGTGTAGTTTTATTCAAGAACAAGTACTGGTAAATAATGAAGTACAAGTTCAAAACGATATTAATCAGTTTATTACCGAAATTTTAAAAGGTCGAGCTGGAATAATTATAGATAAAACTGGGAAAATGCTTACTTGTGATGTAGAAAAAATTGTGGTACGCCCTATTCAAGAGCCACCAACTTCTGCAGTAATGAAAGGTCCAAGAGAGGGCTTTAATGAAAGTATTAAATTTAATTTATCGCTTATTAGGCATAAATTACCTACACCTAATTTGGTGGTAGATAGTTTTACAATAGGTAAATATACTAAAACTCAAGTGGCGGTAATATATCTTCAAGATATTGCTGATAAAAATGTGGTTAAAGAAGTAGAACGAAGAATTTCAAAAATTAATATAGATGGTATAGTTGATAGTTACTATATATCTGCATATTTGCAACGAAAACCAAATTCTATTTTTAAACAAGTTGGAGATACTGAAAAGCCAGATATTTTAGTAAGCAAAATGCTGGAGGGGCGAATAGGTGTTATGATAGACGGTTCACCCATTGTGTTAACTGTACCTTTTATATTGTTGGAAGATTTGCAAGCAAGCGATGATTATTACTCGCAACCTATTAAAGTTTCGTTTTTGAGAATATTACGACTTATTGGTGTGGTACTGGCTGTATTGTTGCCGGGTACATATTTGGCAATTCAAATTTATCATTACAAGATACTACCTACCGAGTTTTTAATTACCATTATGAATACTACACAAGGGATACCTTTTACACCTTTTACCGAAGTCCTATTTATAGTGTTGTTGTTTGAAATTTTGTATGAAGCAAACTTGCATATGCCTCAATATATGGGTATGGCATTAAGTATTGTTGGCGCATTAATTCTGGGCGAAACTGCTGTTAATGCGGGGCTAGTAAGTCCGCCAACGGTTATGATTGTTGCGCTTAGTGGGCTTACGTTTTATGTTGCACCAAATCAGGCCTCGCAATTTTCAATATTGCGATTATTATTTGTGTTTGCGGGTGCGACGCTAGGTTTGTTTGGGATTTTGGCGTTGGCAGTTTGGGTTGTGTCGTATTTAAGCAGTTTTGATAGTTATGAATCGGCATATTTAGCACCTGCAACGCCATTTATTAAAAGTGATATGAAAGACTTTTTGATAAAGGAATCATTAATAGATATGAAGTATAGACCTCAAAGTATAGCAAATAATAAAAAGAATAGGACTAGACAAAGATGAAAATATCATACAGACAATTTTCAATAATAATATTTTATATGTTAATTGCTTTTAAGGTTTTGTCGCTACCTAGTTTAATGTATCAATCGTGCAAAAACGATGGGTATTTATCAGTATTGATAATGATGGTGATAGATGCAATACTTATTTGGGGTTCGGTAAAAGTGATTAAACAGGCTAAAGATAAAAATATATACGATTTTGTTAAAGAGCGTGCTGGAAGTGTGGTTGCTAAAATTTTAGTAATTACCTTAACGGCGGTGCCATTAATACATTTAGGCATTAAAACCAAGGGGTTGGAGTGGTTTTTGGTTAAAAATTTGTATACTGACTTTGAGTGGTTTCAGTTTGCTTTGCCAATAGCATTAATCACTTGTTATATGATATATAAAGGCGCTCGTAACATTGGTAGAGTGTGTGAAATATTTATATGGATAATAATTGCAGGGGTTGTAATTATTATCATTAAGGGGTTTGGAGCGGTAGATTTGTCCTTCTTTTTGCCTATATTAAATAATGGAATTAAACCTATTTTTAAGGCAATATATGACTATCTTGCTTGGTTTGGTATAGGAGGAGAGTTGTTGCTATTTGCAGGAGCAGTAGATTTTAGGGACGAAAAAAAATCTAAAATTTTTATGTATTCATCAATAGCGATAATATTAGTTCAACTAGTATTATGGAGTTTTTATGGCGCCTATGGAATTATGGCTTCAACACACAACTTTGCAATATCAGATATTAGTCAAATATCTAATGCACATATAGCGTTAGATGAACTTTCGTGGTTGATTGTATCAGTTTGGGCAGTTGCTCAAATTTTGCATGTGGCAATTTACGGATATTTGTTTTGTAGAGGATTGCAATTAATATTTAATATTAAAAATGATGTGGTTACAACGATAATCTTGTTTGCTGGAATTATTTTGTGGGTATTTTGGGGAGAACATACGATTGCTTTGGAAAAACTATTTTTGCACAAGTCAATAGTTTGGATGGTTATTATAGGGCAATATGTTGCGCCTTTTACAATATTTGGACTGAGTTTTATCAAAAGGGAAAAGAGTAAGGGAAAAGAAATCAATAATTCAAAAACTAATAAGGAGGAAAAGTCGTATTCCAATAAAACTTCCTCCCAAACCAAAGAAGCTAAAACGTCAACTAAGAAATCAGGGAGGGGCTATGCAAAAGTTTAAACAAATATTTTCACCCCGAAAGATGATTATTTGGGTAAGTATATTAGTATTAATAGTGTCGTTTCAATATACAAATCAACCAGCACAAAGCCAAACTCAAGCAATAGTTACCGCCCTTGCTATTGACAAAACTGAGGACAATTTAATTGAAGTAAGCGCTGTTGTGTTAACGCCTGTTCAAGGGTCTTCTGCAAAACGCAAGGCATATAGCGCAGAAGGGCTTGATATAACCACTGCTATTAATAAAATTTCGTTGCAATTAGGCAAACAAATCGGTTTTGGTCAATGTGATATTATGGCGTTAGGTGATAATATATGCGAAGAAAATGCTATGAAAGCATTGGACTATTTAAACAGAACTAAACGTGTGGGGCGAAACGCAGTATTAATAAACTTTTCAGGAGAAACTGAAGATTTTGCCAATTGTGTGGTGCAACTAAATGACAATATGAGTTTAAAGGTGTCTGAAATTATAAATTTTAATCGAGAATATATCGTGGCAACCGAGACTAATATTGAAAGTTTTTTTAAGGGCTATTATGGTGATTTAAGTTTATCTATAATGCCTAAAATTAAGGTAAGTGAAACAGAAGAAGTTAATGCTATTAAAATCAAGGTGGAAGATAGCGGAACTTCACAAAGTTCTAGCAGTGATGGTGGAGGAACCAGTCCAAGCGCAGGTGGTGGGCAAGGTAAGGAGCTGTATTTTACCAACGATGGAACAACTTCAGTTTTTAGAGAGGGTAAAAAGTTTAGTGAAATCACCCCAGATGATGTAAAATATATTAATTTAATGCAACCGGAAAATGTGTTGGGGACTTTCGTGCTAGAAAATGTTAACAGTAATTTATTTAAAAATGCGCGAGTTGTGTTAGACCTTACCGATAAGGAAATGGGATACAAGTTAAGTTTTGACAAGGGGAAACCTAAAATTATATATAGTATTGATTTGTATATTGTGCTAGATGAAATTATTGAAAGTGAAAAAACCGAAAATTTGCTACATACCGAAAACTGGTTTGTGGACGATAGTGTTGTTGAAGGTTTAACTAACAAGGTTAAGGGAAATCTTAATAATGTGGTTCAAAAATTAAAAGACCAAAATATAGATATGATTGAAATATATGACAAATTTTATAAGTTTAAAAACAAAAAGTTTACTAAATACTTAAATACGCTTGAAAATAAGCAAGACTTTTTAAAAGATGTAATTTTTGACTATAAAATCACAATTCATAGTTCATATTAAAAAAAGATAGTGGTTAATTGTCCACTATTTTTTAAAACTTGTTGACAAAATATATTTTAGGTGTTAAAATATAAAACATAAAGTGTTAATAACACTACTTTAATAAAAACTATGAAGATGTATCAGTAGTTTGTTGTTTTCATAAAGGGAGAGTGGTCGCCGGTTGAGAGCCACTTATGTTCAAACAATAAATGAATTTCAACATTGGAGTTGCACTTGGTAAACACTATATGTAGTGATTAAGGGTTGCCGGACAAAACCGTAAAAATGTAATGAGGTTTTAAACATATTATATATGTTAAAATAAATTTAGGTGGTACCACGAATTAATCAATCGTCCTAATAGTAGGGCGATTTTTTTGTTTTTTAAAAGGAGTAAAATATGAAACAAGAAATTGAAAAAGTAAGTATTGAATTTGATAGCGAAATTAAATCTATCGACACTCAAACACAATTAGAGGAATTAAGAGTTAAATATCTAGGTAAAAGTGGTAAAATTACTGCTATTATGCCTATGATGAAAACCGTACCTAACGAGCAAAAGCGAGAAGTTGGTATGTTGATTAATGAGTTAAAAGGCAAGATTGAAAATGCGGTTGCTAATATGCAAGAAGAATTTAAACAACGTGCAATCTTGGAAGAAATTAACAATGCCGAACGTATTGATATAACTCTGCCTGTAGATACAGAGGTTGGTTCACTTCACCCACGTACAATTGTTCAAAAACAAATTGAAGATGTTTTCGTATCTATGGGATTTGTAGTGGAAGAAGGTTATGAAATTGAAACAGA
>JAZUAD010000031.1:0-7915 GCA_045637825.1 Candidatus Onthoplasma sp. | reverse complement strand
AACAAGGTAGCCGTATCGGAAGGTGCGGCTGGATCACCTCCTTTTAAAGAGAAATCTTTAAGTCGACACAGTATTTAACAATACTGATGAATAGTGTAGAGTGGTAACTCTTAAAACATACGAAAAATACCCTTGAACTAGTAATATTAAGATATATATGAATTAACAAAAGTAAGAAGTCTAACCCACTTCTTACTTTTTTTGTTGGAAAAACAACGAAAATGTTAATAATTTTAATAAACTATATTCAACAAGTTGTGTTTATAGAAATCTTTTGTTATAATTTTTTATCAGAAGAATATGATTTGTATTCTTACAAACACTACATAATAAAGATACAATAAAAACAAACAAAAGAGAGGATATATAATGGAAAAAGAATTTGAACAAAACTGGAGAGATTTTAAAGGTGATATTTGGCAAGATGAAATAAATGTTGCCGATTTTATATTGCAAAATTTTAAGGAATATACTGGAGATGATTCCTTTTTGGCAAAGCAGACAGATAAAACAAAGGCGGTTTGGGCGAGATGTGAGGAATTGCTTGCTGAAGAACGAAAAAAAGGTGGTTGTTTAGATGTTGAAACAAATATTTTAAGTGGAATTACTGCCTTTGCTCCTGGATATATTGATAAGGAAAATGAAGTAATAGTAGGACTTCAAACAGATGCTCCGCTAAAAAGAATTATAAATATGTATGGCGGAACAAAAATTGCTATGAAGGCCTTGGAAGCGCACGGCTATAAGATTAATGAAGATGTGTATAAGCATTTTACAACTTATAGAAAAACTCATAATGATGGAGTTTTTGATGCTTATACTCAGTCAATTAGAAGGGCAAGAAGTAATGGATTGTTGACTGGTCTTCCAGATGGTTATGGTAGAGGTCGTATTATTGGAGATTATCGTAGAATTGCGCTTTATGGTATAGATAAACTTATAGAATTTAAGAAAAAAGACCTTGCTAGTAATAATATTGATGAAAAATTTATTGAAGAAAGTATTAGAATAAGGGAAGATGTTAGCGACCAAATTAGAGCATTGGAAAATATAAAGAAAATGGCTTTAAGTTATGGCTTTGATATTTCTAAACCTGCTAAAAATGCTAAAGAAGCTATACAATGGGTATATTTTGGTTATCTTGCTGGTGCAAAGGAAAATAATGGAGCGGCTACTTCGATAGGTAGAAATGCAACTTTCTTTGATATTTATATTGAAAGAGATATTAAGGAAGGAATATTAACCGAGCAAGAGGCACAAGAACTAATTGACCAATATGTTATTAAATTAAGATTAATTAGACATCTTAGAACCCCTGAATATGATGAGTTATTTGCTGGTGACCCTACTTGGGTTACTGAAACTATAGCAGGAATGGTTGATAAAAATAAAAGTTTAGTAACTAAAAGTTCATTTAGATTATTACACACTTTAATAAATTTGGAACCTAGTGCTGAACCTAATTTGACAGTACTTTGGGCTAAAGGATTGCCAGAAAACTTTAAAAAATACTGTGCTAAAATATCAATAAAAACCGACTCAATCCAATATGAAGGTGACGATACTATGCGTCCATTGTATGGCAATGACTATGCTATTGCATGTTGTGTTTCGGCAATGAAACAAGGCAAACAAATGCAATTCTTTGGTGCACGTTGTAATTTGGCAAAATCATTACTTTATGCTATAAATGGCGGTTATGATGAAAAAAGCGGTAAATTAGTAGTTGAAGGTATGGAAAAAAATACTGAAGAAGTACTAACTTATGAAAAAGTAAGACGTGATTATAGTGAAATGATTAAGAAAATTGTAAAAATATATGTTGATGCTAACAATATTATTCAATTTATGCATGATAAATATGCTTACGAAGCAAGTCAAATGGCATTGCACGATACTATAGTTGAACGACTTATGGCTTTTGGTATTGCGGGATTTTCTTCAGCAGTTGACTCATTATCTGCAATTAAATATGCAAAGGTTAAGCCAATTAGAAATGAACAAGGAATAGCGGTTGATTTTGTTATAGAGGGAGAATTTCCTAAATTTGGTAACGATGACGATAGAGTGGATAGTTTGGCTACCGAACTGGTGCAAGAATTCTTTGATGCTATAAAAGGACACAGATTTTATCGCAATGCAAAACCAACATTATCATTATTAACTATTACTTCTAACGTTGTTTATGGAGAAAAAACCGGTGCTACTCCAGATGGTAGAAAGGCGGGCGAGGCGTTTGCTCCTGGTGCCAATCCTATGCACGGGCGAGATAATACTGGCGCATTAAATTCACTAAATTCAGTTGCTAAAATTAAGTTTAAAGATTGTTGTCAAGATGGTGTTTCTAACACATTTTCAATAGTGCCAACCGCTTTGGGTAATAACGAAAGCGAGCAAATTGATAATCTTGTATCAATACTAGATGGCTATTTTATTCAAGGCGCACAACATATAAACGTAAACGTGCTTAATAGAGAATTATTGATTGATGCAATGAATAATCCTTGGAAGTATCCAAATCTAACAATTCGAGTGTCGGGCTATGCAGTTAACTTTAACAAATTGGATAGAGCGCATCAAGAAGAAGTTATTGCACGTACTTTCCACGAAAAAAGATAGTAAAGTGGGTGAGATATGAATGGCAAAATAATTGATTTAGAAACAATGGGTTCGGCGGACGGACCTGGTATTAGATTGGTGTTATTTTTGTCTGGTTGCAAGTTAAGATGTGCCTATTGCCATAATCCTGAAAGTTGGAATATTAAAGGTTATAGGCGTGAAATATCTAGTGATGAAGTTTTGAAACTTTTTAACAAATATAAAGTATATTATGGTGAAGGTGGCGGAGTTACTTTTAGCGGTGGGGAACCATTGCTACAAAGTGACTTTGTTGCAGAAACTATAAAGATATTAAAATCAAATAATATTCATACTGCTATTGATACTTCAGGTGTTGGAGAGGATTATGATGAAGTATTAAGTCTAGTCGACCTGGTAATATTAGATGTAAAAGCGGTAGACGAAACCGAATATAAGTATATTACGGGACGAGATATGGCCGGATTTAATAATTTTGTGGATAAGTGTCAAAAACTAAATAAAAAGTTGTGGTTAAGGCAAGTAATTGTTCCGGGAATTAATGACGATGAAGAACATGTTTTAAAACTAAAACAATTTGCTAGCACATTAAACAATGTTGAACGTATAGAATTATTGCCATATCACTCGATGGGTAAATATAAATACGAAGAATTGAAAATTAAATATCGCCTTCAAGATGTGGAAGATATGGATAAGGAAAAATGTAAACGATTACAAGAATTGTTGAAATAAAAAAAGACGCATTTGATAATGCGTCTTTTTGAATTGTTGGGATTGATAAACCCTTTTGTTAGCTAATACTATGCTTCTTGTTTAGCTTTTTCGTATTCAGCCAATATTACTGAACTAATTTGTTCTCTAGTTTCAGTATTTAATGGGTGTACAATATCTTTGTACTCACCATCTGGAGTTTGGCGTGATGGCATAGCAATAAAGTTACCATTGCTACCTTCAATAATCTTGATATCGTGCACTACAAATGCACTATCAATAGTGAAGCTAGCGAAAGCCTTAAGCTTGCTGTCAGCCTTGCTTACCAATCTGATTCTTACGTCTGTAATATTCAAGTCTGTTCACCTTCCCTTTTAAATATTAACTAACTAAGTAGTCATTATTATTTTAACCAAAGAAGTAAAAAAAAGTCAAACGATTTACATACATATATTAAAATTTTATTAATTGAGTTACTAATTAGAAATCTTAAAATAAAACATAATTAAATATATCACTGGAAAAGCTTTGTTTTCATATAATCTAATATGGATATAAATTTGGAAAAAGTTAAGCATATGCATTTTGTTGGCATAGGCGGTGTAAGTATGTACTTGCTAGCATTATATTGTAAAGGTTTAGGAATAGAGGTTAGTGGAAGTGATGTTAAAGCCAGCAAGTATACTACAATATGTAAAAGCAAAGGGATAAAGGTAAAGATAGGGCATAAGCGAAAAAATATTGCGGGAGCTGATTTGGTGGTTTACACCGGGGCGATAGATAATAGCAATGTTGAAATTGTTGAAGCGGAAAATAAAAAGATTAAAACTGTTGATAGATCGGAATTTTTATCCTATATTTGCAAAAAGTTTAAGTATGTAATAGGGGTGAGTGGAACTCACGGTAAAAGTACTACCTGTGCTATGATTTATCATATTTTGCGCTCAGCAGGTAAAAAGGTTTCGTGTCATATAGGGGCAGATGTGAAAGATGCTCGGCTTAATCCCAATGATGAGTATTTGGTGCTGGAGTGTTGTGAGTATAACCGAAGTTTTTTAAAATTTAATTGCGATATGGCTGTGGTTTTAAATATAGATAACGACCATTTGGACTGCTATGGAAATATGTATAATTTACGCAATGCTTTTAAAACTTTTTTAAAACGTGCAAAAACTAGAGTGGTGTTGGATAACGATACGACTAGTTGTATTAAAAATAGGGCTATTAGGGTAAAATGTAAAGATATAGAGGGTGTAAATAAGTTTGTATATAAAGACAAAAGGTATGCTATTAACAATGTTTATGGAAAACATAATATTTATAATGCAGTAGTGGCTGTTGATGTGTGTTTAAATTTAGGGTTGTCATATACTAAAATTTATAAAGCATTAAAAAGTTTTGAACACGTTGGGCGTAGGTGTGAATTATTGGGTAGGATAGGAGATTGTGAGGTTTTAACTGATTATGCACATCATCCTAGCGAAATAGAGTGTTTGTATAGTAGTTTGCAAACAAAATACAATGAAGTAAATGTAATATTTCAACCTCATACTTATTCTCGTACTAAAATTTTGATAAAAGAATTTGTTAGAGTGTTGGATAATATAAAAAATTTGATAATTTATAAGGAGTATCCTGCAAGGGAAGATAAATGTAAGGGGTATAGTGCTAAACTATTAAGTCAATATGTGGATAATGCTAGTTATGTAAAAAATTATAGTCAGTTAAATAGAGAGATTAAAGGCAAGTTTTTTGAAAAGGGTGATTGTATAGTGTTTGTTGGCGCTGGAGATATTAACAAAGTTGCACAAAAATTTGTGCATAAAAATGGTTATAAGGTATAAGTTTATTTAAAAATAAAAGAAATTTTTAAAAAGTGTTGACAATTGAGATTTTTTCCTTTATAATATGTTAGCAAGAAAATATTATATAGGAGAAGAAACTATGCAACAAAATATACATCCAGATTATCATGAAGTTACTTTTGTATGTGCTTGTGGCAATACATTTAAAGGTGCATCTACAAAAGCAGGCGACGAAGTTAAGTTAGAAATTTGTAGCGCTTGTCACCCATTCTTTACTGGTAAAGGCGATAAGGTGGTTGACGTTAAGGGTCGTGCTGATAAGTTTAGAAAGAAACATAATTTAGAAAATAAATAGCAAAACAAAGTATCTGGTTTTTTCACATCATTTTTTAGGTGAATTGGACCGGATACTTTTTTTGTACAAAAAATAATATTCCAAAAGAGAAAGTTGAAATGTGTAAGTTAAATATAGTAAGAAAAGTTGCTAAAAATCGTTTAAACCTTGCCGGTATTGATGAGCGTGATGCAGATTATATTATAGGTTATGAACTAAATATGCCTATAACAGATGTGGCGTTTAGTACTCAAGATTTAAGTAAAAAGCAATATAAAAATATTATTAAAAAAATCAAATTAAGATGCAAGCATAAGCCAATAACAAAAATCTTTGGTAGGGCCTATTTTTATGGGTTTGAATTTTGTGTTGACAAAAACGTTTTATCGCCAAGGTTTGATACTGAGTTATTGGTTGGAAAAGCACTTGAATATATTAAGCCAAATGATAGGGTGCTAGACTTATGTACAGGTAGTGGTTGTGTGGCGGTAAGTGTGGCTAAAAATACTAGGGCGTATGTAGAGGGTTGTGATATTAGTAAAAAGGCATTAAAGATTGCTAAGAAAAATGTAAAAAAACATAATGTAAATGTTGATGTATATCAATCTAATATGTTTAGCAAAGTTCAAGGTAAATTTAATGTAATAATATCTAATCCGCCATATATCGAAACTGATGTGGTTAAAACGCTTGATAAGGAAGTAGTGGAATATGACCCATTGTTAGCGCTTGATGGTGGAGATGATGGTTTAGATTTTTATCGTGAAATTGCAAACAACATTAAAAACTATTTACTAGAAAATGGTGTGTTATTGCTTGAAATTGGATACAATCAAGGCGAAAGTGTAAGCAACTTGTTTAAAGATATTGCAAAAGAGATTCAAATTATTAAAGATTACAATAATAACGATAGGGTTATTATTGTAAAAATATAAGGGGATATTATGGTAGGTAAATATAAGGTTATAACGCTTTGTGGAAGTACAAAGTTTAAAGAAGATTTTATGCGTGAACAAAAGCGCCTTACGCTTGAAGGCAATATCGTAATAAGTGTTGGGTTGTTTGGTCATAGTGGAGATAATGAAGTTTGGGAAAGTATGGACGAAGGAACTCTGACTAAAACTAAAGCAATGCTTGATGATATGCATAAACGCAAAATAGATATGGCTGATGAGATATTTGTAATTAACAAAGATGGATATATTGGAACTAGTACTCGTAGTGAAATAGAATATGCTATATCAACAAATAAAATAGTTAATTTTATGGAAGAAATAAAATAAGTATTAAAAGGAGAAAAAAGATGTTATCTAAATTAAAAGATATTAAAATTAGATATGAGACGCTAAGTAAGGATATTATTAATCCTGAAATTATTGCTGATAATAAAGAGTGGCAAAAGCGTGTTAAAGAACATAGTGGTTTGCAACCTATTGTTGAAGAATATGATAAATATGTAAAGTATGAAAGCGATATTGCCGAAAACGAGCAAATGCTAGAAATGGAAATTGACGTTGAAATGCGAGATATGTTAAAGGAAGAAATTCAAAATCTTAAAGATGCCCTAAAGCAAAGTGAGGAAGATTTGAAGATTTTGCTACTTCCTAAAGATGAAAATGACACCAAAAACGTTATTATGGAATTTCGTGGAGGTGCTGGCGGTGAAGAGTCATCGTTGTTTGCTCACTCATTAATGCGTATGTATAAAATGTATTGCGATAGCCATAAGTTTAAGTTTGAAGTGCTTGATATTGAGGAAACCGAACTTGGCGGTGTTAAATATGCTATGGCTATGATTAAGGGTAAAAATGCTTATGCAACTTTTAAGTATGAAAGTGGCGTGCATCGTGTGCAACGTGTACCTGAAACTGAAAGTCAAGGTCGTGTGCATACCTCAACTGCCACTGTTGCAGTTTTGCCTGAAGCGGAAGAAGTAGACGTTGAACTTGATATGAAGGATATTCGTATTGACCTTTATCGTGCATCTGGTGCGGGTGGTCAACACGTTAATAAAACCGAAAGTGCTATTCGACTTACTCACGCTCCTACAGGGATTGTGGTTGCGTGTCAAGATGAGCGTAGTCAAACTCAAAACAAGGAAAAGGCATTTATGATGTTGCGTGCAAAATTGTATGATTATTATCAACAGCAAAAAGATGCAGAATATAAAGACAATCGTAAATCTCAAATTGGTACAGGTGATAGAAGTGAACGTATTAGAACATACAACTTCCCTCAAGGACGTGTAACTGACCATCGTATTGGTTTAAGCTTGTTTAATATTTTAAACTTTATGGACGGAGATTTGGACGAGATGTTTAAGGCGCTTGCTATTGCGGACCAACAAAAGAAATTGGCATCTAGTCAAGAATAAATATTAAAATAAATTAATAAAATAATTTTAAATTAAAATAAAAATAGTTTAAATAATTAAAAATAAAAGTTAATATATATTTTTAATAAA
>JAZUAD010000030.1:0-20506 GCA_045637825.1 Candidatus Onthoplasma sp. | reverse complement strand
CTTCATTTTGTTTGTTAAATCTTTTTAAAATGTCTGCAAATAATCCCATAATAATTCCTTTTATTTTTCAATCATAAGCCAAGGGAATTCCCCAGTCTCATAAGTTTTATGACTTTTAATTTCTTCTTGCATTACTTCTCTAGCTTCGTCTGGGTGGAAAAGATACATTCTAATATCCTCACATTCCATTGATGACCTTCTTCTTAACTCTAAATCTTCAATTAAGGTAGCATTATCAATAGCAACCGTTTTTTGTGGGTTATAAAGTTTGTAGTATCCTTCTTTATTCATTACTTCATTCATAGTAAAATCTAAAACCCATTCTTTACCTTGATGTTCAAGTTCAACCCAAGTATGTGGAAATGGCATTTTCTTGCTTTGCATTGTGCAATAACCACTTACGACTTTACTTGGCATTTCTAAATGTTCTGCAAGATGAATGCTATCCCAATGACAATGTCCTGACCTTTTACTTGATTCCAATCTCTTTTTTACATCTTCATCTAGTGATGGAATAAAATCAGTAAGTTTAATAAATCTTATTAGCGTATCATCTTTTGCAACTAGAGAATAACCTATTTTCTTTCTCTCAAAGTTCTTAATTATGCCTCTTCGTTGTGCTTGATTTAAAACATATTCAAAGTTCTCAACATTATTATTTAAGGTAAAAGTTCCTATTGATGTAACAATCCAAAGAGTATCCCAATCAATAGGTGTTCTTTTAATCATTTCAAATAGTTTTAATGAAATAAGTTTTCCTCCATTAAGTTTTTTATTAATTTCATTTTCCCATTTACCAAATTTCTCATTTACAGCAAGCAATTTAGTAAATTCTTCTTTTAAAAATTCCAAACTCATTTATAACTCCTTAAAAGCGTTTATAGTATATCATACAAATACACTATTTTCAAGACCAATTTAAAAATTTCACATAAAAAACACTATATCTAACGATATAGCGTTTTAATCACATTTGTTTGTTTTATTCTTTGTTCATAAACAATATACCAAGTGTTCCAGGTCCACAATGCGAACTAATGGTTGAACCCGCATTCACATCATACACCTCAGCAAATCCAAATTCACGTAATTTTTGACAAATTTGACTGCTAATTTCCATTGGACTAGAATGAGTACAAAAAGCAACGGTTTTTTCTGGATTATTACCTTTTAAAGTATCTTCCACATATTTAATTAGGCAGTTATTTATATTGCCCATATATTTTTTAGATACTTCCATCTTGCCATCTTTTACTAGAATTTTTGGTTTTATTTTAAGCAGTTTTGAACCAACTAGTGCCACAGCACTGCAACGTCCGCCCTTATGAAGATAAGTTAAGGTGTCAACCAAAAAACTTGCTTGCACTTTGTCTGTCATTTCTCTTATCTTATCAGCAATTTCACCTGCACTAAGTTCACCTGCATTAACCATTTCTACACACTTTAATACAAGCAACGCAATACCTGATGATAATGTTTTACTATCTATCACGTGCACTTTAAGCCCCTCTGCACCAGACATAGCATTTAGACAAGATGAAGTCATTTTGCTAGACAATGAAAAATGAATTACTTCATCATAGTTTTTTAACAATTCTTCAAAATATTCGCCAAACTTTGCCGCACTAATAGCTGCTGTTTTAGGTAAATTACCTGTTTGTTTAACATAGTCAAACAAATCTTGGGTTGTAATATTTACTCCATCAATACATTCCCTATCGCCAAGCATTACATAGTATGGCATAGTTGAAATATTATATTTCTTTTTTAATTCTTGTGGTATATCACAAGCACTATCTATTGATATTACAATTTTCATAAAAACTCCTTTTGTACAAGATTTATAATGTTTTTATTTATGCCTCTTGTATTTTAAAACTATTGAAAACATTTCCTCAATAATTACATTTTATCATTTACATAAATTTATGTCAAATATTTATTAGTATTAATGAAAAAAAACATATCAGCTTTCACCAATATGTTTTTGTTTTTTCTATATTACCAAAGAATTATTTTCTTCAGCACCTGAAACGCTAACCAAATTGTCTTTAGTAAAACCATTTTCTTTTAACCAATCTAAGCGCTCGTTAGCAGGCATTTTCGAAAGAAAGTCTTTTACTATTAAACTTTCATCAACTCTCTTTATTTCTCCGCCTTTTTCAGCTTTTATGCGAATATTATTTATAACTTTATGCATATTCTTTAAGTCTTGATTTAATTTTTCGTCATTTTGGGTTTGAATTTTCTTTAGCTCTAATATTTGATTTGATATTAGTCTGTTTTTAATATTCTTGTCAGTAATCATTGCACTTTCATATGCTTGTTCAAACGCCTCACAATATGTAAGTCCATCTATCTTTTCACCAATATTGGCTTGATTAACAATATTAAACCATTCCATATCGTTTTTATTAAAAGGGTTTAAAATAAATTTGTTTTTATGTATGTAACCCTTTCCGTAGGCATTGTATACATAACGACGCTTTCTATCATCATATTCCTCATTAGCCGAGATTTCCTTAGTAGAAATCTTTATTAAATCATTATATCTCTCTATAACTATTTCATCACATCTTTCTTTTGATTTTATAAATTTTTTAATTTGTTCATCTGTTATATTATCTAACCAAATTTTCATAAATATCTCCTTATTATTTTATATGTTTTTTCATTTTGTTTTTGATGTACATTTTATATAATATGTTGCTATATGTCTTATTTATTCCACAAATTCCTCCTTGAATATATAAATTTTATATCGAAATTATACTATCAACACCTAAAATATCCAAGAGAATTTCAACTTTTCGGCTCTAAACCTATCCTCCTTAAAAGTAGAGCTTGGTTTGATATTAGGTAGTGTTAAAAAAAACACTCTACAATTAGTAGAAATACCTAATAGAATATATAAATGTCGTCTATTTTATAGCAATTTAGGAATTTTAAATACTTAAATTTATATTAACTATTGCATTTACTAAAACCATATGCTATAATTCAAATATTTTATATATTAAACCAAGATTTAGGAGATTTATTATGGCAATAAACTTAAATAAATACTTTGAAAAGTTAAAAACTGTAAGAAATGAAAACTTTATTACGCCAAACCATTTAGGCACACAAAATATAGACATTACAAGTAAGTTTATATTAAAAACTTCTGAAACTCCTAGAGCACTTGCTGGAATCGCGTCTTCAAAAATGTATAAACACATTGGAATAAGCACTCCTGAAATAAGCCAAATTAAATCTTATGAACATTTTAATTATAATATAACTAACACAATTCAACCAAATGTAACACAAATTCCAGACATTAAAGTTGTATTAAGTAATGACAATATTGATTACATAAAAATATCGTATAAGTTTTGGGGTAATTATAAGTGGGAAATTTTTTATAATAACGACCTTAAACTACAATTGCTAAATATAATCACCGAACAATGTTTAACTCAATTACAGAACATTTTTCTTATAGATGAATTAAGAACAGACTGTGATAGACATACTAAAAATTATTTTCTTTACAAAAGCAAGACAAGTAAAAAATATGATGGAATAATAGTAATAGACCTTGAGCAAATGGTTATTTATGATTATTGCGACTCTTCAAAAGATAGTTTTAATAATTTTTTGTATGTTTCCTATCCTAGCGCAACTCCTCAAAACACAGAGGATTTTGCTAATTATATTCAACGAATTAATAATCTTCGTGAACTTATTCAAGATGGCGTTTTGTCTAATAATAATTTACAAGCACTAAAAGATGCTTTAAATTACGACCTTCCAAAGCAAACCAAACTAGAATGTAAGGAACGTAAATTACATAATAAAAAATTATCCAAGTCAACCATTGATCCAATTTCAAGACTATGGAAATACAATTCATCAACTATAGGTAAAGATTTAGGATTATAATGTCAATTTAATATCTATGATATAAAGTTGTAATACTATAATTTATTTACTAATATTCATATAATTATAACTTTGTATAAATTTATAGATAAATTTGACATATTAGTAATTTTAAAATAATATTGTATTGACATTATAATTAAATATTTGTTATACTATAATGAATTTAAGGTAGCACTTTTAATCTCCTTTAAATCCTTTTATACAAATTTTCCTATTTCTTCATAAAATCATTACCAACCCACGTTCCCTTAGTTAAATGGATATAACAAAATCCTCCTAAGATTTAGTTACAGGTTCGATTCCTGTAGGGGACACCATATAAATTTATAATTATTCAATGCTTTAATTTATAGGAAATTTAACCATACAAAAACACAATCGACTAAGATTGTGTTTTTTATTATTAAATTGTTGGCAAGGTTATTGTAAAATTGTTATAAGAAAAATTAATACCAAATGACCTAGATGTAAAGCCTTCATAATACGTTATGTACATGCAAGAAATCTTGCTATTATTAAAAGATATTGCTATAGAGACTCCTTCCTGCTCTATAATATATTCTTCCGTTTCAGCATCATAAGAAGTGTCTTTATAATTAAATAAAGACGCATAAGTACTAAATTTGAGCATCTCAAAGTTAGCAGAAGTTATTTCTTCTTTTATCCAATTTCCATTTTCGCTGTAATATTTATAATATTTGGAACCTGTTTTTTCATAATATGTATCGATTATTGCACTATTATCAACATCGTATTCTGAAACCTTTATTTTACTATCAGTTACGTATACAATCTCAACATTTCCATTATCGTTAAAATAATCATATGAATAATTGCAATCAAACTCAAATGCATTATCCCACTCTTCCTTTGTAACAGTTCCTTTTTGCGTTGAAACAATGGTAGCATTAGGTAAAGTAATGCTAAATGAATCGTATGAAAACTCCATTGTATAACTTTCTACCTCTCCATCACTAGAACATGTATTTACTATTTTAGAAACCTTTTTATTTGTAAAATAAAACATATATATGTCATAGTCATAATAATCGTCTTCTATACTAATCCTGTACGCATTTTCAGATTCTACATAAACTGCATCTTTGTATTTATACATTTCTAAGATATAGGAAGCATCAAGAAATACAGCTTCATCTGCATCAATTAGTTCCTTTGTCCATTTGTTATTGTTATTAGGGTCTTTGTAATAAGAATAATATTGATCTCCTTCTTTTGCATAATAATATTCATATGCAAATACATTACCATAATAGAATTGAACTTTAATTTTATCTTTTGTAAAATATACAACTTCTTTATAATCACCATCTATTGATGTATATGAATAATTATTATTAAAATTCAAAAATGCATTATTCCAGTCTTGCTCTGTTATAGGTCCTTTCACACTTGATTCGCCACTATCCGAACCGCTACTAATTGTTGGCAATGTAATTGTAAAACTACTATACAAGAAAGTAACTTCATCTATATATGTGTTGTAATCATCTTCATAAGTGGTTACTATTTTAGAAACCTTTTTATTGCTAAAATAAATTTCATAAGTTTCATCGCCATCTACTATAATAAAAGCACCTTTTTGAGTATCATAATAGCAATCATTATATTTACATATACTTGCAAAATAACTAGCATCATACATGTAAAATTCTTCATCATCTATTTCTCTTTTTACCCAGTTGCCATATTCTTTATAATATTCATAATATTTAGAATTTTTCTTTTCTAAATAAAGTTCTTCTTCAATATTGCCAGACATATCATAATAAACGATTCTTTTTTTAGTGCTGGTTATATAACCTTTACCTTCCCCTTCATCGCTGGTTATGGTATAAGTATAGTTGCAATCAAATTCAAACGCTGTATCCCATTCTTCATTAGTAATTGGTCCCTTTAGACTAGAACTGCTATTAACTGTTGGCAATGTAATTGTAAAGCTACTATACGAGAAAACAACTTCACTTGTATATGTATCGTACTCATCTTCATAAGTAGTTACTATTTTTGAAACCTTTTTATTACTAAAATAAATTTCATAAGTTTCATCGCCATCTACTATAATAAAAGCACCTTTTTGAGTATTATAAGTGCAGTCCTTATATTTACATACACTTGCAAAATAACTTGCATCATACTCAACAAACTCTTCAGCATCAATCTCTTCTTTTGTCCAATTGCCATATTCTTTATAGTATATATAATATTTAGAATTTTTCTTTTCTAAATAATGCTCTTCTTCAATATTGCCAGACAGATTATAATAAACGATTCTTTTTTTAGTGCTGGTTATATAACCTTTACCTTCACCTTCATCGCTAGTTATGGTATAAGTATAATTGCAATCAAACTCAAACGCACTATCCCATTCTTGCTTAGTAATTGGGCCTACTTGTTGTATCATATCATCAGTAATGCCATCATCACCATCGCTAGGGAACATAATTGTAAAGTCGGAATATGAAAATTCGACACTTGTACCTAACTCTCCATATTCTTCATCTTCAAAGAATACTGAAAGAGTTCTTACTTTATTATTGCCAAAGCCAATTTCCACTTTATCAGCAATATCAGAATCTTCATCAATACTTATCCAATAATTTTGGGCTTCATACTTGCAAGTTTGAGCATTATATGTAAATAATTCATATTTAAAAATATCTGCAAGGAAAGCAAAAGTATCTACTAAGTAATCATCTGTAGGTTCCTCATCTCTTTCCCAGGTTAATGATTCGTCATCATAATTATAATGCCACCATTCACCATTTTCAAGTTTTATAAATTGCACGGCTTGTATCTTGTTGTCTTTATCGTACAATTCAGTCCTTATTAAATTGCTGGTAACACAACTTTTTACTTTAAATGAAACTTCACCATCTTCATAATATGTAGTGGTTCCCATGTATTTACCACTATAATCAAACGCGTCAGACCACTCTTTTGCGGTTACTTTTCCAAGATTTATGTTAGATGAATCATCTTCAGATTTATCCTCTTTTAGTTGAGGAAGATTTATTTTAAAACCATCATAAGAAAATTTAATTACAGAAAAATTTTCCTCTAATTCGTCCCAATCATAATTTTCAATCTTTGCCAATCTTTTATTTTCAAAAAATAGTCTATATTCCTCTAATTCGTCTATGAAAACATAACAATTATCTTCCTTAGAATAAACTGCATTTTCATAATCAAACATACTAACAAATGTTTTTACATCATATTCGTAATAATCTTCTGCTTCTATTACTTCCTTTATCCACTCGTTAGTTTTTAGCGAATAATAATATCCATAATAATCAGTTCCATCTTTTTGCAAATATAACGTATCCTCTTTTTCGCCAAGATAATAAGTTTCACATTTTATTTTATTTTGTGCAACATACACCTTATTAGAATAATCTTCGCTTGTTGATGTATATGAATAAATACAATCAAACTTTAGAGCAGTTTCCCATTCTTCTTCAGTCATTTCGTATTTGGATTGAAATATATCACAACCCGTTACAAGTATCCCCGCCACCAAACAAGCAATCGCAATAAATGCTGATTTTAAAACTTTTTTCATTTTATCCCCCTGTAAACACTTGGTTTTAGTCTATTTTGCTATCTATCTTATCTTCTGGATTTGCAACTAACTCGTCAGATAAACTTTCAATAAATTTAGACGCTCTCTTTTTGATAAACAAATCAAAGTTATCGTCCTCAATTCCAAAATCCTTAATATTATCTATTAAATGAGTTTTAAGCGAATTCTCTAACTCAGTGTTTTGTTTAGCAAGAGTTGGGATATAAATACTAGGATTTTCATTTTTAATTATTATTTGATTTGTATAAGTATCTAACAATATTATATTGCAAATATTATTTACTTCATTTTCTGCTGGATTTAAATTTTTTATAACTTTACTCTTTTTTGGAAAGAAATGATGATAATTATTACTATTACTCTTTATTGGCCAGTTTAAATCAAAAGTGATGGAATTGTTATTAAGCAGAGATTTGGGTCCTTTGGATATTAAATAACAAACCAAACCTTTTATGTAAGCACTACCCATTGTAAACTCGCCATCTCTTATAAAATTATCCACATTTAATTCTACTGGAGCAAAATTGTTTACACTGTTACCTTTTATAATTTTATCCATTACATTTTTAACATCTTGTGCAATCTTGGTATCGGTCGAATCTTTAAATCTTTGTGTTAATATACATCTCCAAAAATAATTTTTAAGTTGTTTTTCCTCATCAGTATTTGGTGATGTAATATTAGAATAACCCTTTTTATAAAAGAAGTATGTATAAGGAAGCAACATAACACTATATGGAATAAGTCCCGAACGAGGAATTCCAATGTGATTTTTAAAATAATTCACAGCGTGTTCAAATGCCTTTGTAACTTTTTCAAAATTATCAATCACTTCATCACGTGTTAATGATAATACTGTTTTTTCAGTAGACTGCCCCTTAAGACAAAGAGCTATTGCCTTTAATATCATTAACCTATAAGCATCATAATCTATATACTCATTAAATTTTTTTATAAAATCTCTTACCTTTTCAACCAAATTGAATTTACCACTTTTATAGGTTTTAGCGGTCATAATTTCAAAAGCATTAAGAGGTTTTCCCCCAGTATTCAATCTTGTAAATATTTCTGTGGCAGTATACAAATCGCAATTTAATATTTTAATTGTTGGAAATGAAAAACTAGTTAATCTATCATGATATGTCTGTATTTTTTCTAACATATTATTATCATTTCCATATTTTGATACGATGTCAAGCATATTCATATCTATTACATCTTTCAATGAAATGTAGTTTGTTAAGTTATGATTATCGCTTAATGCAATCACTATATCATCAGTTTCATCTGCATCTAAATTAATCACTATTTTAGATAAGTCATTTTTACCTATTTTCAAAGCTTTAGTTGCACAATACACACTAGTTATACGTTGTTGTCCATCTAATACATAAACTCTTGCATTTTCTTTATTTTTTTGCTCCTTAAACTCAATAGAACCAACCTTTTTAACTATTTCCAACTCTTCTTTACTTGTCCACAAAATAAACGAACCTATTGGGTAACCCTTAATCCAGCTATCTAGTAGCGATGCCGCCTTTTCCACAGGCCATACATAATCACGTTGAAACTCTGGAATAACAATATCTCCATTTTCCAAACCTGCTTGTATTAGACTTAATGTTAAACTGCCTGTTTCTGGTTGATTTACTTTTTTTATACTCATAAGTCTCTCCTTAAATTAATTATAACATATACATATTTATTTTGTATGTGTTTTTATCATTATTTTCATAAACTTTCAAACAAATTATAATATTTTTTATAAAAACACCTACCAGTAAAGACACTATTTTAAAATTTATTTAGTTTTTTATTGTATATCATATTTTTTGTTTAATGATTGTATTTGCTTTTTCAATTCTTCTCTTGTTGACTGCGGTGATATCAATTCTATTGCATCTCCATATTGCAAACACCAGTATATAAGCGCCTGTTCGTTAACAGTAACATCTGCACAAACATCTTCTCCTTTCTTATAAAACCTTGCTTTTTGCCCAAACCATTCCATAACAAATTCAGCTGCATAATCGTTGTCAATTTTTAAGGTTGCATTTATAATTTTGTTATGGAACATATAAATATTATCATTTGCATATTTTGCCATATCCACACCCTGTTCACAACCCTTTAATTTGGTAATTGGCTTAACATCGGTTTCAAGAATTTTAATATCAGTCATCAACTCAATCTTATAATTAGCTATTCCATCATAATAATCATAATTACATACAAGATAATATCTACCTTGACTATTTATCATAAAATATGGATTAATTATATATTTTTTACGTTTACGCTCCTCGTTTTTGGCTTTATCAAAATAAAAACGATTATAGTGAAATTCTACTTGCTTTCCCTTTTCGATTGCTTCATTTAATATATCTATTGTATAAAATAACTGCCTATTTTCAGTTCTTATAATCTCATCTGCTTTAATAAGGTACTTATATCTTTTACGCTGATATTTGCTTAAGAATTGAGATATCTTTGTAGCCAAAACTTGAGAATTTTTGCTATCAATTGATTTGCTTGAAAAAACAGCATCAACCAAAAATGATATTTCGCTAGGTTCAAATTCACGACTAGCAAGATAACAACCATTATTAGTTTTAACAATATCCACTCCAAAATCAATCAAGCTGTCAATATTAGCACTTACAGATTTGCGCTCAAGTTCAAGTCCATATATACTTTCTATTTTTTTAATAATTTGATTTTGAGTTAATGGGTGCTGTTCGTCACTATACTCCCTTAATACATTTAAAATGCACATAATTGCCATTTTTTTGTTATGCGAAAGAACCATAATGTATCCACCTTTTATTTAATAATTATATCATATAAAGTTTTAAATCTCAATCAATTTATAATATTAAAATCTTTTAGCATCTGTATAAACTTTATTAAAGATATAATTTTGTATCCTTTTGCAACTCTTTCAATAATATTATTTTCAATCATCAATTTGATTATATGTATAGATTTAGCATAACCGCAACCAAACAATTTGGAAATAGTGGAAGTGTTTATATAATTATTTTCCGTTAAATTTTCAATATTATTAACCCCCGGTAAATCATTATAACTAGATACAATTATTTCCACAATATCATTGATTGTAATATGATTATTTTTAACCAAATCACTCAACCAGCCAAGTGTTATATTATACTTTTCCTTTTTAGTTAATTTTATAAAATGCTCTTTAAACTCAGTTCTATTCATTTAAACTTCTATCCCACAACTTTGCTTTATTCGTTTAATATCACTACCTACTAACGTTTCTTTTGAGATAAGTTCTTGCGCTAGTTTATTTAAGAATTCCAAATTATCTACAATAATCTTTTTTGCTTTAGCATAATATCTATCCATCTCATTATATATTTGCAATTCTTTACGATTTTTTGTCTCATTTGATGCTTCACGACATAAAACAAACTTATCAAATCCATAAGAGCAATAGTTATCCACAAAACGTTCCACAATTCTAAATGCACGATGCAAATCACTATTGGCTCCCACGTCTACACTTGCAAATTTTACTTCAGTGGCAGCTTTTCCACCCAATAATGCAACAACTCGGTTTTCCATCAACTCCTTGTTATGCCAATATGAATCAGCAAGTTGAAAAGCAGTTATACCACCAACATCGCCAGTAGTTTTTCGAACAGAAACAATACTCACGCTATTCGGCTCCAACATTTCAGCAATTAATGCGTGACCCGCCTCGTGATAGGCGGTCCTTTCAATATTTTTATCGTTAATAGCAGTCATACTTTCAGGAGCATTAAATATAACCCTAACACATGCTTTTATCATATCGTCCATATCGATAATGTCTTTATTATTAAATCCTGCATAGATCCCTGCCTCATTTACCACTAGTTCTAATTCTGCACACGAACGCCCATTTAAAATTTTAGCAATTTCTCTAGCATCAATATCACCAACGTGTTTTTTCTTATCCAAATAATGCTTAACAATATTAACAGCATCTTCACCTTCAGGATTATCTATTTTTATAACCTTATCAAATCGCCCAGCACGTAAAAGTGAATCAGGTAAATTATGCAAATTATTGCAAGTAGCCAATACAAAAACATCTCCATTTTTACATTCATCTATAAATGATTGAATAGTCACAAACTCAGCACTATTTTTATGAAATCTATCATCATTTGCAAATTTGTCCATATCATCAAATAAGATAATTGATGGTGTCTTTTCCATCGCTTCTTCAAATACTCTTTCAATTCTAGAACCAAAACAGCCATCTGCTTTATCTTTACGACAAACAAATACATTACGTCCACTTGCCTCCAATACACAATTAGCTAGCAACGTTTTACCCACTCCAGGCTCTCCGTGAAGCAATAACCCCTTAGGGATATTTACTCCTAGTTTTTTGTACTTTTCAGTATTGCGCATTGTATCGCAAATCATCTCCAATTCTTTTTTTACCGGCTCATAGCCTATAACTTTATCAAATTCTTTCATAATCAATTTCTCCTTCTTCTGTTTGATGTCTATACTATAACAGGTTTAATGTACAAAAAAAAGGACACCTTAAGCGTCCTAATAATTTTTTTAAATCATTTATTTTAAAAATCCTTTTATAATAATGTCTTCCGCATCTTGTTCAGTTAAACCCAAACTCATTAGTTTTAATAGTTGTTCGCCTGCAATTTTACCCACAGTCGCCTCGTGATTAAGGGCTGCATTAACATTTCTAGCATCAATTTCTGGAATAGATTTAACCTGTGCCTTATCTAATAGTATAGCATCACATTCAATACGTCCAAAACAATCCGCTTTGCCAATTAATTTAGAATTAAACTGTTGTTTAGACTTATCTTTAGCCACACTACGACTAACAACATTACATTTACAATCATCTCCATTTAATTCAACATCAAATTTAGTTTTTGCTTGTTGAGTATCGGTTGTTAATATTTTTTCACTAACGTTTAGTTCGCTATTTTTAGCAAGTTTTGCTTTTGTTTTTCGATTAGAGTAAGTAACTCCTCCCAACTGAATTGTTTGTATTTCAAGGTACGAATTTTCACCCAAATCAATAACTGTTGTAGGGTTTAAAATCTTTCCTCCCTGACCTTTACCTAACCCCAAATGTTTTTCAATATATATAACTTTTGCATTTTTTCCAATATGAAAACTATGAATTCCATTATGAGCACTTTCATAGTTTGTGTCGTTATGAATACCACAACCTGCTACAATGGTAACATCACAGTTGTCTCCTATATAAAAGTCGTTATATACTAAATCCTTAAATCCACCCTTGCTAACAATTACAGGAATATGTATACTTTTATTTTTAACATTTTCTTTTATAATAATATCAATGCCTTCAACATCTTTTTTTGCAACTATTTGCATATCCTTGTTTGAATTGCGTGCCAACATTTTCCCGTTTTTACGAATGTTAAAACTTCCTTGAGGTATATCGTGCAGGTCAGCAATTTGTTGCAAAAGTTCTTTGTCAATATTTGTTAATTTAGTCACACTAACCTCCCAACCTTCTACATTGTAAAGTTTTTATTTTACTAATAGCAGTTTTGCTATTATATTGTTTAATATCGTTATTGTCTAACACTATAACGTTATTTGCACACTTAATAATTTTTTCTTGATGACTAACAACTATTACAATTTTATTGCTAAGTTTTTTAAATAAGTTAATCAAACTTTCAAAACTCCATAAATCAATTCCCGCCTCAGGTTCATCAAACAAAAACACATCTCCACCTTTAGCCAAAGCCATTGCAAGTTCAATACGCTTAAGTTCGCCACCACTCAAAGTTCCATCTAATTCACGATTTACATAATCCTTTGCACACAATCCCACTTGCGATAAATATTCACAAGTATCTGCCAGTTTGTTAGTTTTTGCGCTAGCAATATCTAACAAATCTCTAACTTTCAAACCTTTAAACTTAACAGGTTGTTGAAAGGCCAAGGTAAATCCTAAATTAGCCCTTTCGGTTATAGATAAATTTGTTATGTCTTTACCATTATAAAAAACATTGCCTGATGTTTGATTGTTAATACCCATAATCAATTTAATCAAGGTTGACTTACCGCTACCATTTTGACCAGTAATTACATTTATTCCCTTATCAAACTTTAGATTTACATTTTTTAATATATCTATGTTTTTTAACTGATTATCTATTACTGAATAATTAATATTTTTTAATTCTAACATATTTCTCCCTATATATTTTTATTATACAACATTAAATATAATTTGTAAATGATAATAAAATAATTTTTTAATTTAATGTATTTTAAAAATAATATTTTTTAAATTAACCATCACAATATACATATAAATAAAACAATAAAAAACTGCAGATAAAATACTTATTTGCAGTTTATTTTGTAATATGTAAATATTTATTTATAAATTTACATATGTTTTATAATTCATCTTTTTCTTCTTCCAAAAATTCCACTTTAAGTGTAATTTCTCTTATACGATTTTCCTCAACCTTTGTCAAATTAAAGTTAAGTTTAACACGTTTTTGAATAATGCTAGCATCGTCTTGAAGCACATCATCAATAGCGATATATGTAAACACATCTCCTTGCTCAGGCACGTCCTTAAGTTGCTCAAATATTAGTCCCTCTACCTTAGAATATTGTGTTTCTGGTAAGTGTTCAATTTCAAGATAATCAAACAATTCTTCAATATCAGTATCCGGCATAATCTTATATGTATTTTCATCAATTTTTACAATATCTTCCACTACTTCTTCATTATCGTGCTCATCATAGATATCACCTACAATTTGTTCAATAGCGTTTTCCATTGTTACAATACCGCTAGTTCCACCATGTTCATCAAGTACAATCGCCATATGCTTTTTAGTACGTTGCATTTCCTTAATAATATCGTCCACTTTCATAGTTTCGGTAATATTAAGTGGTTCGGTCATAAGTTCCTCAACCTTAAGTTCCCTATTGTCCACAAGGGCAAAGAATAGGTCCTTTTGGCTAATAATACCAATAACATTGTCAATTGTATCCCTATATACTGGAAGGCGTGTAAATTGAGTTTTCTTAAACACTTCCTCAATATATTCAATGCTGTCCTCAATATCCACCGCCTTAACGTCCACACGTGGCACCATAATATCATAGGCAGTGCTTTGATTTAGGTCCAATACACCTTGAATAAGGTCAGCATCATCACTATCAATAACCCCCTCTTCCTGCATTGTATCTATAATGCTTTCTAGTTCATCTTCAGTTACAGTTGGCGTATCATCAACCTTTTCCTTAATCATCTTATTTTGAAGTGCCATAAATATAGCAGTCACAGGTGTCAAAAACTTCATCAAAAAGTATAGTACACCAGAAAATCTTAAGGCAAACTTTTCGCCATTAACCTTACCTGAGGCCTTAGGCATAATCTCACCAAAAATCAACACTATAATTGTCATAATTATGGTATTTAACACGTTAGATAGTGTAGGATTTTTAATTAATATACTAAAAAGGTATGCACATATAGTAGTACATGCAATATTTACAAGGTTGTTTCCCACCAATATTGTTATAAGAGCTTTCTTATAGTTTTCGCTAACATAAACTGCCTTTCTTGCACCTTTGGCTTTGTTTTCCGCCAAACTTCTTAGTCTTAGGTTAGATACTGTAGTAAACGCAGTCTCGCTACACGAAAAAAATGCTGAACAGCACAACAACAATACTATCACCGCCGATAGCCCTATAGTTGTGCTAATATTAACACTTAATATGCTCTGTAAATACGGGTCCATTTATAACTCCTATTATAGCTTATTAGCTACACAATATATATGATAGCATATTTTATCATATTTGTAAAGTCTTATTGCAAAAAATCTACCCCCACCACTCCCACCACAACACCGCACAAAAAAAGAAAGGCAGTTTTACCCACCTTTCTCTTACTATTTAATTTTAGAACTTTATATTATACATAATCACTATAACTTCCACCTGCGTTAGTGCTATAGAAGAAATTGCTAGTATAATTTTTTAATGTACTTGCAGCACTAGTTGCATTTGTTACTGTCACAGACGAACCTGCAGATGATGCCGAAGTCGTACGATACCAGCCACTAGTTTGAGCAAATGTGGCACTAGTTAATCCTGAACTAGCAAAAGCATTTCTACCAATAGTTTTAACACTCGCCGGTATAGTTACACTTATTAAGTTAGTATATCCATAAAAAGCATATCGATTGACCGCTGTAGTATTAGAATGTAGGGTAACACTGGTTAAACTTGTATCTGCCAAACCAATTGCTATATAACTAGTATCACTTTCCTTATAATATTTTACTCCATCTATTGTTATTATTTTTGATGTGGTTAAGGCACTAGTATGCACTACTTTGGCATATTGAGCCACCCCTCCATTATCAGTCGCTCCTGCAATTATATTTAAAGTAGATAAATTATATACTTCTAGCAACTTATAACAAGACTCAAACGCACTATTTGAGATGGTAGTTACTTGACTAGGAATTACTATATCTGTTAGGTTAAAGCAACTTCTAAATGCATAATTATTTATTGTAGTTAAACTTGTACAACCGCTCAAATCTACAAAACTTAATTTTATACAACCACTGAACGCATAGCTTGCTATCTTCGTTAAACCTATGCAACTGCTTAAATCTACGCTTGTTATATTATTACAACTATAAAATGCGGAATATCCTATTGTTATTAAATTAACACAGGAACTAAAATCCAAACGTGTTAAATTATCGCAATAGATGAATGTGTTCTCCCCTATTGTTGTTAAACTGTTAGAAAAAATCACCATCGATAGATTTCTACATTCTTCGAATACATAATTCCCCATTGTTGTTAAATTGGTACAATTGCTAAAATCTGCACCTGTTAATTTACCACAATAAGAAAATGCATAATTCCCTATTGTTGTTAAATTAACACAGGAACTAAAATCAACACTCTCTAAATTAAAACAATCATAGAACGCACCAATATTTATATTTGTAGTATTTGCATGCAGAGTAATAGTAGTTATATTATCATCAACTAAACCAACAGCTATATAACTAGTACTTGATTTCTTATAATATTTAACATTATCTATAATATCAAAATTAACAGTATCACTTAATGATGTGTGTACTATAACAGCACTTTGTGCCACATATCCATTACTTGTACTTCCTGCTATTATGCTTAAACTTGATAAATTATATACTTCTAGCAAGTTATAACAAGAGTGGAAAGCATATGAATTAATCTTTGTTGTATTAGCATTTATTATCACACTTGTTAAGGCAGGGTCTTGAGGCGCTAATGCAATATAACTAGTATCACTTTCTTTATAATAAATTACACCATCTATTGTTGCCAGTTTTGATGTTGACAATTTACTAGTATAAATATCTTTAGCATATTGTCCTAACTTTCCATTAGTTGTACTTCCCTCTGTTATTGTTAAAATGGATAAATTATATATCTCAAAGAGATTATAACAACCATCAAAAGCATTATCACCTATACTAGTTACGCTTGATGGAATTGTTATACTAGTTAATTTATAATCATATCTAAAGGCCATTCTTTCTATTGATGTTAAACTTGTACAATTACTTAAATCTATACTCACTAAATTAGCACAATAAGAAATTGCATCATATTCTATCGAAGTTAAATTTACACAACTGCTTAAATCTATACTTACTAGACTATGACAGTGATAAAAAGCATAGTCATCTATAGTAATAAAAGTCGAAGGAAACACCACTCTTTCTATTCCCGTTCTGCTAAATATTCCTCCTACACCAGTGGATTTTGTAGAAGTTACATTTATTCCTTTATAAGTTGCTGGAATAATTAGATTTTTAGGAAGTTTGCTAGTTCCTCTAACTACTTGATAACTACTACCTGAAAGTTGTAGCCAATCGGTTGGTAAGTTTGGTGTATTAGTATGTAGGGTTACATTTTGGTCTACAAGTGGGAAGGTTGCAGGGATAGTGCATTCCTCATCAAGATACCAACCATTAAAATCATAGTCTGTAGATATATCTGCTGGTAAAAAGTTTTGAATAGGTTGACCACTAACTATAGTTTGAGGAGCAGATTCGCCATTAATTACACAATTAAGTTGACCTGCTCTACCTTGATACCAAACAATAGATGAATGGAAAGCAGATGTTAAATCGCCTGTTGGGGTTACTACAATATAAATATACATTGTATCGTCCAGACCAAATCTTTGCGCTTCAAACGGTGAAGATGACTTAGTAACTGAGGTTAACGGGGTGTTTAAACTATAGGCATAGCTTAATGTAACACCTGTAGTATCAATATTCTTTAGGTTAACCGCCATATCTTGCGCCATAGGATTATTAAATGTATATTCAAACGCAACCGATTGACCAGCCCTAGCAGTAATTCCTGGTTGATACTCCAACTCTGTGCTACCCGAACGCATTACCACATCATTTTTATCAAAAGTATAGTTTTCTCGGCGTAATCCGTTATTCTTAATAGAATTTTCTACTGATTGATTAGCGTTCGGCGTTTTTGCATCTTTTAACTCAATGCCTACAGAACCTATCACAAAAGCAATAGCCATTGTAACTATTACGCTAAAACTTATTAATAACTTCTTGATTTTACTCATACGTTATCCCCTTATATCTCATTATTATCTTTAGTATACCACTATTAAACAAAAAATGTCAAAACTTTTACAACATTTTTTGACATTTTTATTAATTTAACTATGTTAACTTTATTCTTGTTTTATAAAATTTTATATGGCACCTTTATTTTTTAACTATTTGCCTATATTTTTTAAATTTTCCAAGATATTGCTACTAAAATAGATTTGCAATGGTTTGGTTGTGGCATTATTCATTAAAATTTCCATTAATTTTATATATGAAATGCCCAACCCCTCAAATAAATAATAGGCAAGTGAACCAGGAATTGTATTAACCTCGTTAAGATATATAGTATCACTTTCAGTATCATACAAATAATCTATACGCACCACACCATTAAGATTTAGATGTTGATATATTCTTTTTGTATAATCATAAATAATTTTTTGCTTTTCTTCGCTAATTTGCGCTGGAATTTCACGTGTTTTATCCAATGTAATATACTTGTCTTCGAAACTTAGTATATCACTTTTATTAAACGGACGTTCAATTTGACTAAGGATATAATTCTCGCCATCTCTAACAATGGCACAATTATATTCTATTAATGGACTAATTTCTTTTTCTATCAAAACCTTATCGTCCAAATGAAGTATTGTACTAATACTTTCATCTAAAGTTTGCAAATTGCTTTTTACAACCCCTATACTTGATCCCAAACCACAAGGTTTTACAATCAACTTCTCACCCAATTCAGTAGCGTCTATTTTGTTATTACTTCTTGTGGCAACTTTATATGGCACTATAGGAATATCTAAACTTTGCGCAACCAGTTTGGTAAACTCTTTATCCATACACACAGCACTAGAGCCAGCATTTGTTCCAGTGCTAGCAATTTGATTAAACTCCAAAACTGCCCTCAACACACCATCTTCACCCACGCCTCCATGACAGCAATTAATTATACATTTAATTGTGGATAGCAATTTTAATTTCTTGTTAACTACTTGATATACCCCTTTATTAAATAGTGCAACCTTTTTTGCTTTTTTTAATAGCATTTCCTTATCAATGTAATCAGCAGGTGTACTTTTATCCACTAAATAAATATTATTTTCCTTTGTACAATACAATAACCCTATGTCTAATTTATCTTTTAATGAATTGTAGGTTTGAAGGGCGGTAACTATCGACACGTCATGCTCTACCGAAGCTCCGCCAAATATGATATAAATTTTTTCCATACTTGTATATATGCAAATTTTACTAAAAGTATCACAAGTAACCCAAAACAAAGTTATAAACATATACAACAATATGACCTTTTTATATAAAACCTATATAGTTGAATATGAATACATTTTTACCAATAAACCCAAAACACTGCTATTACTACACGGTTGGGGCGGAAATAAAGATAGTTTTGCGTGTGTAAAAAAAGTCCTTAGGTCTAATTTTAACCTTTTAAGCATTTCTCTTCCACCAAATAACCTATATTTACCTAATGCAGAATGTAGCATAATTCCCTTAACAATGTACGATTACAAACAAATTGTACTAAACCTATTGTCCTTGCTAAATATTTCTGCAATTTACATAATTTGCCATAGTTTTGGCTTGCGTGTAAGTTTAATGCTGGCAACACAAATAAAAATTGAAAAAATTGTAGTAACAGGTGGTGCAGGCATAAAACTAAAACCAAACTTTTTTAAAAAAACAACCAATAACTTTCGCTCAATCTTTCTAAATCAAAACCCAGAATATTTTAAAAAATTTGCATCTAAAGATTACTTACCCTTATCAAGCATTGACCGCCAAACTTTTAAAAACATCGTTAATAAAGATTTGAGAAAATATATTAAACAATTAACTTGTTCCGCATTTCTATTTTGGGGAAATAGAGACACAGCCACACCTATGAAAATGTTTAAAATTTTTAAACATCTAAAACCAGATATTGAATATAAAATAATTAAAAACGGAAATCACTTTTGCTATTTAACACACAATCAATTGTTCATAGATTATTGCGACAAATTTTTAAATAATTAAAGGAGAATTTATGTTAACCACCTTAACTTTTGTTTTTGACTTTGTATACTTTTTTACTTGTTTACACTTTTTTCAATGGAAAGGATATTATTCAAAAAGATACTTAAAATATTTAATAAAAAATAAATTAATAATGGTTTTAAATTTAATAATTTTATTTCAATTAACATTAAATATTTTTATTGATTTTAATATAAAGTTCTTAAATATTGCTGTATTTTTTATAGAAATATTTATTTTATTGCAATTTATATTT
>JAZUAD010000029.1:0-14114 GCA_045637825.1 Candidatus Onthoplasma sp. | reverse complement strand
TTATCCAAGATTATATTAAGAACAAAAAAATTACTATCAAAAAGTTTTGCGAGATATGTAATATTTCGTATAGTCAATATAGGCGTATTTTAAATGATGAAGATGTGAGCGTTAGTGTTATAATTAAAATTATGGTAATTTTGAATATTTCTTTTAGTAAAATGTTTGAAGTTGAAGATGTTGAAATGTTTGCTGGTATTGAATTGCATAACTAAATAAAAAATAACGCATAATACTTTGAGGGTGTTATGCGTTTTTTGTCGAAAAAATATTTGGCGTTGTTGTTAATGGTTGTGTGCTCTGGCGCTATTTGTTTTTTGTGTCCTAAAACAGATTTTGAAAATATAAACTTGTTGGCAATTTCAAATAACAATGTTATAACAAAAGATGACACTATTATAAACTTGTATTATCAAAACAAACAATGGACAATTCCTGTTAAAAATTTTGAAATCAATTCCAGTGTGTTTAACATTGATGAAAGAATAAAAAGGTATAATAGAAATGGAAATAGAGGGGATAAAATAAAATTGTTAAACAAATTAATAAATATAAATATTTCTCCAGAGATTGCATTTAATTACATTTATTTAGGATTTAATAAAACAATAAATAAAATTGAAAAAAATATTAAAAAATTACCACAAAATGCTGAAATTAAAATAAATAACAATAAAATAAATATTAAAAATGAAATTATTGGGATTAAATTGGATAAATATTTGTTTTATAATAATTTAATTAAAGAATATCAAAAAAATAAAAATATAATTAATATAAATATCCCTGTAATTAAAACTTTGCCTAATATAACACGAGAAATGCTACAAAAATATACATATAAACGTGCTGAGTTTAGTACCAGTATAGCGACTTCTCCTTCGGCCAGAAAATATAATATCCGCAAAGCGTTAAATAGTATTAATGGAACGCATCTTGGGAAAATGCAAAAATTTAGTTTTAATAATTGCGTGGGGAGTAGAACTGCAGATAATGGATATAAAAATGCAAAAATTATTTTAGATGGCGAATTTGTAGAAGGTGTTGGTGGAGGAGTTTGTCAAGTTTCTAGTACGTTGTATAATGCGGTATTGCTATCGGGTTTAAAGGTTTTAAAATCACAAAAACATAGTCAGCCGGTAAGTTATGTAAAAGCTGGCTTTGATGCAATGGTTAATTATGGTACTTCAGACCTTGTGTTTAAAAATAATACTGAGGGTGATATTTATATTTTGTGCGAATATTCTTCAAATAATATTACCATAAGTATTTATGGTGCTAGTTTAAACAATATAACTTTTAAACGAGAAAATGAAATCTTAAATCAAACTCCTTCCACCGATACAGAAATTATTTATGATAATGAAGGGAAATATAAGGACAAGGTTATATACAATGATGAAAGTTTTGAACTAAAAAAATCAAGGGACGGATACACAATAAAGTCCTATTTAATTAAACTGTATAATGGTGTAGAAGTGGAAAGACTATTGTTGCGCACCGATAAATATTTGCCTCAACGTAGAGTTTTGGTTTATGGCACAAAGGAACGAAAAGATATAGATGGAAATTTTAAAGATAAAGATGCCACTAATGTATTTATAATATAGGACCAACTCTTAGTTTTACATAACTATGTAATGCACATAAGAATTGTGGATTTGTGGAACAAAATTGTGGAAAACTTTTATTTAAGCCTCAAAAATGGCAAAAATTAGTCAAAATTTTACAAAAATCTTAAAATTTGCGTGGAAAAAATGTGGATATGTGGATAACTTTTGTGGATAACTCTACATATAGTGTTATTTAGATTTTCTTTGGACAACTAGCTGTGGTGTTAAAAAATTAATTTTGTGGAACATCGATTTCGTCTTCAAGTACAATGTCCTGGTCAGTTTCTGTATAACTAAAGTTTGCTTTTAAAGTGTCGTACACTTCATTATATAAGTTATTTGTTTCTATTTGTTTAATATATTTGTTGTTGGAACTGTAAATATGTTTTAGTTTCATATTTTTTACAGTCACGATTTCTTGAATAAGCATAAATCTCCTTTTAATAAATTTATTCGGTTGTTTCTATTTCGGTCATAACAGCATATAATGTTCCAGAATTTGCGCAAACATTAATAGGGTTTGTTAGCGCTACTGCATCATCAAAACTATTATACCATGTAATATTATATCCTTCAATGCTGGTTGGAAGAACATCTAGTTGCTCAAAATATCCCCAACCATACATAGGTTGTGCATATTGTTGATAATTAGTGGCATTAAAGTATATGCTATATCGATCATATGGGACTATAATTGACGCTGTTTGATTGTTTTTGAAAAATTCCGAAGGCATAGTAGGTGGATTGTTTCCAGTAAATTGAACATACTTTAAAGTTTTAATATTAGCTATGTATGATGTTGCAAGGGATTTAAATTCTTTGTTTAGAATAAGTTCTTCTAGAGCTGTAGAATTTTGAAAAATATAAACTGGAAAACTGTCAATTTGACCTGTGATTGTTACCTTTTTTAAAAGTTTGCAATTTGTAAAAGAATAGGAACTGCTAGGAATAAATCCACCTCCCATAATTAATTCGGAAATATTGCTATACGAAAAGCTGTTAGAACCTACTAAGCAATCTTTAGGGATTTCTAATTTGCCTGTAAGATTACTATAATAAAATCCATAATTATTAACACGTTTAACGCTATCGGGAATAACCATATCGTGTTTATAAAACTTTCCTGTAGTATAGTTACTAAAAAAGGCGTAAGGTCTAACTTCAGTTAATGTGTCGGGAAGTATTATTTCAGTATCCTCAGTACAAGATAGCAATTGTATTATCTTATTATTTAATGTATCTACAACGCTTAAGTCATAAGTTCCTGTTTTTAATTGATTGTTTTGTGCGTAAAAAGTTTTGCCTGCTCTCACATCTTCTTCCTTGGCCGTTGCTAACAAGAAATCGGAAATATCTTCAAGAGATTGTGTTATTTCGGAAGGAGATGGATTTAAGTTTATTGTATTAACCACTATTCCTCTTTGTTCTAATATGTTTTTTTGATTAATTAATTCTTGTTTTATAATTTCTAACGAATTCATAAAATCTCCTTTATAATAGATAAAATGTTTGTATGATAGTTGTTGGATAAATTTTAGATATTATTTTATAAAAGTTTATATTTGCCTGTAGTCAAACCATCAATTTCGCTTTCTGTAACATATGAACCAGATGCGATAAAATACAATTCGTTATCAACTGTAGTGGTGGTAACAGCTAAATTGTTTACAATGGTTGTAAGGTTGTTGAATTTAATTGTTAAAATTTCTAATTCGGTTTTTAATTTTTGAACTAAAGCATTGTCTGTGTTTGAGGAATTGGAAGACATTGAATCAACTTTTGAAGTAAGTGTTTGTAAATTAGTTGAAATTTCTTCAATTTGATAGGTGTTGTTAGTAATGTTGGTTTTTGCTTCTTGCAAATCGCTGGAAATATTATTTGTAGTAGAGCTTAACTCGTTAATAGAAGAAATTATCGCAGTATATTTGCTATCTAGATTTTCAACAGATGTGTTTAAGGTGTTGATGTCGTTGCTTAAAGAGGTTTGCTGGTTATTCAATGCGTTAATATCATTACTAAATACCGTATGTTGAGTGCTAAGATATAAAACCTCATCGCTCAGATTTGAGTGTTTGTCGGACAATTCATTATAATCAGTTGTTAAATTTTGTACTGAGGTTGACAGGTTGTTGGTTGTTGTTTGTAGATTGTTTACCGATGAGGACAAGTTGTTGTGATTGTTTTTGATTGTATCAAGTTCATTGTTTGTAAAAAGAGATAAATCGTTTATAGAAGATTCTAGCTGAGTTATATTATTGTTTACGTTATTCAACGAATCTTCAAGATGTTTATCTTTATTTATTAATGAGTAAATAGAGTTGTTTAACGACATGTGATTAGAGTTTATTTTTTCGTTTAAGGTTTGGCAATATTCGTTTAATAGATTAATTGCGTTTGCGTGAGATACTCTTACATTGTCAGTATTGGTTTGTAGGGTTTCTACTTGTTGAGATAAATCTTGATGGTTTAGTGAGAGTGCGTCTAGTGTTGCCTGAAAATCGGACTGTGTGTTTTGTACACTTTCAATCTGTTCGGAGGTGTCTAAATCAAGTTGATTAAGTGTATTGTTTAAGGTGGTTAATTCAGTACTTAAATTTTCGAGTTGGGTGGTTAATTGTGTGGTGTTTGAGTTTAGTTGTTCAATTTGACTATTTAAGTTTTTGTCATTACTAGTAAGGGCTTCTAATTGTTGTTGTATTTGAGCGCTGATATTTTGTAAGTTTTGGATAAATATTGTATTGTTTTCAACATTGTTAACAATTGTGCTATAAGTATTGTGTAAGGAATTAACATTTGATTCAAAATTGGTTATTTGAATTTTAAAATCATTTACATTTTGTTGCAAAGAGGATACTAAATCGGATAGGTTTTCATCATCATTTATAATGGGATTAAAATTATCAAATTGTTGTTTTAATAGTTCCAACCTGTTAGTCAAATCTTGCAACTTTTGTTGTAGATTATCAATTAAAGTGTTCATATTTCTCCTTTTTGCATATTTCACCATTGCAATTTTAACATACGATTTGTCGAAAAATAATAGGTTGTGCCAAAAATTTTGTATTATTAAAAGTTTGTACATAAATTTTGATATTGGGACCATAATAAGCGTAATTGTTGCTGAGATTTAAGCAAAGGTGTAAACTGTAACAATTTAATTGAATTTAAGCATATTTTCATTGAAAAATTGTATAAAATGTTGGTAAATACTTAAAATTTTTGAAAAAAATATAAAAATTTTTAAAAAAATGTAAAATTTAGTTGATTTTTTGTTTTGATATTGTTAATATGTTTGTATGTAAATCGCAAGAGATAATGCGAAAAGGGGGAAATGTATATGTTTTTTCAACAAATGTTAGCTGACTTGTCAAAAGACTGGATGGATAAAGTAATGAATGCGGTAGACAAAATTTTAGTCCCAGTGCTAGTTATTGGTTGTAGCGTTGGTATGATTTGGGCTATTGTTGTTGGTATTAAGATGATGAGAGCTGATGATAAAAACGCTCGTGAGGAAGCTAAGGCAAAACTTATTAATATTGCTATTTCAATTGTAGCTATTGCTGTGTTGATTGGTTTGTTCTACGCTTTAAGAGAATGGTTGTATAGCAACGATCAGCAAAATGTAAGCAGCTCTGACTTCGGTAACTTATTTAGTAACATTGGCAATACCTTAAGTCTTGTTGGTCAAACTGCAAGAATGTTGGTTTTCAAGTGCTAAACCATATCTAAATTAATATAAGATTATAAGAAGTGCATTTGTTTGTGCTTCTTTTTTATTGTAAAATACTAAATTGCTTAACAATATGTAAAAAAATGTAGTTTATTTGCTTGATAATTAACATAAAAAAGTTTATACTATAGTTATAGTATAATTAATTTCTAGTGTAAACAAAAGTGAAAATGTTTTACAAAAGGGGATATATATGAGTAGTTTGTTTGTATGTATGAAAAGTTCATTATTAGATATTGGTTCTTGGATTGCTAATGCAGGGGCAGATTTCCTTAACTTGCTGGTTGACCTTACAATAGGACCGCTATTGTGGACGTTATGTGACATATTTTTTGTTTTGCTAGATTTGTTTGAGGGATTGTTTAAACGTTTTGCAGGAATTAGCGATGGGGTTACTTTTGATGGTGAAGCGGTTGAAGGCGACCTAGTATTATGGTTTATTAAAAGTGATTTGGTTGAACAGATTTTTATGTCTATACTAGTACTAAGTTTGTTCCTATTGATTATATTTACCATTGTTGCTATTGTAAAAAATCAATATTCTGATAAGCCAAAGCCAGTAACAGAATTTGTTAATAGTGCGTTTAAAGCGTTACTTATGTACTTGCTTGTGCCAGTAGCGACTGTGGTGTGTTTAATGGTAGGGAATGTTGTATTGCAGGCGGTAGATGGTGCAACAAGGGCAACAGGTGGAACTAGTGCCAGTGATACGTTGTTTATAACGGCTGCGTACAAAGCCAACAAACTAAGAGATAATGATTTGGGTCGATGTCGAGCAAGATTGCAACTATATATAACTAATGGATTTGTTTCATCATTGGAAGATGAATTGGCATTATTAGGTGTAACAGATTTTGATTCGGCAGGCACTGTTGATAGAGAAACTATGGATATTATTGCTACAATGGTTGATGATGCCTATGTTAATGAAGAAATAGGTGTTGGTGGAATTGGTGCTAAATGGTTTTATTATTCTGTTTGTCAATTTTATCACACTATACAATTAGGTTATTTAACTATTTGGATAGGTGGCGGATTTTTGATATGGGCTATAGGAACTATTACGTGGGGATTAATATCAAGATTGTTTAAGATGGTATTATTTTATTCCATAAGCCCAGCAGTAATGGCTACATTCCCACTAGATAATGGCAAGGCGCTAGGTAGTTGGCGTGGCGAAATGGTTAAACTGGGAACAATGACTTTTGTGTCAGTTGGTGTGCTAAATGTATTGTATTGTATTTTACCATTCTTTACAGGACTTAATATATTTGCAGGAGAATTGAGTAATAGTTTTGTCAATTTGTTTATAAATATAATTGCATTTTTCAGCGCCAAGGATTTGATTAGTTCTATTAGTGGCTGGTTTGGTACTGGCGATATATTGGCAGAAGGTGCTAAAGCAAAATCACAAGTTGCTAAAGGAACTGGCATGCTTACTGGTGCGGCTGCGGGACTTATTGGTGCTTATAAGGAACGTAAAAAGTTGGACGGCGGTAAAAGCTTTGTTAAATCATCCATAAAGGACAAGTTAGGTCGTTTGGGTGCTGGTGTATTAGGAGCGTATGGTGCTTCAGGTGTGTCGGAGTTGACAGGGTTTGACCCAACTAAATGGGGGAAGAGTTTTAAAGATAAGCAACAGGCAGGTGCAGATTATTATTGGGGCACAATGTCTATGGTTAGCAAAGAGCATAAAGAAATGTCAGAATTGCGTAAAACTATGGAAGACCAAGTTAAAGCAACAAAGGGTTTAATAGAAGCACTGGAAAAGGCAAGACAAGCCGAGTTGGATAGTTTAGGACAAGGAGCATCTCAAACACAAATAGATGCTGTCAATGAAAGATATGATAAACAAATTGATAAATTAAAATCAAATTCAGAACTTGTTAAATCTATATATGAACCAAAAAGGTCTGCTGTGGAATCTCGTAAAGAAGAGTTGGAAAAAAGAAAGACAAAGTTCTCACCTATTGAAACATTGTATCAGTCTATAGAAGAAGATGAAGATTTGAAAAAGAAATTTATTACTATGACTGGAATAGACCAAGCTACAATACAATCACGTTGGGATGCTATAAAAGCAGGTGATTTTAGTAAGGTTGGCAAGAAGGAAGATTGGGCAACAAATGAAAAAGCGCTTAAAGAAGCATTTGGCATATATGGTAGTGATATTTTATCAAATGAACAACAACTTACTAGAGCACAAAAAGCAATTGCTAGTTCATATAACTCTGGTAATGATAAATATTTGAAAGGAATATTTGGAGGCAATATAGGCGATGATGGAGTATTGGACTTGAAAGGTCACAAGAATGTTATTAAGAAAGCTATAGAAAAAGAAAATAAAGAGATAGAAAACGAAGCAACGGATATAGGAAATGCTATTAAACAAATTGCTATTGATGCAAAAGACACTTTCGATGCTATTGTTAAGGGCGGATTAAAAGAATTTAATCAACAAGTAAAAAAGAATAAATAAAAAATATAAAAGGGGTAAAAGATGATTAGGTATATACCTGGTAAAACTAGGATAAAAATTGAATTTGCTAAAAATATCACACTAGGCGATATTATAATGTTTTTGTTCTGCATTGCAGGACTTGGTTTAATATTGCTTAGTGCGGGTTTTGGTCAATATAAATTGTGGTTTGCACTTGCGTGGGGTGTTATATCTATTTCATTCTTTTTACCTATTGATGAAGGCTTAAGGTTGTATGGTTCTATTATATTATTAATTAGATTTACGGCCTTTAGAAAAAAATATATTAATGTAAAAGACAAAGTGCGGGGCTACCGCAGTATGAGTGAAATTACTCCATTTATAAGCATAGATACTGGTAAATATATTAATCTTGGCGAATATTTTGGTATGGTTATGGAAATTAAGCCAGTGGCTCTTGAACTAATGCAAGAGCCAGCGCAAGATGCGCTGATTAACACTTTTGCCAGAGGTCTTAGAAGAATGAATCAAAGTCAAAGTGCTATGATAATTAAGACAAGGCGACCAGTTAGGTTTGACGAGTTTTTGAAAAACGATGATGAAAAATATGCTTTATTAAACAGGTTGTACGAACAAGGTTATTATACTGAAAATGAACTTGATTCTAGAAATTTAATATTTAGAGAACGTGTTAACTTCCTTCAAAATGCAATGAATGCTGAACCGATACTACAAAATTTCTTTTACCTTGTAGTATTTGGTAGTGAAAAATCAAACCTTGAGGAAACGGTTATAGGTATAACTGAAGACCTTGGTGCTGGACAAAATAGTTTAAGTTCACGAATATTGATAAATAAGGATTTGGTAGTATTCCTAAAATCTAATTATAAGGAAATATTTTCAGAACGTGAGGCGGATAACTTACCTCCTAGCCAATATCGTAACTGGATATTGCCTAAAAAGATTGAATTTAAAACTGCACGTATGTTTATGGACGGAAAACATTATAGGCAATTCTGTATATCACATTACCCATCAGTGGTTGGTAATGCTTGGGCTGCCGATATGTTTGCTATGGACGATACTAGAGTTGTGTTAAAAATGTTACCTATTGACAAGGAAAAGGGTGAAAAAGCTATTGACCGAGTTATTATGGAAAAGGAAAGTAAACTAGACCGTACACATACTGAAAGTAAACGTATTGAACAACAAAATGACCTTGATAGTTTACGTATATTATTAACCGAATTAAAATCAAATAATGAAATGTTATATGATGTGTCTATTCACTTTACGGTATTGGAAGAACGTAGAAAAGAACTTAAAGCAGTCCTTCGTCAAGAGGGTTACAGGGTAAATGAAATGTTTGGACGACAAGTGGACGCATATATCAGTTCTAACATCAGTAGACTGCAAAACATTAAGTCTTGTGCTAGAAATATGCCTACCACAACAATTGCTTCGTCATTCCCATTTGTTGCTGCGTATATGCAAGACCCGAAGGGATTCTTTATAGGAAGTACAACCTCTAATTATCCTGTATTTGCCGATTTCTTCGTTCGTGACTCTAGGTCAGGACGTATTAACTCTAATATGATGATTATTGGTAAATCAGGTTCTGGTAAATCTTATGCAACTAAAACAATACTTACTAACCTTGCGGCGGATAGAACAAAAATGTTTATTCTGGACCCAGAACAAGAATATGAAACCCTAACAAAAAATTTGGGCGGTAAAATTATTGACGTTGGTAGCAACAAGAGTGGTATATTAAATCCATTCCATATTATGGCTAGCTTGGAAGATATTGATAATATGCAACAAGATTTAGAAGAAGCTGAAAAGAATATGGATTATGATGAAGATGGTGAAGAAGTAGAAATTTCTGGTTTTACAAACAAAACATTCTATACTCACTTACAATTCTTGGAACAATTCTTTAAAATTATTTTGGAAGGTATTAGTTCGGATGCCTTTGAATTGTTGAACAGTTTGGTTGGAGAAGTGTACAGAGCAAAAGGTATTAGTGAAAAAACCGACCTTACAAAATTAAAGGCAGAAGATTATCCAATATTTGATGACTTATATGCTATGATTGAGAAAAAACTAAAAACCGAAAAGGACCAATATTTAAAAACTAACTATTTGGTGCTTAGAGCATATATTCAAAAGTTTGCAACAGGGGGACGTAACTCAGACTTATGGAATGGTCCAACAAGTATTGTGACAGATGAAGTTTTGATTACCTTTAACTTTCAAACACTATTTGCCAGCCAAAACAATCAGTTGGCAAATGCACAAATGTTATTAGTATTTAAATATTTGAATAATGAAATTATTAATAACAAAAAGTTTAACGAACAATACAAAAAGACGTATGGATTGGATATTAAACGACAAGTTGTAGTTGCGGTCGATGAAGCACATATGTTTATTAACCCAGACTTCCCAGTTGCGCTTAACTTTATGGCGGAAATGGCAAAACGTATTCGTAAATATCAAGGTATGCAAATAGTTATTACTCAAAATATTAAAGACTTCTTAGGTACTCAGGAAATTCAACGTAGGTCTGCAGCTATTATCAACGCCAGCCAATATAGCTTGATTTTCCAAATGGCGCCAAATGATATGAGCGACTTGTTAAAACTATACAGTTCGGCAGGTGGTATCAATAAAAATGAGCAAGAACGTATTGTTACTGCTCCTCGAGGAAGATGTTTCCTAATTTCTGGACCTATGTCACGTCAATTTGTTGATATTATAGCATTACCTACTTGTCAATATGTGATGGGAGAAGGTTAGTGCTCGAAATATATCTGTTTTAATCATTTGCACTCGCATTTGCGGGTGCAAATTTTTTTATTTTTTACATTATTAAATGTATAAAATTTGTTTTAATATACATCTTAAATGTATAAAGTTAAAGAGGTGTGTATGGAAGAAAAGTTTGAAGGTAAAGGCATTGTTCGTAGGGTTGATGAATTAGGTAGAATTGTTTTGCCTAGAGAAATGCGTAAAATGTTAGATATTCGTGAAGGATGTAGAATGCAAATAGGTATTGTGGAAGGTGATAAATTTTTATTAACTAGATATTTGCCAATGGATAATATGCGTGATTATGCGCCTACTGCAATTAATGCAATGCAATGTGTGATAGAACACGATATTTTAATAACCGACTTAGAACAGGTGGTTTGTAGTAATAAGAAAAAGTATTTAGATAAAAAACTTCACGGCGAGGTGCAAGATGTATTGTATAAACGCGACATCGTTGTACGTAAATCGCAAGACGATAGTAAAATGTTGCAAGTTATAAAAGAGTTTAGCATTAATCCTATTTGCCAACTATTTGTTCCAATCATTAAAGATAACGATGTGCTTGGTGGGATTGTTGTAATAGCAATGGAGGATAAGTGTTTTGATGAAGGTACAATAAAAGTGGCAAAATCTTATGCAAAATTTTTGGCAGAAATATTACCGTAATAAAATATTTTAATTTATTGTTATTATAATAATTTATAAAAATAAAAAAATAATTATTTTACACTTAATTTAAGCAAAAATGCTATTAAATAACATTTTAACAAATAACTTAATTGAATAAAATAATTAAATATTTAAACAATGTAATTAATAATTAATTTAATAATATAAATATTAACAAAAAAACAACATAATTAAATGTTGTTTTTTATAAAATTATACATCTCGTCCAGGTTATTCATAAAGCAAACTTGCTTTTTTAATTCGGTAGCATTTTTGTAGTTTTTTAAATACCATAATAAATGTTTTTTAAAATAACTAAAGGTTGCCTCATCGTTGGCAAAATATTCACGCATATTATCTAAATGGTACAAAACAATTTGTTGTTTAGAAAGTGTTGATTTGCGGTGTTTTAGTTTTGCAAATATTTCTGGATTTCCTAATGCTTCCCGGCCAATCATAACTCCGGCACAACCAACTGATTTTGCAAACTTAACGTCTTTAGCCGTTCTGATATCACCACTCCAAATTACTGGGAGTGTTACTTGCTCGATTAAATTTTTATAGGCAGATTTATCTACGTCGCCACTATAGCCTTGTTCACGAGTACGTGCGTGTAGGGTTAAAAAGTCAATGCCCATTTCTTCACACATTTTGGCAAACGCTATATAATTAATATTATTGTCAATGCCTAATCTAAATTTTACAGATATTGGTTTAGTGGTGTTATCACGAATAGCTTTAAGTACACTTCGTGTATTTTCAATATTTCGCATCATGGCGCTACCATCATTATTGCCAACAATTTTTTTAGCAGGGCAACCGCAGTTAAAATCGATAATATCAAATTTATCTAAAATTCCACTTTGCACAACTTTTGCTACTGCCTTACTGTCGTGGCCAAAAAGTTGAACTGCTTTAATACAAGAAGAAGTTTCTTTTAGCATTTTTTGAGTCCGGGCATTGTTATATTCAAGTGCTTTAGCGCTAATCATTTCGGTAACTACCATATCTGCTCCCAAGTTTGAACATATTTCCCTAAAAGCAAAATCAGTTACTCCAGCCATTGGAGCAAGCACATAAATAAACTTTTTAAATTTAAATTTCTTTTTCATAACAATAATAGTATATATTATGAAATGTAAATTTGCAAGCATATTTTTAAATACTAAAAACATAATTTTATAAATTTTGCAAAAATTAATTGTATGAAATCAAGTATTTTTCGTAATTTATCATGGGTTTTGGCGTGTTCGGTTATTGCCAAAGTGTTGGGTGGAGTGTATCGAATAGTTTTAACACGAATTTTAGGTACTAAAATAGGGCTATATCAACTTGTATTTTCTATTTATTCATTATTGATAATTTTGATTTCTAGCGGAATTTCACTTGCTATTAGTAAGCAAATATCATCAAAAAAATCAACCCTATTTCAACAAAAAATAATTAACGGTGCGGTGACGCTGTTGTTTAGCGCTAGTGGGGTTTTGGCGTTAATATTAATTTTTGGAAGCAGAGCAATAGCCTTACTTCAAGGAGATATGCGTATATATTTATGCTACATTATTTTAGCGCCATCATTAATATTTTCGGCTGGAACTGCAATATTAAAAGGGTATTATCAAGGAAAATATAATTTTAAAGTTTCGGCATTGTCTGGAATTTTTGAGCAGTTTGTTCGTGTGATTTTAGGGCTTGTGTTTATGCTGGTTTTAAAAAGGTTTTATGTATTAGGGGCGTTGATTGGCGCAATGCTAGGAACTTTATGTGGAGATGTTTTTGTATTTGTGTTTTTAAAACTTTATTCTAAAAAACAAATAAGAATTAAATATTCTCTTAAAAATATTAATGAGGGTAAGAGGGTTTTAAAATATGCCTATCCTATAATGTTTTATAGTTTAATTATTCCTTTAAGTAATTTTATTGATAGTTTTTTGGTAGTTAAATTATTAAGTACTTATCTTCCACAAAATAGTTCAATATTACTATATGGCTTGCAGTCAGGGGTTGTTGGGTCGCTTACTTCAATCCCTAGCATATTTTCGTTTGCCTTGGCAAGTGTGCTTATGCCAACATTAAGCAGAGATTATTCGAATAAAAAAGTGGAAGGGTTTAACAAAAAAATATCATTATCCTTTAAACTTATAATATTTATAGCACTTCCTTTTGCAATATTTTTTGCAGTTAATTCATCTAACATAATTGATTTGATTTATGGCGCTGGTATTAATGGTTGTGGTGTAAATGGTCAGTATGTTGCTAAAAACTTACTTATTATATCCAGTATTAGTGTTGTTTTTTCGGGCATTAATCAGTTGAGCGCTGTAGTGCTTCAAAATATAAATAAAAAGCATTTGCCAATAATTAATTTAGCGGTTGGTATGGCGTGTAAAATAATAATTGAATTAGTATTTATTCCTAGTAAACAACTTGGGGTTTATGCTTATTCGATAGCAGTTGCAGTGGGATTTATTGTTTCGGGAGTTTTAAATTTGTACGAAGTGGAAAAATATTGTAACCACATATTTGACATAAAATATCTAACAAAACAATTTGTATTGGGTGCTATTGTGTTTACACTATTTGTGGTGTTTAAATTGTTTGGTTCAGCATTGGTTTTTGTGTTAGGTTCTGTGTTTACTTGTGTAATATATTTAATAGGAATTTATATAATTAAATTATTTACAAAACAAGAAATAAAATTATTAATAAATAGTGAATAAATTGTCAAAAGTATTAAATATTTTATTTTAAAATTAAAAAAATGTATATATTTCCAAATAAAAACAGTCTAATCTTTAAATTAAAATAAGTTAAAAATTAAATAAAAAATAAAACACGCCTAAAT
>JAZUAD010000028.1:0-5196 GCA_045637825.1 Candidatus Onthoplasma sp. | reverse complement strand
TGATAATAGCTGTGAGGACCCACTTGTACCCATATCGAACACAAAAGTTAAGCTCACAAACGCCGACAATATTTGGCTGGAGACGGCCCGAGAAGATAGGAAGTTGCCATCTACAAGATAAGGACTGCACTTAGGTGTAGTCCTTTTTATTTTCCATATACTTGACACGATATATTTTATATGATATACTTAAATTATATTTAAGGAGATATGATATGAAAATTCTTTTAAAAGATAAGAAATGGGAAAATTCTTTAAAAAAATATTATGAGGATTTGGATAAACTTTTAAAAAAATATGGTTATACTGAGGGTATTTTGAGATTGAGAAAAAAATTGCAACTAAATCTTCATGATAACTTTAATGAAATTGAAGAAATTTTAGAGTATTCACCGCATCCATGGACAAATCTTTCAGATGATGAGGTCGGGATAATACTTAATAATAGATTAAAGAGATTGGAAGAGTTTTTCGAGGAAAGTAAAGATATGTACTTTAATAATCAAATAGTATTAAAGGCATTAAGTGAAATTGATGCTAAAACTCGACAAATAATAGACATGGATTGTGGGTTAGGTGAGTATAATACACAATGTTCAAGATTAGAGATTGCTGATTCTGTAAACGAAACAAAACAGAAAATAGATCAAATGCTTAATAAAGCGTCTTGTCGATATGTATATACCATCTTACAAAACCAAATAAAAAACAAATACTTAAAAGAAATAAAGCCAACAGAAAGATATTTAAGATATCAAAAAGAAAAAACATTAGAGATGGATATTGAATTAAGAGAAAAAGTGAAAGAATGGAGAGAACAATTTAAAACTGATTTTAATGATTTTGCCGAACTTTCAATTGATGATTTGTCTTTACCGTATCCAGTTAAAAATGCTTTGATAAATGCAGGCTGTGAAAGTATTGGGGATGTTGCAAATATGACTGAAAATGAATTGATGAATATTAAGATAAAACAGAAACCGTTAAGTAAGCGATGGATAGATGAAATTAAATACAAATTACAGGCAATTGGTTTAAGTTTTAAAACAGAAGAACATATATTATAATAAATTAATCTACCTTAATTGGTAGATTTTTTTATAAATTTTGACAAAATTGTAAATTTTTTTGTAAAATACTTTACAAATATTTTGGGATATGATATGTTAAAAGTAGGAATGATTACGAATTTATGAATTTTTCAAAGCAAAGAGAGAGTATAATAAATATACTAAAATTCAATTACGAACATCCTACGGCATATAGAGTTTATGAACTGGTGAAAGAAGTTGAGCCTACTATATCGAAGTCCACTGTGTATCGAAATTTGGAGCAGTTGGTGGAGGCGGGATTGGTTAGGAAGATATCAACTGGTGGCGATTTTGAGCACTATGATATAGAGCGTCATGATGGTCATAGCCACGTGATTTGTAAATGCTGTGGGAGTATTTTTGACGTTGATTTGGACGTTGAGAGTATATCAAATTCGATTAAAAATCAAACCAAAATGAGTGCCTGTAACGAAATATTAGTTATGGGAATATGTAAAAATTGTGATAAGGAGAAATAATGGATAGCATTAATCAAAAGATTAGGGTGGCGATAAGCGAAGATAATCCATCAATCAAGCGTATTGAAAGCAAGTGTGTTAAATGTGGACAATGTGCCATGGTATGTAATGAATTTATGTCAGTCAACAATAACTACGACCTAAATGTTACTAAAAAACCTATATGTGTAAACTGCGGTCAATGTATTAAGGTATGCCCTATGGATTCGATTGTTGGTCTTGATGAATATATGGACGTGGCAAAGCATATTGCGGATAGTGACAAAATAGTGATTGTATCAACCTCGCCATCGGTACGTGTTGGACTTGGAGAAGAGTTTGGTTTACCATTTGGTAGTTTTGTTCAAGGTAAAATGGTTGCTTTACTTAAAAAACTTGGCTTTAAATATGTGTTGGATACAAACTTTGGTGCAGATTTGACGATTTGTGAGGAGGCAAGTGAATTGATTGAGCGAATTAAGTCCAAACAAAACTTGCCACAATTTACAAGTTGTTGCCCATCGTGGATTAAATTTGCTGAAACCTTTTATCCAGAAATTCTACCTAATATATCAACCTGCAAAAGTCCTATTGGAATGCAAGGTCCTATAATTAAAACATATTTTGCTAAAAAAATGGGTATTGATCCTAGCAAGATTATAAATGTGGCGCTTACACCTTGTGTTGCAAAGAAAATGGAAATTAGACGTGAGGAGATGAATATATCTGCTAAAATCAACAAGGTTGATGATATGCGAGATATGGACTATGTAATTACTACCGTAGAACTTGCTAAATGGGCAAAAGAGCAAAATATTGACCTTAACGACCTTGAAGATATGCCATTTGATAAGTTTATGGGAGAAGCAAGTGGTGCAGGAGTTATATTTGGCAATTCTGGCGGAGTTATGGAAGCGGCAGTGCGTACAGCATATTCGTACTTAACTAACAAATCTCCTGTAGATTTGGTATTAAACTTTGAACCAGTGCGTGGGCTTGATGGAATTAAGGAAACAAGTATTGAGGTTAATGGAATTACATTAAAACTTGCAGTAGTTTATGGGCTGGCAAACGCAAGGAAGATTATAAATAGAATTAAAGCGGGTGAAAAGTATGATTTTATTGAAATTATGACTTGCCCTGGAGGTTGTATTGGTGGTGGCGGTCAACCAAAGCACTTTAGCCGTGAGGTTGAGGCGCAAAAAGCACGAATACAAGCACTTTACAATCGTGATAGTCAGTTAAAAGTAAGGGCATCACATAAAAATCCTGAAATTATTGAACTATATAAAAATTATTTAATTAAACCGCACAGCGATTTGGCGGTAGAGTTGCTCCACACAACTTATGAAGATAAAAGTGGAAATTTGAAAGGAAAAGGAGAAAATATTATGAAAAAAATTAAATATCAATGTTCAGTTTGTGGAGAAATTTTTGAAATGGAGGAAGGGGTTAAGCCTGTTTGCCCTAGATGTAACATTATTGGCGATAAAAATATTAAGATTGGCGAAAGTGAAGTTAAGGCAAATAAATATGCTGGAACTAAGAGCGAACAAAACTTAAAAGATGCATTCGCTGGGGAAAGTCAAGCAAGAAATAAGTATACATATTTTGCATCTGTGGCTAAGAAAGAAGGTTTTGAGCAAATTGCCGATATCTTCCTACACACTGCAGACAATGAAAAAGAACACGCTAAAATGTGGTTTAAGGAATTAAACGGAATTGGCGATACTTTACATAATCTTGGCGAAGCGGCTGATGGTGAAAACTATGAGTGGACTGATATGTATGATGGTTTTGCTAAAACTGCTGAGGAAGAAGGGTTCCCTGAACTTGCTGAAAAGTTTAGAGCAGTAGCTGAAATTGAACGTAAGCACGAAGAACGCTATCGTAAATTAATGAACAATATTGAAACTATGCAAGTATTTGAACGTAGCGAAGTTAAGATTTGGGAATGTCGCAACTGTGGACATATTGTTATTGGAACAAAAGCTCCAAAAGTTTGTCCAGTTTGTGCTCACCCTAAAGCATATTTTGAATTAAGAAGTGAAAATTATTAAGGTGTATGTTAATAAAAAAAATAGTAAATTTGTAATAATTTACTATTTTTTTGTGCTAAAATCTATTAAATTGTATTGATTTTTACGACATTTGAGAATTCGTCGGTTGTACCAGTTACTAGGACGATATTATCACCCTTTTTAACTAGTTTTTGTTTTAAAAGTTCTTCATTTATATTACTAAATATTTTGGTTTCATCAAATTTTGGTAAATATATTGGAAGAACTCCACGAAGTAGCCCCATTTGATAATAAGTGTTTTGATTATTAGTAATAGCATAAATGTCACATTTTGGAAGTAAGGTAGAGATATAAGTAGCCATTTTTCCTTGACTTGTACAGATAGCTATTGCACGAGTTGGAAGTTTATAAGAGGTTTTAATTGCCATATTTGTGGTAATATTTATCATATTATCCCTAATTTTTGTTTTTGAATTAAGGGTTTCGCAATCAATTTCTTTTTCGGTTTCAAGGGCTATATCATACATAGTTTTAACTGCCTTGTCTGGATATTCTCCCACTGAAGTTTCTGCGGATAACATAATAGCGCTAGCGCCCTCACGGATGGCATTGGCCACATCGCTAACTTCAGCACGAGTAGGGCGAGGATTATGTATCATACTTTCCAACATCTCGGTTGCTACTATTGAAATTTTGCGCATATCTCTAGCGGTTTTTAAAATTTGAGTTTGTAAACTAGGAAGTTTACTTACAGGATATTCAACACCTAAGTCGCCACGAGCAACCATAACACCATCACAAACCTCTAATATTTCCTCAAGGTTTTTAATGCCTAAGCTGGATTCAATTTTTGCAATAATTTTACAACTGTGTTTGCATTTTTCCATTAGTTTTTTAATTTCTAAAATATCTTGCTTGCAAGTAACAAATGAACAAGCCACATAGTCACATTTATTTTTAAAAGCCCAAATTAAATCATTTTTATCACGCTCGCTAATATATGGTAATTTTAAGTCAAAGTTTTTAAAAGTTAAACCCTTGTTATTAGAAAGTTTACCGCCTGTTTGTACTTTTGTAATTACGCTATTGGCACTTTTTGCTACAACTTTTAAAACAATTAAGCCATCATTTGCTAAAATTATATTTCCTATTTTTAGTCGTGGAAGGATGCTAGGCTCGGTGATTGCTACACCATTTATATTGCCTAATTTGTTTTCTGCCCAAAGAGCAAATTCTTGACCTTTTTTTAGTTCAACTGAGCCATCTTCAAAAGTTTTAACACGAACTTCTGGACCTCTAGTATCTACCATTATTGATAAAGGACAATTTAGTTTTTCCCTAACTGATTTGATTAAGTCTACGTTTGATTGATTGCTTGCTGGAGTTCCGTGGCTAAAATTTATACGGGCAACATTAAGGCCTTTTGATATCATTTCCTTTAAAGTTTTAGGATTTGCTGAACTAGGTCCTAGTGTGGCAATTATTTTTGTTTTTTTCATATTATCTCCTTTTGTATAAATGCTTGTATAATTAAAGTGTATAATTATTTAATAAAAAAGTCAAACAAAATAAAATAAATAAAAAACAATTGTTTTTAGTAAAACATAATAAATTATTATAAATTAA
>JAZUAD010000027.1:0-1734 GCA_045637825.1 Candidatus Onthoplasma sp. | reverse complement strand
AAGATATTATGACCCTACTATTAGGCAGTTTATCAATGCAGATAATTATGAATTATTACATAGACTAGCACATACTGTTGGCGAACTCAACTTGTATCAACATTGTGGAAATTCCATTGTTGATGGAAGTTGTTTAATTGGGACGAAGGATTTGCGTATTGAATTCTCATCTCCAAACTGGACTTCATTAGGAGTTGATTTTATTGCTAGTCTAGCTGGCGCGATGAGTGTTCTTGGTTGGACGATGAAAAATCCAGAATTTTATGGCTTTTTATATACAGCATATGGTATATCTCAATATGACATGTTGTCTAATTTAAAATCCCCAAGTTCTAAAGTCGCAACTATTATTAGTTATTTTTTAGTCGGCTATGAAGTATGTGATGATGTTGTGGGCCACATCAGTGCTGGCGATTCATGGCAAACAGCGACGGCTAGTGGGCTCGTTACAGCTGGAGTTGGCGTCTTTAACGTGTGGGCATCTATGAAGATAGGTGCAGTTGTTGGAACAGCTATTGGTGGAATTCCAGGATTTTTAATTGGTACAACAGCGGGTGTAACTGTTGGTGTTGTAATAGATGGCGTTTTTTATACAGAGATTAATGGCGTATCAATTGCGGGATATGTTGAAAATGGGATTAAATGGTTGCTAGGTCTAATTTAATACTAGATGAGGTATAATATGAAAAAAATATATCCTTTATTAGAAACACTATTTTGGTTGATTTGTGAGTTATTATTTATTGCTTTAAGTACTTTATTGTTTGTAAATTATGAAAAAGCCTATATTTTTGCATATATTTGTATTGTTCTTGCCGTACTATTTTTATTGAAATTATTTTCATTTCCATCTCATATTGTTATTTTAAATGATAAAATTAAAATATTTGATTTTCCTTTTTTTGCTACAAATAAATTTTATATTAAGAAAAGCAATTTAGTTTTATGGAATAGTGAGATAGATGTAAAAGAAGTAGAAAAAATAGATTTAGTAAAACTATCCAAGGAAGAACGAAAAAAACACATAGGACATAATCATTTGTTCAATAGGTATCTAAGGGTTAGGTTAAAATATGGAAAAGTAAAATATATTTATATTGGGGGTTATACAAAGGCTCAAAGTAAAAGAATAATGAAGTATATAAATGATAAATTATAAGAACGATAATTAATTACCCAAAAACGATTTTAACAACGGAGGTGAGCAAAACTTGCTCACCTCTTCTCATACGAATATGGTGGTAATAACAATAATGGTTATTACGATGATTTAACAAAAAAGACGTATGCAAACGGACAGTATGAATTATATAGTTATACAGGGGACAGTTATGTAGTTAATTATGGTGGAAGTAGTGTTGCCGACCAGTATGTGTACAATTACGATGCTTGGGGTAATATTTTATCAATGTCAGGCAATATAGAAAAGTGCTTAAAAAAATAAAACAACAAGAGAAAAACTAAATAACTAAAACTTATACCCAATGGCAAAAGCCATTGGGTGTTTTTTTATGCTTTTTGTAAAGTTATATAAAAAAATCTATAACAGATATAAAGAAAATTTAAATAAACAATTGATATTAAAACTTATAGGTGTTATAATAATTATGCTATAAAAGACGGAGGATAATTATGAAGACCATAGTTATAGGTGTTATTGGCGCAGACGTACACGCAGTAGGTAATAAAATTATTGAATACGTGTTAAAACAAGAAGGTTACAACGTAGTTAAT
>JAZUAD010000026.1:0-41899 GCA_045637825.1 Candidatus Onthoplasma sp. | reverse complement strand
TGGAATTGAAAAGAACATTTATTCTTTCCTTACCTAAGTATATATTAAGATAAATTGTGCTTTGCAACCACTTTTTCGGCGATTGCATTGTTAATATACCACATCTACAAAACTTTGTCAACACTTTTTTGAAAATTTTTTAAGAAATTTACAACTTTTTTTCAATTTTGAAGTTTTGGGGTTGTTTTTAGAAGTTTTTTTATTGTTTATACATATAAAACAAATGCTTTTTAATACCAATATAAAAAACAGTCCGTTTCCACAGACTGTTTTTAATAATCAATATTTTACTTAATATGCTATCTCATAATTAGTTTCAATAGAATTAGTTTTCATATCTTCTAATTCATGCAATCTGGTAGACTCTTTAACTTTTTGTTTGGCAATTTCCTCAGTAACTCCTGCGTGTATTCCAAAAACTTGAAACTTACTTAAACAATCACCCAATGGAGTATTTATTGTTTCAACTTTTATACTGTCTTCTTTTTGCTGTTCTGTAATGCCAAATTTTTCAACAACAGTATTCCATGGATGAGATTCATATAAACTTACATCATAATATCTATAACCATCTGTAGATTTGGCTCCAAAAGTTATAATATAATTTTCATAATCAATATTATCTATGTAAATATGAGGAAATATATTATCCGGCCACTTTTTTGTTCTCACATTAGACCCCATTTGAACACAATTATGAATAGCAATAGTTTTGGCAACTATTTCAGGTTGATACATATTGTCCATCTCTTGAATAAAATAGCGTTGCCTAAAATCATCTTTTAATTCTAAAAAAGTTTCATAATCATCGTCATCTAGAGTATACTTCAATTTCCAAGTAGCAAGATACACATCATCACTAGTTGTGTTTTGAATTATTCTACCACTTTGATATTGCATCAACAAATATACGTCATTATCACTAGTAGTATTATCAATATAAGCATAAACTGAAAGAGGTTCATAAAAATCGTTAGGTTGATTACCTTGAACCTGTAGTCTGCCATAGTCGTCAAAATAGACAATTCCTTGTTCTTGTAAAAACCTTATTGGTAAAGGATAATTTTTTAAATCATCTTGAAAACCTGGATAATATTTACTCATGGTATATCCTTTTTTTCTCATTGAATCCCAAACGTCACCACTTAATTGTAACGAATGGTCACTTTGATGTACAGAATGTCCTGTGTTTGTTGTTTTATCCTCATCAAAAGGCAGAGTAGGAGTCGTATTACATGAAGAAATATTAGCAATCATCAATGCCAATAAACCTGTAGCAACCACCCTATTAAATCCATCTTTCATAAACATGCCCTCCATTAATTATCAGTATAATAGCACATATTAAACACTTTGTCAATATTATTCAATAAGCGTTGTGTGATTTAATAATAAAAAGATGGTGTGCCGATTCACCATCTTTTTACAATTTGTCTTTTTATTACGTTTAGAAAAGGTATACTACTTACAAGTTATACTACCTAAGTATTCTTGATATCTCTCTCCATCCCTATAATTTAACCATATAGTTACATTTTTTGCAGATGACAAAGAAATTCTAGCACTTTCGGCAAAAATAATATTTTTCACTTCTATCCTATCAGCAGAATTAGGTAATAGAATGCTTTTAATAGATTTATTTCCGCTTTCAGTCTTTACACTTGATTTCAAGAATCCATTTCCATAATTAAATCTTGTGTATAAATAAATATTCAAATCATTATCTTTATAGACATATCTATTTGAAAAGTTCCCAGCAATTTGTTCTCCAGAATAATATGTTCGATAATAATATTTAACAGTCTTAATTTCACCATCTTTAACATATTGCTTAGTGTCAACCCTATAATCATCGTTAACAGTCTTGAGACATAGTTCTCCCTTATCGTTAAATGCCAACCATTCATCTACTGGGTCATAATATATCTTACTTTTCGAATATTTTGCATACTTATCCAAATTATCTTTTAAACTTAATTCTGCAAAACTTACCTCAACACCCTTTTTACCAGTTTCTGCATTTGTAACTATAAAGTCATCAAATGAAAAATCTTTAGAATTTAATTGCTCGTTTCTTAATTTTTTCTTTTTGTCAATTTGATACAAAGTAATAGTATTCTCTGAAGTTAACAAATTTTCATCAATAGGAGTTAAAATAGTAAATCCATCTTCGCCTGCATTTATATTTAAAGATTCTTTGTGGCTCAAAGTATATGTACGAGTTATATAAAATCTGCCCTTAACATTGTCAATTACATAATACATATCTTTAGTTTCCAATCCTAAATCTTTGTATGTTAATCCGGCACCATCAACATCATTAGAAGGTCTCAATGTTACAGATATCTTTTCACCTCCATTATTCTTCGTTGTATAGTAATGGGTTTTACCATCTTCTATTCTGGTTATATAACCTATACCACCTGCAGGTTTAGTAGTTCCCGCATCATATAAATCCTTTTCATAAACAAAATCTTCACCATTGTTGGATTCAACTTCTCGCCACTTTATTTTTTCCTTATCAGAATCAGTAAGTTTCTTGGCACTAGCATCTAAAGTGTCTGACAACGAATGCTTCACCGTTTTGTTAATTGTACGAGTTAGACCATATTGCTCCAAATATTTCTTCGCAGTCTCTCCAGTATTATATGTCTCATCACCAATAATTAAATCGTCAAAGAATCCATTGTCACTTAAAACATACGCATACCCATTAACATTTATCAATGTTTTATCATCATCTAAATTTAATCCGCTCATTGTTTTCACATCTTCATAGTTGGTATATAGACTATAAGAACAATCTCCTTCTCCTACATAACTATATAGTTCGTTATCAACCTTTACATATTTTGGAATACTTAAAGAAGTAACATCAAGTTCGACCAACACGTCTTTCATATCACTCTTATCCAAATCTGCCACCCTAATTTCTACACTTCTATTTATATCATTAGGAACATTACCCGAAGAAGAACAACAGAAGTATTGTAAAGGTATTATACATTTATTAGAACCTTCCGTTACGCCAAGTTCCTTAAGCATAAGTTTACCATAATGGTAGTCACCAAACTTACTATCAAGAGATGTAACATTTCTATCAAACGTTGCTTCAACATCTATTAATACCATTGTATCATAGTAAGGATCCATTTCACCATAACGCCAACCAATATCACGTCCATAACTTGAAGCCAAATAACCTAAAGATGTTTCTTCTATGCTATTAAATTGTCCCAGTACTGTATACTGTGCAAGACTTATAGTTTGACTAATCAAGAATCCAGCCCCTGTAACAAGTGCCAGTCCCAACCCTAGACTAAACCACAAACCATTAGCCGCTATCACCCATCCCATATAAGGTACATAGCTTAGGACTAATAAGAACATCTCTCTTGTAAATGGAATTATTAACAAAACTATACAAACCACTACCGCAACTGCCGCAGCAAGCCAAGCTAAAGCCCATTCCTTATTTTTAACTTCACCTATATTAAGTCCTACAGCAGTGCCAGTAATTTCAAATATACTTCCAGAATTTGAATATAAATAATCCGAACTCTCTGTCAAAGTATCTAACTTTTCTCCTCTATCTATAGAACCAAATACTATTGTGAAAATAAAGTATGAATCTTTATCCTCCCCTGTTTGACTTAAATAATTCTCAATCTTGAAATACGAGTGACCAAAAGTGAATTGATATCTTAAAGCAGGTGTGTGGAAATCATCATCTACTCCCCATTCAATTTTTCCTTCATCATTCAAATAATCATCAATTGATGCATCTGATGGAATTATTTCATTTAAACTAGATATGTGTTTGAAGAATGCTGCCCTATTTGTTCCACCTTTAAAATTAGTTTCAGAAGTTGAAATCTTATCACACTTCCAATCATCACCATCTAGATAAACCTCAGCATTTAATTCATAAGCAAAAGTTTGGTCAGTTCCAGCATCTATATCTTCATGAATAATTATTTTATTTCCATCTTTTAATTTAAAACCTCCATTATCATCCTTTTCAAACATTGTAGACTCAAAATCCGACTTTAATTGTGCAATACCATATCTACAATACAACATTGCTGTTTGTCCTATCGGCTGATAAACGGTATATACTATTTGATCCAATGTTGACACAACTTCCGTAACATAATTTGCACTATATATAACTTGTATATAATCACCTGTAACCTCATTATTTTGTTGTTCAAATCTAGCCAACTGTCTAAACATAGTATATCCTTTAGCCCAACCCTTAGCTCTTGAATTTGTTGGATTTCCAAACAATCCTAAACGAGTAGAACCAGATGTTATGCTAGTATAGTACAAACTGCTTAATTTAGTCGCAGAAATTTCCATATCGCTTTGATTTATATAATGTGCATTTGCTGTAAGGATTCCATCAATCAAACTATAACTGTTAGATCCTTGACCATAATCTTGGTTTTGTACCATATCTACAGTAAATGCATAATAATGAGTTCCTAATATTTGAAGAGCTCCTATTTCTGAATTTTTCATACTTCCTTTTGGCGCTCTAACCAAACCTACTAAACCACCATAATTATATACATAAGGTTTTGTAATTATTCCATATTGTCCGTATGTTTTTGTTGAATCTTTATAATCTATAGGGACATAACTATTTGTAGAAACATCTAATTTAGCATCACATAATTGTGAAGGCAATGAACAATTTTCCATACTTCCATCAAGTTGGCCAATCAATGCCCCAACATAACTAGAATCCAAACGAGACCCATCGCTATTATACACTCTTATTCTAGAATAACTACCAATCATTGCATAGTTATTGTTATTCATATTAGTAGATAAACTCAATCCCGTCGCATTACCTTTAACACAACCAAATATTCCACCAATACAACTTCCTGTCATCACTGCAGTTTCAGTTGTTGAAGTTCCACTAGCATCTAAAACATAATATTGTTGAACATTTACAAAACCAACAGGGTTTTTATCAAAGAAACCATTTTGTACTCCTTGAGTTTTTCCAACATAACCACCTACAAATACTTTACCTGCAACATTTACACTATCAATATCTGTAGAATAAGGATCTGTAGGTGTAGGTAAAGAAGGTAATTCAATACAAGGGTTAGAATTTAAGTATCCTATAATTCCACCAACGTTTATACCATAAGGTGCATAAACGTCTCCGCCGGTAGTACAGTTTATAAATTCTGGAGTTTTATCAACATTTTCAACTGTTGTTCCATCTACTTTTCCAATAAAACCACCTATTCCACCATCTACAGCGTTATATTTAACTGCTTTTTGTTTATAGAATTGTTCCAAATAAGCAATATTTACCACGCCATTTCCAATATATGAACCCGAACCTATATCGTCAAGTGTTCCGTTGTGGTTTTGAGTCATATTAACTTGACAAGTTTCTTTGTCATTTATTTTAAAGTCAACATCTGTACGAACATCTACATCAGCATTAACTGCATTAAACTTACTCATAGTATAAGTTGCTCCATTGTTAGCAAATGACACATAGCCCGCAATACCACCGATGTTTGTAGGCAAGTAATAGAAATCTTCCATTTCCGTACCTGTAGCGGTTGTAACGTTATATTTATAATCAAATACAGAGCCATATACAACAACGCCACTTAATGTAACCGATTCTATTGTTGCCAACGTAGAATATCCTACAAGTCCACCAACATTCAAATTACCAATTACTCTAGAACTTTCAAACTCTATTTTGTTGTTCGACGTACTAATGTTTATTCGTTCTGCACTACCAACCATACCGCCTACGTTTAATATTCCAATAACGTTTGTAAATAAAGCCCCTTGATCAACCTTTGTAGTATAACTAAATGTTGTTGCCTTACCTATTATACCACCAACATCTGAAAGTCCTAATATAGTTCCAGAGCCAGTCAATGCACCATTAGTTCCTGCACCTGTTGCACCAGTACTAGCATTAGCAGCATTACTTATTTCTATGTTAACTTCACTATATGTTCCACCTATTACACCGCCAACTGCATACATTCCATACACATCAGCCGAATTTGAGCAATTAACTAAACTAATAGAGGCATGATTGCCTTGATTATCTGTTTTGTTAACAAATCCAACAACGCCACCAACATAAGAAAATTGCATTATTTCATTAATAGTTGAATCTTCTGTTAAATTTCCGGATTTTACACCAGATATTGGATTTACACTATTATGATTTCCTAAATCTTCTTCAAATTTATAACCTATTTGCGCCTGGTTTATAGCATTTTGTATTGTAGCATTGCTATATCCTACAACGCCACCAATATTAGATATTGAATAATCGTATAAGGTCTTATCTTTAATATTTGAAAAAGCATTTACAATATACTCTTCCATACCATCTTCAAATGTTAATACCTTATTTTTATTAACAATTTCTTCTACACCAGTAATAGATATTTCGCTACTACTCGACCAACACCCAAATATTCCTCCAAAATTCTTAAATTCTCCGCTAACAAGCTGACTAGGTTCGTTATTAGTAGCAATAAATTCAACCTTAGCAAACTCTTCAGTCAACATCCATTTCTCAGATTCGGTTTCAGAGCCATCTGCCTGCTTAATGGTTGAGAATTTTAAAACATTAGAACCTGCATAACAACCTATAAATCCACCCACATTGTTGGCTCCACATACAGTCACAATCTTAATATCATCTATGCTATTAGTAAATATAAAACTTCCCGAATCGTTAGTGTTAGATGTTACAAGACCTACAATACCGCCAACATTTATACCATCAAAAGCTTTAAATTTAATTTCTTGTTTTAGTTTATAATTAATTTCATTTAATTTTTCATATTGACCTATAACCAGTCCATAAGCATTGGCGTTTGGATTATCGTCGTTACCATTAACAACTATATTATCTTCCTTACAATCAATACTTACGTTAACAATGCTTCCGCCATTAGCCACAGCAACAACGCCACCATAAATATCTGCTGTTGCCCTAGACAATGTAACATTTATAGGTTTAACATCTTCATCTTCAGTAGTTCCTAATTTGCCACCATGCATAGTAGCAACAACACCACCAAAGGTTTGAGTTATGTATGGTTTTTCATCTTCAAAATCAAATACAACATCAAAACCAGCAATTAAAGGATTACTAACAACTTCAGCGCTAGATGAACCCATTTCGCCAACCAAACCTGCAATAAATTTATCAGTTTTCTTTACTTCATGAACTGTAATTGAAGAGTTTTCTTCTTCTTTATTAATAATACTACCTACATTTTCTCTCGCAAAGCCACTAACTGAACCTGTATTGTCATTTATAGCATTTAATGTAATATCAACAGCTTCAACAATATTAATTGTTCCAGCATTGCTATCTACAAAGCCTGATATTTCAGTACTTGTTGCTTGTTCGATAGTTACATTTGTACCCTTAAATGAATTTTTAATATTAATAGTTCCTTCATTTTTTAACGCCACACCGGCAATAATTCCTGCTATTTTTCCATCGTTAATAATGTTAATACTACTTTGCTCTACTGAGTGGATATTTAATATTCCTTTAGATATATTATCTTCAACAACAGTATTAACCATTCCTGCAACAGCTTTTTGAGTGTTTACATACACTTTATCAATTGCTACTTTATATAAAGTTGTGGTTCCAGCAGACACCTTATTTATAAATGGAGCATTATTAGTATGAGTGTTTTTCAAAGTAACATTTGTAATAAGCGCACCACTTACTTCGCCAAACAATGCATTGCCTGTTAAATTTGTGATTATTTTAGGATTATTACTTTCCACAATATAAGCATCAGTATTAAATGAAATATTGTTAGAATCAAGTGTTTCCTTAGCTAATGTGGTGTCCATCGTATATTCATTTAATCCAATGGTTGTATTAGGTATAAATTTATCAGACGCACCAAAGAACACTCCTTTAAATTTATTGTCTTCCACTCCAACGCCTTTCCAGTCAGTAATTAATGACAAACTATCTTCCTTATATTTATCAGTTGATTGGTTAGGAAGAACCATATTAACCGCTAGTTCAAAATATTTTCCTGTAGTATCCTTTAAAGTATTAATCAATTCCAACACGCCCAAATTATTGATTTGGAATGCGAAGTTGTCGTAATACACCTTAACATCTTCTCCATCAGCATTTTGCTCTGTCGATGTTACCAATTTGCCTTGAGTTTCATTTTTAATATCTGGCGCTTCAATAGAGTTGTTCTTTACAAATGTACCATCACCTGTAGCTTTTACACGTAAATTTGTATATTTTACTCCTTCATAGTAAGTAAGTTGTTTGATATCATGTACTGGATAGCCATAGTTATAGGTTGAAGTCATTATATTTCTAACCGGCTCATTAGTATTTGGACTACTGTTAAGCGATTGCCAATCTATTTGAAACCAGTTAATCAAGCCATACACTTTCCAACCAGGAATAACCTCACTGTCAATAACACCAGTATCTGCCACCGCTTGCATTTCACGTGTAGATTTACCTGTAATTGAAACTTTATCCAAGTTTGCATATTCAGCTTCTGTAACAAAGTTAGCATAGTAGTCATAAGTAACGTTGTTATAACGTCCATCTTTATATTCATCTATTATATTACCAGTACTACCAGCCGTATAGGAATTTGCAATATATCCCTCATTTTTGCTAGTTAACGAATAACCTTTTAATACATAATCTGTAGTTGCCGTTCCTGAAACAAAACTTCCAGTAAAGTAACTATCGGTAATTACTGCATTTTTATTGTTAATACGTACTAAACCTGATGGAGAACCGCTAGTTGTAGCATTTCCACTATTATAACATTGTGAAATAACGCCTTTGTTTTCACTTGCCAAAGCACCAAACTTATCACCAATATTAATATTGTCGTATTGAACACCAATCATAAAGATTGTACCATTATTAGTATTTGTAACAGCACTTTCTCCTGTAAATGTGGAACCCAATACAAAGGTTAAATTAGATATTGCTGAGTTTTTGGTTATTGTTTCAAATAACGCTATACCACCATTATTAATTATTCTGTTGTTACCTAATAATACGCCATTTAAATTGCCCTTATTTCCAGTACCAATAGTTAAATCGCTTAACAAATTATAGTAATTATACTTATTATCAACACTAGCAAATGATGTAATACTGGTTATATTATCTGTAGTAACTTTAATTGGATAATAAGCTTTACCTTTATGGTCCTCATTAAATATAATGTTAGCCGAACCTTCAACATATTCCAATATCTTCATTTCAAACAACAAGTCTTGCGCTTCGGCTGGCATTGGCAAATATCCGCCCTTCATTATCCAGTTAGCACCAAGTATTCCTTTTAATACACCATCAACATTACTTGCTAATACAATATCACTATTAGTAAGCACATTAGCTGTAACGTTTATAGGGTTAACCGTAAATTTACTTGTAGTTGTATTATTAATCTCAATTTCGTTTTCCTCAAGTGCCAAAGTATAATCTGAACTATACAATACGTTTTCAATTGATATTGGGCCACTACTTTGACCAACAATAGAATTCACATAAACATCGTGAGATATATTCTTGGTGTCATCTGTAGGGTCTTTATATTCACCTCTATACACACCAGCAGTATTTAAAGTTAAGGCAGTATAACTTTTTGTAATTGATTGTTCCACCTTTTCAGCAATACCTACAAGGCCACCTAAAATTGTGGTTGTTTGAGTTGCATTTGCAGTAAAGTGAACGCCTTCTTCACTATTTGCCAATATATAACCCATAGATGTTGAGCTATTTATCATGTAACTGCCAGTTGCACTACCAATTAAACCGCCACCAACTAAACTAGCATTATAATCAATATCACAATTTAAAATTGACACACTATCGTTAATATTAGTACAACCATATAAAGTTGGATATCCGTTTTTTGTTTTATATTCAGAATCTCCCCCCGCAAGTGCCACAATACCACCAATAACCATATTATCTACAACATCTTGCACTCCAGTAGCAGTACCATTAATTGCAGTAGGTATAATAATTTCACTAACCACATTGTTTATTTCAATTATACTTGAAGAATTTTGATGCGCTACGATACCTCCAACATAAGCATTTGCAGTGTCTTTAATATTATAAGTTAATCTTGCATAACTATCATCAATACTACTATCCATTTGTGCTTGGTCTCTAATTGTTGAAATAATGCCACCAACATAATAAGTTGTATCAATATTATTTACCGCAGTTGCCACAGCAGGAGTTGTTTCAATATCTGCAACAGACATTTCTACCATAGCGGAACCAATTGAGCACATATCGCTTACACCGATTATACCACCAATATAATTTTGGTTTTTGCTAGAAATTTCTATTTCAACACTAGATATACTATCTTCGCCTACTTTACGTACACTAGCACTGCTAATACGTGTATAGGTAGCACTAGCCACAATTCCACCAAGGTTTAATCTTTTTAATGAATTAATTGTCATCTTGCCCGAATATGAACTTGAGTTTATTAAACCTTCAAATAGTGTATCCCTTGTATTTTCGTCGTAATCTCCACCATATAACACACCTACAAGTCCACCGATGTTAACTTCTCCAGTTTGACTATCGTTCACATCAAGTTTGTATTGTAAATTACTGCTACAAGATATAATTTTACTTTGTGTTGCTTCAGCAACTATTGAGCCCACCATTGCAACACTTGCATTAGAAGTTGTTACGCTAGCATCAGTAGGATTGTATTGTGTAACAGCCACTTGCTCAAATCTACTATTATTATCTTGCGCTGAAACACCACCAACTCTTTCATAAGTGTTGCCATTTTCAACGTTTCCATCCAAGTTTAATTCTTTATATTCAAAGCCAATATTAGCAATTCTTGCATTGGTTGTTTGCTTAAAGAACCCTGCGCCTTTTCCCCTAGAAGTTAACGCATTTAATGTGATTTTAAACTTAGTATATTCGCCATTTTCCTTTTTGGTTCCTATCAATATCCCCTCAAAGTTAGCATTAACTACATAGTTACTTTCATCTTCAGTAATCTCCACATCGTTTACTAATACAAAGTTTCTGTTAGGGAATTGTTCCATTAAAAGTATATCTTCTTTCTTTGAAATTGGAATATAGTCAGTAGCATTATCTAATTTTAAATTTGGTGTAAACTTGGTATAAACCTTTTCCCAACAATCTTCAGGCCAAATTGCAAATAATGTATTAAATATGTCTTGTTGAGTTGAATATCCACTTGTATCAGCACCTGTTGGCACATAATATAACGCTGGCATATCAAACGATACAGCCACATCATTATCTCCAAGATTTTTATTAGCAATCTTTTCACCTCTATAAATATTAGGATTATCGCCATCTGGCTTAAATACACCATAACTTACAATAGGTTTAGACCCTATCTCGCTATTTAATTTACGAACGTCTGCTTGATTATTACGCTTACCTATTAAATAGTCAATATTGTAATCTGTTTTATTTAACTCTTTCTTCATTGAGGTCCAAGCATCTACTTCTGCCTCATCAAACCAAGACATAACAACAACATTATCCAAACCAAGAGCGCTGTATTGTTCAGCATTAATTTCGCTATAAGCCATTTCGCCAACCAATCCACCAACTACTTGAGGATAATATGGCACAATATTTCCTTCACCATCTTTAACTTGATACATTAAATCTATATAGTTTTGTGCATATACAAAATTTAGATTTCCTCCATAGGTTTTTCCTATAAAGCCACCTATAGTTTTTGGCATACCATAATCATCATTAGCTCCAATATTTGCTTTAGTTAAACTATTAGCAATATTTCCACTATAGTTAACTCCAACAAAGCCACCAACCACTTGAGAACCTGTGATTGCGTTCATATTCCCATATTGATTTTCATCGTTATTTATACCAACAACAACTTTATCTTCTATATCTTTTGTTACTTGAGTAATATATTGACCAAACGCCTTATCGTAATCATATTGTTGGTCAAGTTCGCCATTTATTTGACTTAGTGAAATATTTGCAAAGTTGTCTGCCACCATACCTCCGGCAACTTCACGTCCAAATATTTGACTGTTGCTTGATATTGTATAAGTTAATCGTTCAGCAATTACATTATCGCCTAAATATCCAGCAATACCACCAGCACGATTTGCTCTAATTTTAGCCGAATCAACTGTCAACTTATTAACATTATAAGTTTCTTGATTGTTTGAACCTATATCTATAATACCCGCAATACCACCAGCATAAGATAAGTAGACAACATCACTATCTTCACCTTCATACAAGCCACTAGGATTATAATTTCCGGCTTGAACGCTTATATTAGAAGTTAAATTGTACAAACCAGAATTTGAACCAACCAGTTTACCAACAACGCCACCTACTACATTATGCGCACGAAGCGTTACAGCACCGCTTAAATTAAGGTCAATAAAGTATGTGTTAGTTGCAACACCTGCAACACCTCCCACATATTTTGCAGTAGATGAACCAACCTCGTTACCTAATGAATTAGTTTGAGTAGCATATTTAATATTTAATCCTTTAATAACGCTATTATGTACTTCGCTAAATAGACCTAAATTACGGTCCTCTTCTTCCTCTTCAGTATAGTTAATTACCACATCTGAGATAGTCATTCCGTTACCATCTACCAAAGTAAATTTTTCATTACCTTTATCGCCAAGTATATAATTAGACCTTGTATTGATATCTATATAAGAATTGTCTACTTTAAAACTAATGTTATCAACAAATCTCACATAACCTGTAACATACAATTTACCTTCAGTATTTTTACGATTTTCATTTACAAACACTGACTTATATTCATCTACACTACGAATAATGTAAGGATTATTTTTACTACCCAATTCATATCCTTGTGGATATTTATAACTCTTTTCCACTGCGTTAGAATTGTCTGCAAATACTCTTATCGAACGAGAAATTGTGTTAGCACTAGTTAATTCTGGCAATGCAGTTGAACTTAAAATATAAGTAGATTTATTTTTATCAATAGTTGTTGAATAAGTCCACACACCATTTAATTGTTGTTCAGTTAAAGAACTATTAATAAATGAGAAATTATTTAGATTAGAAGAATTACTGAAACTTTCCAACTTCAAGCCCTTAGGTTCTACTGCATCTACTGGAAGAATATAGTTAGTGTCATATTCATAACCATCATCTAAATAATAACAGTTAATCACATTTTTACTAGATAATAAATGTGCTGCATTTTCATCTTTTTCAAGACCTACACCAATAAATGGCAGTTCTGTTGAAAGGTCTGTATTTTTAATAATAGTAGCACTATAACATTGTACAACTTTTCCATTTAGTGTATTGTATACAAATCCAGCCACACCAGCAGAATTTGACTTACATACTGTATTTGTATAACAATCGTGAATTTCACCTTCATTTAGATATGCAAAACCAGCAACACTACCAGCCCCGCTAGCATAAATTATACATTCTACATCATTAGAATTAATAGCACCCGTTGTAGACTTGGTTGTTAAAATATTTCTTTCCAAACCTTTAACATAGCTATAGGCAATCATACCACTATTTGTAGCCACAAAACCTGCAGTACGGTTTATGTTACTGTCTGGATTTGTTGAATAGTTTTCAACACTAGTATTTGCTACATAAGATGAACTAATTATACCAACTTTATCATTTTTACCAACAAAGCCACCAACAACACCCCTTGTTTTTAAGTTTATTCTACTACAATGAACTATTGACGATACAACCACTCCATCAGCATAAGTTAATTTTTCAAAATATTCGGTACCTACTCTAGAGTTAGTAATATTTCCATTATTAACTCCTACAAGCCCACCAAAAGTCAATGTATATCCATTATCTACTACAAGTTCCAAAGTTTTAATACTATTCATAGATAAAACTTCACAGTTATAAATTAAACCATTATTAACGCCAGCCAAAAGACCAAAATTAACGTTCACTTGTGTTATATTTTCATCTTTAATATATATTACGGTTGAGTTAGCGCCCAAATTATTTTCCATAGTTCCAATATTTACAACAATATTTTTTAATATTGTATTTTCGCTAACAATGGCAAATAATCCGGCATTAACACTAGTTGTAACAGCGATATTGAAAGATTTAATATTAATAATTTTACCATTACCATCTAAACTATCAATCGCTGTAGTTAATGGGGTCCAGTTTTCAACAATTATATCATTCATCAAGATATAATTTTCACCTTCAGCCATCGACTTCAAGTCATCGCTAGTATAAATAGGTAGCGGAGCATCTTCAGTTGTAGACATTATTAGGTTTAAAGTAAATTGATAACTAATTGGGTTATTACATTCTGGTGTACGAGATGCACTAAACATTACGCTACCATCAGCAGTGTTATAGCCATACCACAAACTAAAGAATACTGGTATTGGAGCCACTTTCATTAACGAATCAATACGATAACTTCCATCTGGATTTTGCTTAATTGTAAAAGCATAACCCTCAGCATCTAAAAATTCATCTAAATGTTTTTGATAGTCTTGCCCACTAGCATTAAATTGATTAATATAGAACAAGTTTAAGAAATTTAAGTTGTTTTTCTCATTGTTAATAGCATTATTAATGTCATTTATCTTATCACTTGTAGTACTCTTTGTTGTCCACGTCAATTCAAGATTTTTACTACTATTAACCGCTATTACCAATTCGTCATTAGCCACGCCTTTAACATATACATCATTAATAATATATGGTACAGGACAGAATAACAATTCTTCTTTTTCACTTGTTAAAGTGTTTCCATTATCAATCAAAGACATTTCTATAAATACTTTAAAATCTTTATCAGTATTTACTGCTAATTTATAGGTAATAACGTAAGCTCCAGTTAAGTCTTTTTCCACCGCTCCATCTTGAAGAACCGAAACCTCACCTGCATCTAATAAATTTTTATTAATGTCTGTTATTGTAATGGTTGGTTGAATATTAAATTCGTAACCGTACACACGTGCTACAATCTTAGTAACATTTGAATTTTGTTCAACTAAATAAACTTTTTTATTTACTGTTTGTCCATTTTCTTCAATTTCTTTTTCCGAAGTTAAAGCATTGTTTACACTAACGTATACACCTGGACGATATTGACTAATAAGTGTTTTTGTACGACTGATAGGAATTTCATTACCTTCCAAATCATAAGTTGTAGCATTAACTGTAAAGTTAATTGTTTTTCTCACACCTACAATTTCATCTAAAATTGTACGTACAAATATTACACCATCATAATCGCCATTACTATAAGTAACTTTCTTTAAAGTTAAGGTTTCCCCTTGAAGAGTAATACCTGAGTAAGATTCATACAATTTAGTAACAGGGTTATAAACCATTTGTTGCATTCTTACAAAGTAATCAACGCCACCAACATTGATAGTAGATGCAGAAATTGAAATATTTTCAAAATATGAATAGTCATATTCTGCAAAAATCTTAATCAAACCAGATTCCTTAGGAATAATTAAAGAAGATTCGGTTTGAGAACTTTCAAATTCTGCCACAGCACCTGTTCCGTTTGGTTTAACTATTAAGTTAGAATAGTTTTCTAGTCGGAAATTAATTAATTGTTGTGGAGTAAACGCAATTTGAACATTTTTGCTTAATTCACTATTGCTACTTGCAACAATATTAAAGTTAAACAACCATTCATAATCAGTATATCCAGATACATCTAAATATCTATATTCAGTTTTTAAGCTTAAATTAAGTGTATAAGTGTAACCGCTACCATTAGTAAGCAATTTGCCCATCACAACATAATCAAATAAATCCCAAATTTTAAACTCGTCTGGATTGTCAGCTTTTAATTTTGCGCTATTAAATAAATCCATAGCGTTTTGGTTAACCGCTGTTAAAATTATATCCACCTTATCGTAATCATGCTCTAATATTAATCTATTACCTTGAGAACCTACAATGGTTGAAGAAATGCTAGTATTAGCAACATAATTCTTGTCCACATAACCCGTGGTTAAGCTACTAACAATATCCACACTCATACCAGATTCCAACTTGGCGTTGCTAGACACATTCAACGCTGTTGCTTTATTGTAAACAATAATTGTTATTGTTTTTTCGCTTAATAGGGTTTGAACATCTCCAATCATACTTGTTAATGATTTATTATTAATAATATAATTATTTGTATTTAAGTAAATTCCTATTTTAATAGGTATTTCAATATATCCACAGGTAGAATCCTTTATATCTACTGTTAACTCAAATTGACCTAAACCATATTTTCCAGCATCAATTTCTTGCGTAATTGCATTTATATTTAAAGTTAAATAATCAGTTAAAGCTTTGCCCGCATCAGGAGCGTTTCCATTAACTTTAAAATCTGTGCCAATTTCATACTTCATATAGGTTTTAGCACTATCAAATATTTGACTATCAACACCTTTTAGCGATACAGATAATATTGCCGAAGTCCCAACTTTTGTAGCAAAGCGGTCACCTTCTTGGGTTCTATCCTCTAAGCCGGCACTAGCCGAAACCTCAAACACCTCTTCATTTAATGGGTTTTCAACAAATATCACTACAGTATCAGCTTTAGTTCTATCAAATATTGAAACAAATTTTAATTCAACCCTACCAACGCCATAGAAAGTAATAGTTTTACCAGCGTCGGTTAAACTTGCAATATTTGAACCAGTAACAATGCTAACCGCATAGGTATCATCAGCAATTGTTGGAAGAATTGTTTTTTCAATCAATCCCTTTTGAGTATTTTCAGACACTAAATAATGTGTGTTATTAGCACCTTCAACATAATATACAATAGCGGTTGAAGTTGTTGTTCCATCTTCATCATATTCAATATATATTCCGTTGTCGTATTTCTTAAATTTAACATCTTCAGGGTTTTGTTCAAAATAGTTTTGATCTGCCTTAACAATAATATCTGTAGGTCTAATAGTTAATGTATGATATGGATTTTCATAATTTTTGTTTAAGTAATACACCAAGTATGGTTGATTATCATTTACGCCTTCTTCTTTAGATTGTTGCCATTGAATTTCAAAGTTGCCAACCTCAAACTTATCTGAAATACCATTTTCAATTTCAATAAGTGCTTTAACCGCTGTTAAACCATAAGAATTATCATTGATAATAATATATGCATTTTTACCTTCTACAGAATTATGACCTGTAGTATTAGCGTTAACCAACGCCTCACCAATAAAGTATACATAATTATATATTACATCTTTACCAAATTCATAGAAAGAGCAACCCTCAACGCTAAAGTCCGCTTGCACAAAACATAGTACAGCACTTGAATTAGTGCTATATGCAATCAAGCCCGCAACGTTAGCCCCGTTGCCACCTATTATGTTATAGTTGCGTCCTGCTTCGTTATCTGAAACAAAGTTTTCCACATATGCACGTGTTAATTGTGTATTATTTGCTTTACCAATTATGCCACCAACGTTACCAACACCTTTAATTAAGGCACTATTTGAAGCAATGCTTACCTCATCTTGTTCAAACAATATAAACATTGTTCTAACGTTATCCACAATACCCGCATTGTTAACACCTATAATTCCACCGATGTTTTGCTCTTGATTTCCTCCAGTTACAAATACGTGTTGATTTGTATTAGCAAATTCAGGGTTATAAATGCCCGCTTCAATATGTGTGCCATAGTTTGCCACCTCAGTAACTTTTCCACTATTTACACCAGCAATACCACCAATATTCACTTTATCATTAGCAATAATGCTTCCTGTTGCTACAATATTTTTTATTTCTCCAGCATTTAAACCAACAATTCCACCAATGTCAATAGTATTAATATTTTTTATAGGATTAGAGTCGCCATAGCCAACAACAACCTCAATATTAACCACTGCATTAATTAATTCACGCACACTCTTAGATTTATTAGCGTCATAATCGCCTTTGATTGTTGCGCCAAGGGCATTTTGACCTGCCACTCCACCAATATGCAAATTAGTATTGCTTGCAAAATTGGTATTTATTTCCTCAACGTTAATCGTCAATTTACCTGCTCTATAGCCAGTAGATACACAATCTACAATATGTGAATAAACAGAACCAGAGTTTGCATTAGCATATGAAATTGTACCGTTATTTAAACCCGCAATTAAACCAATATTATAAGTTGTGTTGTTTGCACTTGTTGTAAAATTAATTTCACTAGCACTAATATTAACCGAACAATTTTCAATTTTTCCAGTGTTTATTGCTGTAATAATACCTATATTAGTAGCACTACTAACAGAAGAATTATCAGCATTAATATCAATTTCAATAACAACATTGTCAAATATTACGTTTGCAATAGTTCCAGTAACCGAGGTAAATAAACCAAAACAGTTTGCATCTCCTGCATTGTAAACCTTATTGATTATCAAATTTTTTAACGAATAACACTTATCAATCTTATTTCCAGTATTAGGGTCTTCAATAGTTATAGAGCCATCTAAATTTCCTGCAAAAGTTCTTGACTTTTTCCACCAGCCATCATCATCTAATGCTGAAATATCAATATTTTGCCACAATCTATAGTATTGACCTTCTGTATTTTTGTTTGCCAAAGCTTTAAAATCACCTAAGTTTCTAATCAAATAAGCAGTTTCATCGCTTTTTCCGTCACTAATAGTTATTTTAATTTGATGTTTCACCTTTTCTGTTTGCTTATCGCTGTCATACGAATCTTTTGCAAACAGCTCTAATAAATACACACCACCATTATCTTTAGCTGTAATATTAAATGTATTTTCCTCAACATTATGAACTATCTTTAAGTTGTTTCCAGAATAATTAAATTTATTTCCGTTATTGTCTAGTTGGAACAATCTGTATCCTAGTTCTTTAAAAGTCACTTCTCCTTCATCATTTGATGCATACGCTTCAACTATATGATTTACTTCACCATTTAATAAATTTAAGTAAATGTTATTATAACTTTCAACACCTGAAACTACAATAATATCTGTAGTAGTACTATAATCGCCAAAATAAATAACTTTGGTAATACGAGTAACTTCTTTTTCTTCGCCAAATTGATATATTACAATATCAAAGGAAATTGCATTAATACCTTGTTTTTGCAATTCTTTTAAGTCTTTTATTGCTTGCACGCTAAATTTCTTTGTGTTAATATCCACAAAATCGGCACTTATTGTTTCATTTCCTTGAGTATAAGTAAATGTTTTTAAGCCATTAACCACAAAGTAATCTTCCTTTACATTTTCAGAAGGTTGAACACTTATACCATAAATAGACTTAATATCCTCTCCACTATAAGACAAATTAATTGCTTCATTTACTTCATTTGAAGAGAAAGCAATAGTTCTTGTTGCACTATTTAAACCTATTTCAAAATTAATTTTAGCCACGTCTGGATAATTATCATTTACGTAGATTATAGAATCTTTATCCGAAGTTATGTTCAATTGTCTTGCAGGTGTATAAACAGCAACTTCGTATATAAAATATTTACTTTGAAGTTCTATTACTCCCGCATTGTTTGAAGTGTCTTTAGCAAAATAATCTACCCTTACCAACAATATTGAAGTAAAACCAACACTATTAGCCCTTACATCAAACAAATAACTTCCGGTATTTGCCACTCTAATTGCTGTAGAACTAAAGGTTGAAATAGCGCTAGCATATAACGCATTTTCACCATCTTTTGAAATCTTGTCGTATTCAAAACTAGTAACCAACAAACTCTTAGCATTAACTGCCTTTATGTTGTTAGTTCTGCCATTTTCAGAAGCTTTAAATTGAACCGCTCTGCCTGATTGTAATGCCAAATATTTCAAATTAATTGCAGAACTATCAGTAACACCTAATATTCCTACTTCAGTTTCAATAGGACTGGTCCAAATATAATTTTGTTCATATTTAATATCAACTTTATCAACATTATTAACAATATTAACAAAATTGTATTCTATTTGCTTACTTACTCCATTTAAAGATGTTATAACAAGACTATCTACACATTCTTTTTCAGTTTTAAAATACAAAACGCCGTATTTGTTAGCTCCACTACTCATTGATAATTTGTCTGCACTAATTGTTTTATACCAGGTATTTGTATCTGCCGAAAATAAAATATTGTTGTTTTGTGATTTTATTGAAATCTCCGACAAAACTGGATTTTGTGATTTTGTACTAAAGTTAATATACGCAGTATTTATTTCGCCATTTGCCAAATACGCATCAACCAAAGTGTCTTCCTTAATGTTGTGTTCTTCTTGCTTGTAAACAAACACTTGGTCAATAGCACCTACAACTTGTATTTTACTAATAACTGTTATGTATTGTTTCTCAATGTCATTTTGTAAACCAAAATGGTCTGGAGTGCACGCCACACGACAAATCATATATACATAATCAATTTTTGATAAATCTACACCTTCATTAAATCTTAAATACAATAATTTGCTTTGAGCATTTGAATCAATAATAAACTCTCCATTATTTGGACTAAATCCATTATTAAACGAGCGCCATAATTGTATTTTTTTATCCAAATTATCATCGTCTTTTAATGATAATTGCCCGTTCTCAAACTCAACATTACTATAAAATCCAACTTTAACCTCTGCATCAAGTTCTCCAGCTGGAGTTGCTTGAATAGTTATTGGCATACCTATAGCCGATGGTGAATAATTAGTATAAAGTTTTGCAGGTTGATTTGAATTATAACCAGTTATCGCTACTGGGTCTTGTTTACTTAAGTTGTCGTTATATTCCTTATTGTTTATAGCTATTCCACTTGGTAAACTTTCAACATTAATTACAAAACTCTTGTTTAAAACCTCTGCTGGCTTTTTATCACTTGCGCTAAAATTAAACGCAGTGAAATCCAACTCCATTTTAATATTATAAACATTTGTTTTTGAGGAAGAATTTGGATTAACTTCATATTTTAAACCAATCAATTTATTTATTCCAAAAACATTTCTAGTAATAGGACTAATTTGTATTCCAAACTTCAACTTTTGCTCTTCATATTTTTTTATTTGTTCGGCATTTAAATCATCACCATTATTAAAGTTATAATAATATTCCTCTCCATTAATATACACCCTTAAAACAATTCCAGGATTTGTTTCATAAGAATAAATCGAAGCATTTGTATAAGTATACATATTAATTGCATTGTAACCTATTGAATTATATAGTGTAATATTATTATCAATAGGCAAAGAAACTTCCACATCTGTAGGCACTTTACCATCTTCAAGTTTTACATCTTCGCTGTAACTTACTAACAACGAACCTGGCATAGCATTTTCTACAATGTACGCATAAAATAAATTAGATGGATATTCTTTAGTTTTTGTGTTCATATATCTAGAAGTTGCTTTCAACTCTATCACATTATTACTAGAGGTCAATTCATATCCATTCGCTACATTTAACATTAAATAACCTGTAGAGGTTTCCAAACGCACAGTTTCACCTTTATTATTTGTAGCAGTCAAACCATCTTGAATTTCATAATCGTTATTTCTAGCAAAATCTCTTTCAAGCAAATTCGAATTGCCATTATTAATCAAACTTCCAATACCAGTAATTTCAAAATCTACACCAGTTTGGTTTGTTTGTCCTAATGGCTCATATTTTATCAAATCGGTTAAACTCTCTAATTTAATATATCCACCTGTAACCACAGCAGGAACACAATTAGGGTTTTGATAAATCTCGGTTAATTCTTTGTATATATTAACCCCAAACGAAACCGCCTTATCTTCACCTCCATTGCTAGGAGTTATAGTAAATCGTACACTACCAAATTCTTTTACCTTAACCTTAAAGCCCTCATTAGGTTTTACCACATTACTTTCCAAAAAGGTGGAAACATTTCCAGATTGCGAAACATAAAGCGAGTCAACTTTTTTAGACGTGCCTTTAACTTTAATACGCAAATATAGTATGTGGGCCATATCTTGCTCACTATAAACACTATTTGACAAAATGTAGTCAAAATTAGTATTCTTTTCTACTGAAATCCACTCAACATCTTTACCATCTTCGGTAGGTATAGCGTATTCAATAGTTAAATACATTTTTTTGTAACTACCTGAGCACGAAACAAGAAATATGCTTCCGCATAGTGTTACCATAAACATTGCTATAATAGTTAATAATCTTTTCATAACCCCTCACTTTATCTTTTGCAATTTTGATTAAAAAAATTATATTTTATAATTATTATTATATTAATATAATAACAAATATTTAATTAAAAATCAAATAGAATAACGCACATAACACTATAAATACTTATAATATTACAAATACCTTACAATGCTTTAATATTGTATTTATTTTAAATTAAAAACAAATTAAAAATTTGTAAAAATAATTTTATAAAAATAAGTAACTGGAAATAAAAAAACAAGGCAATATTTTGCAAATATTTTCATTTTAAACCAATTTATTACCTTGTTTTTTATTTTTATTATTTTTTTAATATTTTTTCTATATATTTTTTCTAATTTTATATATAGTTCCTCTAATATTTTGATTTGTTACATCTAACCTGATATTTTGCCCAACAAGCACTCCTTTGCTTTCCAAATAATTTTTTACAGTAGAGTACGCCAAAAACTGAGTGTTAGAATTTTCACTAATGTGTGACAATACGATTTGCCTAGTTCCCGAATACGCCAACTTTTCAGCAACTATGGCACAATCCTTATTTGACAAGTGACCATTATTGCTCATTATCCTCTTTTTTAAAAACGGCGGATAGTTGCATGCAAACAACATTTCCGGGTCATAATTCGCCTCCAAAAACACAACCGCAGAAGATTTAATTATTTTAAAAACACTATCAGGGCAAAACCCAAGGTCGGTAGCAATAGCAACACTTGCATCGCCATCAACCACCTTATAACCAAAACAAGCCACACTATCATGCGAAACAGGAAACGGAATAATTTTCAAATCTCCAACCTCAAACTGATTGTTATAGGTTTGTATCAAATCTTCACACCCAACCAATTGAGTTCTTAAACAATCTTTCAAAACCTCCGCACAAATAATTTTTGTTCTATACTTTTTAGCAAAAGCAATAACTCCTTTAATATGGTCGCTATGTTCATGAGTAATCAAAATAGCGTCAATATTTTCTGCCAACACACCCATTTCACCTAAATTATCCACAACATATTTAGCCGTAACACCTATATCAATAAGTATTTTTGCAGTGTCACTTTCTATGTACGTACAATTTCCCTTGCTACCGCTAGCCAAATTACAAACTCGCATAATTTCTCCCTTTGTAGCAAATTGTAGCAAAATTCAACAAAAAAGTAAAGGATTATTTTTTAAATCCCCTACTTAAATACACTAATTATACTTTAGATTTATACTATATAACCATTTTTAAGTACTCCAACACTCCATTTAACAAAATTTTAACATTTATACGACTACTTATACCACAACAATCTTTAAGAATCTTCCTAAATTCCGGATTATTTTTCCAAGTCGATAACAACATATGTCTTACATTTCGCTCAATAGTATCCACGCTAGATAAGTTTTTACTAGCCACATTGTCGTAAAACTCAATATAATTATTGCAATAAAAATTTTTACAAAGAGCACACTCACTCAAATCTACCAAATACTCAAATCCAACATACTTACTTAGCAAACCAATATTTTCTAACTCAATCCTAATAAGTTTATTTAACAATTCCGAAGTTTGATGGTGACAAGCATTACGAAAAGCTATATTTTTATCAATAAAATCTTTAAGTATCCTCCACTCTCCAACCTTGCAACAATTTTCAAAAAAGCCATCAACCAATTCCTCGTTGGCACAAACAACAAACACCCGACGCTGATACGCATAACAATTTTTAACAACATTTTCCAACTCTTTTAAAAGTTGCTCACTTTCCACAATAATAACAATACTGTTTTGCGGATTTTTAACCGCAGAAAAAAGAATAGACAAACTGTTCAGTTCCTTAAATAGCAACCCACTGTCCACAAACATCCGCTTAATCTCTTCTTTTATTAATTGACTCTTTTCGCCATAAATCATCAAATTAACTGAACTATACACCAATCTTTTCCTTAGAACTTATTTTCTATATACTACACTCACACATACCAAATGTCAACAAAACAACAATACCAACAAAGCTTTAAAGCATAAATTAGAACACTTGTTCTATTGATTTGCGCAAATATATCAAAAAAACAGCCAGAACCACCAACCTTATCAACATAAAACCTCAACCAATTTCAAAACCCTTAAATTCTTTAATATATTGCCTTTATCAATTAAATGTGCTATAGTATTTATACACAAATCTTAACAATAAACTTTAGGAGATTACTATGCAAAAAATATTAAGCACTTTACGAAAAGCAGTTGACAAATATAAACTAATCGAAAATGGCGACAAAATCGCTGTAGGGCTTTCTGGAGGAAAAGATAGTTTAGTGTTATTAAAAGCACTTAAAATGTTTCAAAAATTCAACCTTTACCAATACGAATTAGTTGCAGTAATTATAGATATTTATTCTGGGAACGAAGATTATTCACACCTTCAAAAATTTTGTGATGAGCTTGAAGTCCCTCTTATGATAGAGCAAACCGATATACACCAAATAGTTTTTAATGAACGTTGTGAAAAAAACCCTTGCTCCCTTTGTGCCAAAATGCGAAGAGGAGCATTAAATTCAGTAGCCAGCAAGTACAACTGCAACAAATTGGCTTTAGGACACCATTTGCAAGATGTTATCGAAACCTTCTTTTTGTCATTGTATTACGAAGGAAGATTAAGCACTATGAAACCTAAATCATATATGTCAAATTCTCAAATAACCTTAATCAGGCCTTTGTTTTTAACTCACGAAAAAACAATTATGTCGGTTAGCAAAAATATGCCAGTTAAAAAAAGCAAATGCCCTGCCGATAAAAACTCTAAGCGTCAAGACATTGAAAAATTAATTGAATATATAAATAGCACTATTCCTGAAAGTAAAAAGCGAATTGAGTCAGCCATACTATCTACTGAAAGTTACAATCTTTTAGATAAAGAATAAATTTATTCAACTTGTCATATTTTGTCATATTTTGCAATACATATATTCAAAGGAGTTTTGTGTATGCATGATGAAATATATTTAAGAACTTTGGAGTACGCTTGGTTTATTGTTGAAAACAATTCAACAATTAGAGCAACTGCAAAAAATTTTGGGGTGGCAAAAAGTTGCGTCCATTACGATTTGAAAAACCGATTAAAATTTTACGACCCAGAATTATATGCTAAAGTAAAACAAATTTTGCAAAACAATTTTAATGAAAAACATATTAGAGGCGGTATGGCAACTAAACAAAAATATTCACACGAAAAAGAAGCAAATAATTATTCCGAATTTAATTATTATGGTTGCTAATTATTAATTGTTAAATAATATTAAATTAGAATATTTATACCAATATTAATTTTATGCTAAATTTATTTATATTTTATATGAAAAATTTTATATTTGTTTAAATTTAGCACAAATATGTATATTTTTGATAATTTTTATATAAATTAATTAAAATAATTTAATTAAAATAAACTAAACAAAAAAAACAAAATATTATTTAAAATATTTTGTTTTTTATTGATTAAAATTTTTGTTCAAATCCAGCATGTGAAAAGGTTAAAACATACACTTTGTTCGCACCGGATTTCTTTAACAATTTACTAACTTCATTACTTGTACTGCCTGTAGTAAACATATCATCTATCAATAAAATATTTTTACCTTCTGTTAATTTTTTATCTGCAAGTTTAAAACAGTCTTTAACATTTTCCTTTCGCTCACGCCTTGACAATTTTGTTTGTGTTGGAGTATCACGCACTCTCATTATATTATCAACAATTTCCAACCCAGTCAACTTAGATAAATACATAGCCAATTCTCGAGATTGATTATACCCTCTAGCCTTTTCACGTTTTAAAAATAATGGCACATAGCATATAGCTCCAACCTTCCAGTTTTGAAATATCAACAAATCATACATAAGATACGAAAGTGGTTCTGCTAAAAATTTATATCCACCATATTTGAACTTGTGCACAAGAGGTACAACTTTATCAGTAAAACCAACTACAGACCTAGCCAAATCAAATTTAAAATTAGTCGCCTTACAATTTAAACAAACTCCTTCACCATCTTTATCAAATGGCAAGCCACAGCGATTACAAAAATGTTGTTTTATAAAAGGTAAATTAGAATAACAATCGTCACACATATCATAAACATTTTTATTTACCAATTCACCTTTACAACAAATACACTTAATATGTTTAGGATAAAAGGAATTAATAATGCTCTGCTTTATTTTTGAAATAATACTCATACGCAAAACCTTTATACCGTATACTTTTTACATTCGTCGCACAAATAATCTTTTAACAACGTGTATCTTTTGGCTGTGTAGTTATTATATATCATTCTAGCAAGATTTTGTTTGCCACCTATTAACACAACCACCTTTTTCGCTCTGGTAATTGCGGTATATAATAAATTTCTAGTGATAATTATAGGTGCTCCCGAAACCAGCGGAATAACCACAGCATCAAATTCACTACCCTGACTTTTGTGTATGGTTATTGCATAGGCAAGCGTTAATTGACTTAATTCACTTCTAGGATAGGTGCATACTTTTCCATCTTCAAACTTTACCGAAATATCATAAGTGTTAGGAAGTATTTCAATAATATGCCCGATATCACCATTATACACTCCTGTTCCTTCCGTTCTTTCACCCTTTTCACCAATTTTGTAATACTCCATTTCATAATTATTAACGATTTGCATCACTTTATCGCCCACGTGATATTTTAAATAATCTTGTTCAATTTGCGCTCCCTTAAAATAAGGATTTAATACTTGTTGCAGTTTTTTGTTTAAATTATCAATTCCACAAACTCCAGCACGCATAGGAGCCAACACTTGTATTTTGTCGCTATCAATTTTAAAATAGTTAGGTATTCTTGTAGCAACCATATCCACAATTTTTTCAGCACAATCTTCAGGATTGTTGTTTTGTTCGTAAAAAAAGTCTTTACTCGCATTATTAATTGTGGGCATTTTACCATTATTAATCAAATGCGCATTAACAATAATCAAACTATCCTTATCTTGACGATAAATTTGGTTCAAAAACGATACAGGTATTTGTTTTGATTCAATAATATCCCTCAAAACATTACCCGCACCTACTGACTGAAGTTGATCCTTATCTCCAACCATTATAAGTCGTGCCGTCGGCCTAACCGCCTTTAATAATGAGCAGAACAAACTCACATCAACCATCGACATTTCATCAATAATAACAACGTCTGCCTCTAGCGGGTTACTTTCGTTACGATGAAAAACGTTTCCGCCATCTTTAGTAGGATTTGTTTCCAGCGCACGATGAATAGTTTTTGCTTCTTGATTACACGACTCACTAAGACGTTTTGCCGCACGTCCAGTAGGAGCTAAAAGCAAAACTTTTTTTCTAGTCGCTTCCAAAATATTTAACACGCATTTTACTATTGTAGTTTTACCTGTACCAGGCCCTCCAGTAATTACAGAGGTTCCGTTGTTTAACGCTGTTTTTATTGCTGATATTTGGTCTGTATTTAAAGTTATTTTACTAAGTGCTTGATATTCGCTGATATGTTCGCTAAAATCTATTTGCCCCTCAAACACATTTTGCGCTAGCAACATAAGTTTACGTGCAACATATAGTTCCTGATAATAAAATCTGTTGGAAACCACAATATCTTCACCATGATGAGCAAAGCATTTAATACTTCCCTCTATGGTCATAAACTCAACCACTTGGTCCACCCTAGGAGTATCTGGTGGTAAAAAATTTAATAATTTTAAAGCATTGTCATATAATAAAGCTTTAGTCAAATAGGTATGCCCTTCCTTATCGCTAGCCTGCTTTAAACAATGCAAAATACCCGCACGAATACGTTCCTCACTCATAGGGTCAACACCGGTTTTTTGCGCAATAGCATCAGCAGTGGCAAACCCTATACCATCAACATCTTCCACCAGTTTATACGGATTGGTTTTTACTTGATTTACAGTATTTTCTTTATATATATTAAATATCTTAAGCGCCAAGTTTGTTGATATTGAATGAGATTGCAAAAACATTATTGCCTCTTGCATTACTCTACACTCAGCATAAGCATTTCCTATTTCATACGCTTTGTCCTTGCTTATACCCTTAATTTCAGCCAACTTCATAGGGTTGAGTTCTATAATTTCCAAAGTATCAGTTTTGAATCTATCTACAATTTTTTTGGCAGTAACCGGACCAACTCCTTTGATAATACCACTACTTAAATACCTTTCAATAGCAATACACGAACTAGGGTGTAACACTTTTACCTCCTGCACACTAAACTGTTCGCCATATTTGCTATTGACTGAAGTTTGCCCTTCCATCTCCACCGACAAACCTTCATTTATTTGAGGAAATTTACCAACAGCAGTAATTAACTGATTGTTGGTTTTTACCACTACAACACTATAATTATTTTCCTCATTACGAAATACAACACTTTCAATAGTTCCTATAATTTTCATACGTATATTATAAAACATAAATTAGTGTTTTGCAAGTAATTTTAAAATTATTAATACAATGTATATTTGACCATACAAACTTTTAGCAAGATAGTAAAATGTTATATACTTCAGTCTATCTCTTTTTTATTATTTTTACTTTCTATTCTTTTTTCTATATAATTTTTTAGTTTTATTATCAAATAAATATCTATTATCAGCATATTAATTACTAAAATCCAGTCTTTAATAGTAAAAGATGAATAATCTATAATCCCACAACCTAAAAAACATACACACAAAATCTCTAACGTACGCATTACAAAGGTGATTATGGCAAAATACCACACTCTCATTTTACTCATACCCGCCAAAAAACATAACGTGTCGTGTGGAAATAACGGAATTGCATATAATATAGGCAATATTATTTCACCTTTTACATTTAAATATTTTTGATATTTATCAACGCTTTGTTTGCTTATAAATTTTTCAACCAAACCTCTACAAAAAAATCTACCTATAACAAATTGAATAATAGAGGTCACAAACATATTAAATGATGCAACAAAAAAACCTTTAACCGTACCAAATAATACAACCGAGGCCATAACAAGCAACTCATCTTCAAAAGGAAGAATACATACAAACGTAGAAACAACTACTTGGAACAAAAAAAATAATACATATGCCCAAGCCCCAAATTGCGATAATTTGTCACGAATTTTATTTACACTATCCAAACCACATAATTTTAACAAATAATACACACTAAACGATATAGCCACATATACAATAATTAAACTAATAATTTTTATAACTTTTTTTATTTGCATCTCATCTCATAATATGACCAAGTTAAAATAATTTGTTACTAATTTTTATATGTGTTTAAAATATAAAAAAATAGACCTGAAAAGGCCTATTTGTAATAACTTTTAACAATCTTATAATTTATTATTCAACTATTCCACAAGTCCAAACCTGAGTTCCATTATTTTGAGGAGGCTGATTATTTGGATAGTTCACAATGTTGTATACAGGAACTTTACTCATTGTTGGATTTTGATTAAATGTACAAGATTTAACATCTATTAAGCAATCCTCATTAACTGAAGTTTGCAATTCTTCACTTGCTTTTGTTGTTACCACATATATCATTTTAAAATCTTTTGCATTAAACATTGAACAATTTATAATTGTGATTTCAAATTTTGTAATTTCATTATCACTGGTTTTATGACAATCTGCCAACAAACAAGCGCCAACCGCTGAAAAAGTTTCAACGTTTTGAGCTACATTGTCAAAAAGACCATCATTTACCACAAGGTCACAGCCAGTCAAATTAACTGTTCCTCTTTTAACATAAACAGCATCTCCGCCCTCAAAATGACAATTAGTAAAATTACATTGGCTATCACTATTAATAAATGCTCCAACACCATAATTTATAGCGTCTTTAGTAGAGTTTTTAGATATAAACTTACTATTTGTAGCACTAACCACAATATTAGAACTTTCATTATGAAGATATAATGGAGTTGATTTAACACCTAAAACACTACTTTCAACATTATTAATATTTAACTTGATATTACTATTTATTTGATTTCTATTTTTAAATCTAAATATATATGACAAATCTTGCGAATAAAGTTTACCGTTGCTAACATTAAAATTAATTTCACCATCGTTTGCATTAAACATAAACATTGAATTATTTTTAACATCACCAACATCAGTACATAATGTATGTCCGTTTAAGTCTAGGTCAATATTTACGACAACCGCTTCAGTTTCCACATCATTACCAACAAATCCTCTAATGTTCACCTCTTCAGTCAACACCAAATCATCTTCCAGCACAATCTTGTCCTCAGCGGTAACTATTGCCAACGCTTCAATAAAAGAAATTTTAGTTTCAAACTTCACCAAACAACCCTTTTTTTCGCATTGCTTGGTATAATACGAACCATCTGCGCCTATGTGATAGGTTTTACCCTCACCTAAAACGTGAGTATGTTTAGGTTGCCAAAAAGCTATTGCCAAAACTATTGCTGACAATATAACACATGTCCATATACCTAGGATTAAAAATAATCTTTTTCTTCTCACAGCGTCCTCCCGCTATATTTTTAATTATAAACAATTTTAAATCATAAATCAAACATTTTTTAAATTTAATTTTAAATAATACCTTTATTGCCTGCCGAATTAATTATCCGGCAAGCAAATTAGTACTAGAAGTCAAATAAATCATCGTCGTCATCATCTTCAGTAGTAGATGTATTACGCTTTTTCATTATATCATTACGTTTTACTATGTCATAATAAACCTTATGTTCTTCAAAGCCCTTCATAGCAATATATTGCTCTGGGGTTTTCTTTAAATTATAGATATCGGTACACTCATATTTAGGTGTAAATATATTTTTATACACACAAGGTGGTTCAAACGATTTTAAAATTAAATACCTTTGCTTACGGAATGTATTTAATTCATGTGGATAAGCAATTGGTCTTGTTTGAATTTGTTTGCTTTCACTCTTAGTTTCCTTGCCGTCTGCCTTAGTAGTATTAACATTGGTCAATTCAATAGTTTTGTTACCCAAAATTTTACTAAACTCTTCATTAGTATTATGGTCATCAGAACCCACATACACTGAAATAGGACAGTTGTTTTTAATAATTTGTGCTTCTTGGTCACCATATTTATTATTTAACTGAGCATAAGATTGAATAACTAGTTGATAGAATATACCACGGCTACGTGCAACCGCAAGAGTAGTACCTAAATTTTGGAATTTTGGCATATTACCAAATTCGTCCAGTTCAAAATACACATTACGCTTCAATCTTCCACCTAAAGAGTTTGCTTTTTCAACCAAACGTTTGTACATTTGCGTAATAAACAATGCACCCAATGGGTGACGAACTTCAATTTGGTCAGGAATATGAACAAATATCGCAGTAGGGTTTTCATCAATTTGATTAAAGTCAATTTCGTTTTTACTGGTCATCAAACTAATACCCTCATCACTAAACGCAATAGTTTTGCTAGACACAAAACCCATATAGTTTTTACTAGTAGTTTCTGCATTGTTTAAGGCAGAGTTTGCAAGTTCACGCACCTTAGAAAATTTGTCACGATATTCAAACAAATATTTTTTAAGTGTAGCAAAAGTATCTCTACCACCAGTATCAGTAAAGTTACATATCTTGTATACGTTATAAAAGTTAAACTTATCTTCAGTTAACCCTAGTTCTGGGTCTGTACTATCTTCTAACATTGCCAATATTACGGCTTGGATAAGTTTTTGCGCAACCGTTTCCCAGTTTGCATCATTTGTATTAACGATAGGTGCAACTGCAGTTACAACGTCCTGAATTTCAGTAAATGCCGCAGCCTGAAGTTTGCTACGAACCACACTTAAATCTCGGTCAAGGTTGTTACGGTCAGCATACGCAGTACGGTTAAATTCATACCAAGTTGTAGTATTCCAGTCAAAATTACTATCCATTAATAATTTTTTAGCCCTCGGGTCATCTCCAGGGTGATGGATTTTTACTTCCTTATTTATGTTCAAACTACGATGATAGGTACGATAAACATAAGTTAGAGGGTTCCACATTGATGAGCCATAAGGATTGTCAAGGTCTAGACGCAAAATTGTATACCCTTCTGCCTTTAACTTTTCAACGTTTTCTTCATACAATTCTTTTTTAGGGTCAGTGATTACAAATGATGGCTTAGAAGCGGTCATTGAAAGTAATTGTAATGTTGGAATAATATATTGTGTACTTTTACCCGAACTGGTAGTACCAATAATTAAAGTATGAATTGGTTTAATAAAGTTAATTTCCATATTTTGACCAATTCTTTCTGCCCTAACCAAAACACCATCTTTATTTACAGACCTAATATTTTTTAGCGTACAAAAATTAAAATCTTTTTTAGCACGCAAATCATCTACCGAAACAAAGTCATTGCTAAAATATTGTTGAATATCTTTACCCTTGTCGTCCTTTGCTTTGTCGATGTCTGATTTTTTCTTTTTAGGTTTACCATCAGCCAACTTAAATAATTTAAACAACAAAATCACACCATAAATCATAGCTGCAATAAAAACTGTAATTCCGCTTGTTAAATAATCCATTTCAAAACCAAATTCTTGTGTTTTAAAAAAGGTAACCAAAACCACTGATAGCAAGTAAATTCCGGCAATCAATACCAAATTTAACAATATCTTTTTTAAAAATTTTTCCATAAAACCCATCGTATGCCTTTGCGCCATAATAACATATGACGCAAATACACACTTTCTCCTTTAATAAATAGTACTATTTTGATTTTTAAATGTCAAGTAATTATCTAACCTTCATTCTAGTTCTCAACCAAACAAAGGTTCCAATTAATGCAATAACAACACTAACCACAACAACTATTAATATAATTGAAACCATATTTAAAGGTTCTTTAATGGTAAAGTTAAAACTTGTTGACACATTACCACTATCTCCCATCAATTGAACATAATATTTACCTATTTTGTTTAATTTGATTTCTAATATTTGGTTAGTTGCAGTGCTATCAATTCGTAACACATTTTCACCATTAACAACCAAATTACAATCGCCTATTTGGTCGTAAATATTAGCAGGATTAAATTTAAGTGTTACTTCTTTAGTTGTTTTTCCACCTGGCTTAATTGATGAATTTATAGTTGCTTGCTCGTTGTTTAATGTAAATGAAAATTCAGCTCTTCTTGCAGGAAGCAACTTATCATTTTGAACCTCATACAACACCTTAAATTTCATCTTACCTTGAGTTTCGCTTCCAAAGGCCTCAACTATTCTTTCATAGGTTATTAACTTGTTATAAACATTTATTTCACCAGTATTAGATTTATCCTTTAATAAATCCATAAATTTTTCAGTTACGTCTTTTTCCTCTGTTTTAGTTACACTAAATACCGAAAGAATATCATACCCATATATAGACGTAAAGTCTAATGCGGTTCTTGCTTCATTTGGATTTAATATACTAAATACTAGTTGAGTTTTTACTTCCTCGCCAGTATCTAATAAATTAGCAGAAATAGTAACTAAATACGTTCCATAATCCTTAAAAGTATAAGTAGCAGATTCTGCTGGGTGCTCATATCCCGTATAATTAGAGCTATTTAAAACAACACTTATTTTTATAGTGTTAATATCATAATTATTTTTACCTGTAGCGTCATTATATCGGTTTATTTGCAAAGTTACAGGTTTATCGTAATAAGCATATTGAATAGGCGCTTCACCATTAACCGTATACAACACATCGTTTTTCTTCATCACTATCAAAGTAAAGTAGCTTTGAGTTGTTAAATTATTGCTAAAGTATTGCACATTGCCAGCCATATCACGAATTTCCAATCTATAACTTCCACTATTATTAAACTCTATTGGAGTAGTTGGACCATCTCCACCCACAATTGTTGCATGATTGTCAGAATTTCCATCATAACCATAATTGTAATACACATCAACAATTATCTTGTTGTGCTTTTCTAACGGAGTTGGATCATTGCTAGCCTTGTAAGAACTAAATATCAATTTATAGTAGTTTGCTTTAGAATTATATACCGATAACACTGTTCCATTATTTAACAATGTTTCTGTATTGTTTTCAGAGGTTGAATACGACAAGGTTGACAATATATTTTCAGTTCTGTTTGCAGTTGGATAAACTTGCATTACCACTGCAAAAGTTTGATAAGTATTCGCCTTAGTGTAAACCCTATAGAAAGTAATCTTAGTATTAACATTATCAAATGAATAACTTTCGGCTTTTACCCCATTTTTCTCATTAGGAACCAACATTAAATCACGATTAGAAATATACATAGGTATTGCTGTTTGATAGCCATAACTAGCAAATACATTATTCATTTCTGTTGAGCTTGCAAACCCTAAGGCAGTAGCCATAGCATTTAAAGTTGCATTATCACTCTTTATAGAGTCATTAACTTCTTGCAAATTAGTAATAGCCGAATAGTCATAAACTTTGCCTAAGTCATCTCCTCTTTCCTTAACCTCGTACAAACCTGTAATTGTTGTAGACATATACATAGTATATACTCGAGTAGCAATCCAAACATTGTCCTTACTTTTAATTGTAACCTTAAACACATATTTACCAGTAGTGTTTTCCTTAGGAGTAATTGAATAAGAGTTGTCTGTAACTCCCTTTAACAAGTCTACATACTCATCTTGATTTACAAATTCAATTAATTCATAATGATATGTAAAGTAATCATTACTTAGTCTTGTCCAAGTAAAGTTAACCGTTTCAGCAATAAGATTTGAATACATATCAACATTTCTTAAATCTTCTACAGTAAAATCTTTATAATCTCCATTTCCACCATTTTTCAAAGTTGATTTAACAAAGTCAATTTTGTCCTCTTTATAAGTATTAGTTATTGCAAAATCTGTAGCACGTGTATCAATGAAAACCTCATAAGTTTGCGATACTATTGGTTGACCATTTTCATCAAGAACATCTTTTAAAGTCAACACAACCTTAAATCTACGTAATGCACCAAAATTGTCAGCAGGGTCAGTATTAACATCAGGTTGTAAGGTTAATATTCCATAACCCTTATTTAACTCGCTAACAAAATATGGATTATCTTTAACATCAATATTTCTTTCCGGAATAGTATTGTTGTCCAAATACACTTCGATACCATATTCATAAAAGTCATTATTATATGAAATTAATACTTGATTTGCAGTATATACAATATTATCTCTTACATAGCTATTTTCAGGAATATCCATCTCATAAGCATAATACCCTTCGCTTGTAGATATAGTTACTACATAATTATTACCACCAACATCTGTAAGTTGAATTAAATATTGCTTATTGTTAGCCAAATTTAATCTATATAATTCAACATCATCTCTACGGACTTCACTACTTTCGTAGTAACCTTGTTTTAAAACAAGTTTAATTTCTCCACCGTCCATTTCTGTTGTATAACAAATTTCAATATTATCATAAGCTATTTTAACGTCTGTTACATACCAATAGGTATCATTATCTATCTTAGTATTTAACCCATTAAATAAAATATAATAACTTCCATCATAATCTTGCTTACGAACTAAAGCTGCGGTATTTAATCTATGGTCTGCACTAGTATAATTGTTAATTTTAGCAGTATATTTTTCATTAAATACATTTACATATTCAATAGTATAGTTTCCCTGAACCTTAATTGTATCATGTATTGAATTATTAATATTATCAAGTTTTGAAGTAGAATTTACATATATACTATTAATTTTTTCACGAGAAGCATTATAGATATTGATATTTCCATAATATGGAAGTTTTTCACCCACAATACCAGTCAAATCAACACTGTCTATTCCTATAAAGGTTCGTTGTTCAATAACTCCGTCCTTGTTTAAGATTAATTCAGCTCCGCCACTTTGTTGTTGATTTGCGACCTTGCCATTAACGTTAATTTTTACACTTTCTTGTTCGTTTGGCGCAAAATAAATTGCATATTGAGTATAGTTTCCTGCCAAATCTTTTTCAACTACTTCATAAAAACTTCCATAGTTGGTATTGTAATTATCTTGCGAGCCATTTGCTCCCATTATTGCTCTATAGTAAATATTTCCATTATTATCTTTAAAGTCTGTATTTTCGGTAGAATAGAATGAATATTCAGTTCTGTTTTCATTAAATATGTAGTATTCTCCACCCTCATAATAACTATCAGTAATTTGCAACAAACCCATTCTAGTTTTAGTGGTATTATTGGTTACAAAATCTAGTTTACGATAATAAATTGCACTTAAGCCATCAGGATTAAACACGCTATTATAGTTTACATTAAAGGCAATTATTGCTTGGCTAGAAGCATCATTTGCACTATCAACCAATTGATAATACAATCCATTAGCCAAACCATAATAATCTCCAACCGCTTTAGTAGACCTATAAGCAAAAGTCTTGTTTATTTCACCATTAAATTCAACCCCATTTTGCTCAGCAATAAAAGTTTGATATTTAGTAAAATAATCACCTTGACTAGCCATCAAATTATCCAAATTTTCACTATTAGGACTACGGTCAATAGTTACAGTGTAGGTAGTTGAACTAAAGGCATGATTTGTCACCCAGTTGCCTTGATTATTTGCACTCTTATAAGTATAGTAACTTGATCCGCTATTCTTTAATATATAATTAATTTCTATAGTATATACATATTCTTTATAGTTTACAATTTTGTTGTCAACAACTTCCAAACCGGTATCCAACTTAATTAAATAAGCACTCAATCTAGACACCGCACCTTCAGCGCTTTGATTAATAATATTTCCGTCCTTATCTATCCAGAAAACTCTGTCTAAATTTTGTTCTATACCATTAATATTGGCCTCAAACCCCTTACCTGATGCTTGCAATTTTAACCACAATGACCTATTGCCTGATTTTTGTGCACGCCAAATTTCAACATTAGCAATATCTAATTGAGCATTGTATGCTTTTAAATCTTCAATAGGAATAATAAAGTCAACAAATTCTTGATTAGTGTACAATTCATTACCATCAGCATACACCTTTCCTACAATTTCGTCACCTGATTGTGCATAACCATACACATCGGTCTCTGGTGCAATATTAGTAAGTTTAATTCCAAAAGTAAATTCATTACAATCAGTAACCTCAAAGCCATCTAAAGTCTTACCAACTCTATCACGTATGGTAAACACATACGTTCCAGGCAAACTCAAATAGTCGTCTTTAGTATTTAAGTAACGAGCAGTTTCAAATATAGTCAAAGCACCTTCATTTATGCTACTAAACATTAAAGGAATATAGCCATCTTTATTTGCGGTAACATTATCCATTAATTTAATAAACCTTCCGTTATATGTATTAGGCAGCAAATTATAGCTATCAAGGAAATAAACACTCAATCTTAAATCTAGGTTTAAATATGAAGTTAAGTTTATATCTCTTTTATCCTTGTTATTTCCTAATTCAATATTTCCTGATACGTATTTACCCGTAGGCACTTGAATTTGTGTAGGCAACTTATTTGTTTCCAAATACACTTGATAAGTTACAGGAATTCCATCGCTGTCTGTTTGAGTGTACGTATTTAATCCTTGTTTCGTAAAGTTATCATAATGCACGCCTGTTACGCTTTCACTATTAGGCATTGCCACGTGAATAAATTGACCAACCAATTTGTCTTTAATATCATTAATTGAATAACTAATAATTTTATTTCTGTCCACAAAGAAAACGTAAGACATTTGGGCGGTTTGAGCTTTTGCATTTTCGTCCGCATTGATAGTAATGGTTCTAGTAATTATATATAAGCCAGTTTGTGTAACTTTTCTAGTGACAAGACTGTCATTCTCATAAAAACTTTCATAACCAAGATTAATAACATTACTTCTATTAATTCTACGAGTATCAATGCCATTTCCTTTATCATCTACAAAAGTTCGTTCCCCCGACTCATATTGCGATACCGTTTCAACACCCTCTTCAGTTTTCAAAATATATTCACTATTCATATATTGATAAGGGTAATATGGGTATCCTTCTTTTGAAGTAAGGTTATTTAACGCAGATTGCTCCATCAAGCCATAGTAGTCATATTTAACTTCTGTAACTTTAAAATTATCTTTTTCAGTAGGAATTGTCCATTCAAACACAAATACGCCATCATTTGATGCCTGAGCATTTGCATAGCCATCTATTCTAACTGCTCCATCATCATAATATTTAGTAGCTTCACCGTGAGCCATAACACTTGTAGTAAAATCCACGCCTTCCTGAGCAGATGAATAAACCTCACCCTTTGCCTCATCTGGAGTAATATATACTTGGAAGCTATTACCGATATTATTACTTATATTGTTTTCGCCAACAACGGCAAAATTATATCTTCTAATTTGTCCATCGTTTTCCACACCTTCAAGGTCGATATCTACATTGATGCGCATACCCATATTAGTAACATTTGTAAACAACCTATTAGCCAAAGTATCCCACGAAGGCACTATCACGCCATCTGGACGTAACATTTGATTAATTCCAGAATTTGTTACAATATAATAATTATTTAGGTTTTTATCAACAATTTTTATTTGAGCTTTTTGATTTTCTATTACAAATAAATTTTTATCGCTAATAACTTTAAATACATTTGATAGTTGTGCTGAATTATTGTTTTCACTTTCATAATAATTTTCAAGCATATCGCCTTTCAACAAGTTTTTAACAGTTTTGTATTCTACTTCACCTAAATCAATCGCCTTATGCGTACCCCATTCAATGTCTACATAGTCCGCCACCATTTGACCACTGATATAAGAACTTTTGTTTTCACCATAAGTTGCATTAATCACACCCTTAGTTTGGTCAATTATCATAATGTACGTTAGTTTATTGCCTGCTTGGTCTTCCAAATATATTTCATACATTCCTTGGTCTAACAAAACATTGTTAATATCCAAAACAGAACCAAGTTGAACAGGTTGATTAATTTCAATATAATTAGAAGTTTTGCCTATTGTATAGTTATTAATAATGTATTTATTAGTAACCGCATTGCTTTGTGTTGTTATCGTGTTATTTGCGCCATTTGTATTTACTTGAACAAAAGGAGTAAATTTGTACTTAGCACTTATGCTAGCACCACTTGCCTTATCAGCCCAATCAATGGTAAAAGGAGCATCTATCACTGCTTTTGAAGTATGAGTAATATAGTTTAAATTTTTATCTTGAGCAATAGCATATACAGCCCTATTGTCCATATAATAAGTTACCACTTCATAAACTTCTAAACCAGAAATCTTTTCTTTATCTATGGTAAAATATGTATAAGTTTTAGTTGACGACCTTTCAACTTCCAACACTAATAAATACGAACCGCTGTTTTGAATTATAGCATTTTTAGTATAACCTTCTTTTGTTATAGCACTATTGTATCCACCATCGGCAACTTTCTTTAAAGCACTTTCAGTAGTATACTTACCAGAAGTATAATACAACTTTCCTGCAATGGTAGATTCAAACACTCCTGTTTCCTTCCAGTTGGCATATACATTTTGATTAGTATACTCATTGGCATAAAACTTTTCTATATTTTCATCATTTATATCCTCTGTTTTTATCGCTGTCGTTTTAAACAATTCTAATATAGGAGTTGCCGAAGTGATTTGGAAAGCAAAATATTGTGTCTTATACAAGTCTTCAGCATATTCATATCTTACTTGAATTAAATAGTATCCAGGTTGTGTAAAGGTTGTTATTTTATTAAATTCTTTTTGATTAGCATAAACTTCTTCACCTTTTTCATTTTTTGTTTTTGCTGTTATGTAATCAGTAGTTATTCTTTCGGCACCATAATAATAAAAACTTTGCACACCATCATCATTCGATAATAAATACTCATCATTTAAAGTTAACCATACACCTCTATCTGTTTTTTGATATTGAATATCTTTTAAATCATTCTTATCTAAATCATAAATACTATTTTTTTCAGTAACAAACACATTAGCAGACTTGCTATTCAATGTGTTAACTGTTCCAGTTTTCTTACTAGCGTCTGTGGTATCTAATTTATAATAAACTCCTAGATTATCCCCTGTTTGTTCAGAACTTGGATCAGTATATCCATCAATCAATATAAACATTGTGCCATTTTGATATATTTCCAAATAAGTCATATCAGCACTAGCAAAGCCAGCCCTAGAATACTTAGCTTGATACCCATAAATATTTAATTCCATATTTTCAAACAAAATTTGCTCTTCCGGAATCAATACTGTTTCGCCTTGATTTTTGTAAATGTATTTAAAATCAAAATCATATTTTCCTTGACCAACAAACATTAATGTAACAATTCTATTGTTAGAGTTTTGTTCATTAATAGGATATTCCTTTATTTCTACTTCATTATACTCTTTTTTGCTAACAGTTATAATTTGTCTTTTTTCATCATATTCTAGTTTTACTTCTGTTTGATTATCTCCGTTAAAGTAATCATAACTTAAACTATATCTAGAGTAATCAAACGTTAAAGTTGGATAATTTAAAGAAGTTCCGCTATGAAATGAATACGAATTATTAATATTTGTACAATTTTCAATTAATGGTTTGGTTGAGTAAGTATTTCCCTTTACTTCAATAATTTTGTCGTACGAAGTTTGTAATAACAAATAAAACTCAAAAGAATAACTTAAAGTTTTACCATCAATCATATATGTAAAATTAACTTCATAATAACCCTCAGTTGTTTGACTCGGAACTATGAACCATGTAAAATCTTCCTTATAACCAGCAGATGAAGTATAGCCTCTTGAGTTAGGCAATGTCACCAATTCTCCATTTAAAAATGCTTGAGCAGAAACAAAGTCGATATTTGCGCCGACATTATCACCATTAGTCGAATAGTCATTACCATTTTTGTAATATCCACCAAAGGTAAGCATTATACCTTGCTTAATTTCAACAGGGTCAGTTTTGTTCGCGTCAGTTGGCACCGCAGAATAAACCGCCTTGTCATCCACCATAACAAAGTCACCCGAAGAAATTATATGTTTATGAGTATAATCATTTTCGTTATACGCATCTCTTAAACCATAGTCATAAAAATATTCAGCACCTGTATTTGTGTAAATTTGATGACTTGTTATATTTCGATATGTCAACTCCTGTTTTCTATCTTCAGCAAAATAAACTCTTTCAGCAGAAAAAACAACCCCACCTTCAAGTTCGGTTGTAAATGCCTCACTAGTCATTGCCGATGCATAGTTAATACTTTCCGTAACCCCACTAAAAGCAAAAACAACACCAGTAGCAATTAGCGACATTACTGCAAATAACATTAAAATTATTTTATTTTTCCCCTTCATAAATGCTTTCCTTTTATCTCAAGTAAATATATATTATTATAATACCACAAATTAAGCATATTAAGCAAATAAATAATTAAAATTTATTATCATTTTAAAATTTTTCACACCGCTAATTACATTAAATTAAAAATTATTTAAAATAACAAAGAAAATGCTAAAAAATAATATATTTATAAATTGGGAAAATAGTCGTTTTTACAAAAAAATAGGCGAAAATTAAATATTTTTCACTTATTTTTATTTTTTATTTAT
>JAZUAD010000025.1:0-58928 GCA_045637825.1 Candidatus Onthoplasma sp. | reverse complement strand
ATTTTGGAAAGTTAAATAAACCTTAGCAAATTCAAATGTAATTGATGAAATCAATTTATTGATATTGCTTCACAAAATATACAATATTATATTGTGCTGATATTTAATAAATATACATCAATTTTTAAATATTATTTTTTGTTTTATAAACATACGATTTTCTGCGATTTAAGGCGTCTTGTTTTGATTGTTTTATCAACTTATCTTTGTTTAAAGGATTTGTCTTACCTAACACTTTATAACGATTTTCGCTATTAACAAATTCCATATAATCACTATAAGGTTCGATGCTATCAATTTGCATACATGGTTTAGCATTAGGGTTAAATCTAAACAAAGTATTGTAACCACTAGAAACTGAAGTAAAGGCATGGGTTTGACTATACTTCAAATCATATCCATGATTTACACAAGGACTATATGCCAAAATTAAACTAGGACCATTATGTTTTTCGGCTTCAATAAAAGCCTTGATTGCTTGGTCAGGATTTGCACCCATTGAAATTTGAGCAACATATACATTTGGATAATTCATCATCATTGATGCCAAATCTTTTTTATTAGTAATTTTTCCTGTTTGATTAAATTTTGCACTAGCGCCACGAGGGGTTGCTTTGCTAGTTTGACCTCCGGTGTTTGAATATACTTCGGTATCTAAAACTAGTATATTAATATTTTCGCCACTAGCAATAATGTGGTCAAGTCCACCAAAACCAATATCATAAGCCCAACCATCACCACCGATAATCCAAGTGCTAGGATTAATAATTAGTTGTAGGTTATTGAATAGATATTTATCACATTCTTGTAAGCCCTGGGTGGCAAAGTAGAAATTAAGTTGTTGCAATATTTCACGATTTTGAGTGTGGTTATCTGTATCTGTCAAAAATTTATCAACTATGGGTTGTAGATTTGGACTAAATTCGGTGTTACGTAAAGTATCGATGAATATTTTGCGTTGATTGGTTTTTGCTAGCATTATTCCATAGCCAAATTCAGCGTTGTCTTCAAACAAACTATTAGCCCATGCAGGTCCTAAATACATATTATCCTTTGAATAAGGGCAGGTAGGATAAGTTCCGCCATAAATACTAGAGCAACCTGTTGCATTAGCCACAAGCATTCTATCTCCAAATAATTGGGTTAAAACTTTTATATAAGGTGTTTCGCCACAACCTGCACACGCACCACTATATTCAAAATAAGGTTTGTAGAATTGTAAACCTTTAACAGAATTAGGTTCAAATGGTTTGTTTAAAGGAAGCGTGTAGGCGTATTGTTGGTTTTTATATTCAATTTCCTTTAATTTGCTATCGCTTTCCATTGTTATTGCTTTACCTTTCATAGGACAAACCTGAGCACAAACTCCACAACCAGTACAATCCATTGGTTCTACTTGCATACGATATTCGCCATCTGCGAGTATTGCCTTTTTAGAGGTGAAAGTTTGCGGAGTGTTTTTGTCACGATTAAATAATACTGGTCGTAAACTTGCGTGAGGACAAACAATACTGCAACGACCGCATTGAATACAACTTTCAGCATGCCAACAAGGGATTTCGCTAGCAATACCACGTTTTTCAAATTTTGAAGTATCGGTAGGCATACTGCCATCAGCAGTAAATTTGCTAACTGGAATATCATTGCCTTGCAGAGATGTTATAGGTTTTATTATTTCTTCATAATATTTAGATTTTTCAGCTAAATTCGTATTAGGTGTTTCGTTAAATATAGAATTATCAATTAGTTTGATATTTTTTTCTACTGAGTTTATTGCTTTTATATTATTTTTAACAACCTCTTCACCCTTTTTAGTAAACATAACTTCAATATTATATGAAATGTTTTGTAGCGCTTTGTCATAAGGAATAATATTAGTTGCTTTAAATAGTGCTGTTTGCATAATGTTGTTAATTTTATTACCAAGATTATTGCTTAGTGCTATTTTGTCCGCATTGATAGTGTAAACTTTTAAGTTTTTTGAAATAATATCTTTTTTAATATCATTAATAATTACTTTATTTAATTCTTTGGCTGTGTAACTGCAATTTATTATAAGAGTTCCATTGTTTTGCAAACATTTGGTAATAGGATATTTTTTTAAAAAACTAGGATTATTGCAAAGTACGACATTAACTTGTTCGCTATTAAAAGGTTTATTTATAGGTGAAGTACTAGAACGTATATGAGAAATGGTTAAACTTCCCGACTTTTTACTATCATAATCAAAATATCCTTGAGCATACGAAGTTTGACCTAATATTTTAATAATGCTTTTAGCACTAGACACGCTACCATCACTACCAAGTCCATAAATACGAGCTTTAAAATCGTTTTCGGGTTCAATATAGGATTTAACAACCTCCAATGAATTATTATTAATATCATCATTAATTCCAACACTAAATGGATTGATTTGGTTATTTTGCATATTGTTAAATACGGCTATAGCATCATCTGGACTAAATTCTTTTCCGCCTAAACCATATACACCTTGAATTATATTTACCTTTATTTTATTTTTAAATAAAGCATTAACAACAAGTGAGTATATTGGGTTTTGAGAATTTGGTGAAAAGTTGCGTTCCAATACGGTTATGTTTTTAATTGATTTAGGCAACAAACTTATAAAATTCTTCTCATCAAAAGGTTGAAGTAATCTAATATTTACTATTGCGGTTTTGGTTTTTGTAAAAGAAAGTGCTTCTTTTAAGGTGTGGAAGCTGCTACCCATTGTTACAACAACGTCAGTAGCATCTTTATCACCATAATATTCGATAGTGTCATAAAATCTATTAGTAATAGATGAAACTTTGCTAAATGCACGATTAAGCGAAGATATTACTTGATTATAAGCAGGTTTGCAAGCAACACGATTTTGGAAAAATACATCAGGATTTTGATTTGTGCCTTTAGCATAAGGTTTGTAGCAACTAAGAGAACGTGCTTTAAATTCTTGTATTTTTTTATGGTCAATAAGTGATAAAATTTCGTCTTTAGTACATTGTTCAATAGTATTTATTTCGTGAGAAGTTCTAAAGCCATCAAAAAAGCATATAAAAGGAGTGCTGGTATCCATACTTGCTAGTTGAGTTGCTATTGCAATATCGTTTGCTTCTTGAACACTTGTAGCGCAAATAATGTTATAACCAGTATTTAAGCAAGCATAAATATCGCTATGGTCACAAAATATATTTAGAGCGTGTGTTGCGATACTTCTAGAGGACACGTATATTACATTTGGTAATAATTCACCAGCAATTTTATACATATTCGGTAGCATTAGTAGTAGCCCTTGGCTTGATGTAAATGTTGTTGCTAGCGCTCCACTACTTAAAGCTCCGTGTAATGCACCTGCCACACCCGCTTCGGATTGCATTTGAGTAATTTTAACGGGGTTATCAAAAATATTGGTTACGCCACTAGTTGCCATATCGTCACAATTTTCAGCCATTGGCGAACTTGGGGTTATAGGGTAAATAATTGCCATATCATTCATTAAATATGCGATGTGTGCCATAGCGCTATTTCCATCGATAGTAATTCTATTCATATACACCTTCCTATAAATATTTTAAATTTATTGATAAATAAAGTCAAACTAATTGATATCATTTTTTGTTTTAATAATGATATAAATTGTATTTTAAATGCTTTAATTTATTATTATATAAATAATAATTGACAAATAATGTTGATATTTGTTATAAAAATATTAAGGAGATATTTTATGAAGGACTATCACAATAAAAAAATTGAAGATATATATTTGGAATGTGATACAACTGAAAATGGCTTAACTGCCGAGCAAGCAAACGAAAGATTGCTAAAGTATGGAAAAAATGAATTGGAAACAGAAAAAGAAAAAAGTTTGATAGGAAGATTTTTTGCTCAAATGAAAGACCTTATGATTATAGTTTTGCTTGTTGCTTCGATTATTTCAGCAGGCATTGCTATTATTCAAAAAGATTTAATTGGCTTGCTAGAGGGTGGAATTATTTTGTTAATAGTAATTCTTAATGCTGTTATTGGTACAATTCAGGAATATAAGGCCGATAAATCAATGAAAGAATTGGTAAAGATTAACAAGCCGTTTGCTAAAGTTATTAGAAATGGTGAACTAACCCGTGTTAGAAGTTCTAATATAGTAGTTGGCGATATTGTTGTGTTGGAGGCGGGAGATGTTGTGCCTGCTGATATAAGATTGATAAATAGTCATAGTTTAAAAATACAAGAATCTGCCTTAACAGGCGAAAGCATTGCTGAGGAAAAGGATAGTTCGTTAATTATTGAGGAAAAAGCACCTTTAGGCGATAGGAAAAATATGGCATTTAGTTCGGGTGTTGTAATGTATGGCCGAGGTAAGGGGGTTGTTGTTTCAACAGGAATGCAAACCGAGGTCGGTAAAATTGCTAATATGTTAAAAATGGAGGAAAATGAAGAAACTCCGTTAAAAAAAGAGTTGGCAAAAACTGCCAAAGTATTATCCTTAATAATTTTGGTGGTGGCCAGTATTATATTTGTGGTAGGTATAATTAACGCCTCATCAAATGTTTCTTGGTTGGACAAGATAGTTAATAATTTTATGATAGCTGTGGCTATTGCTGTTGCGGCAATACCTGAGGGATTACCTGCGGTTGTAACAATAGTATTGGCTATAGGTGTTAAACATATGAGCAGTCGTAAATCTATTGTTAAGCATCTTCCTTCAGTCGAAACTTTAGGAAGTTGTGAAGTTATATGTTCGGATAAAACTGGAACTTTAACTCTCAATAAAATGGTGGTTAAGCAATTATATTCTTTTACAGATGGAGCATATTATGGTAAGGTTCAGGATAGTAAAACCAATAAATTATTAATTGAGGGTTTTGCTTTATGTAATGATACCGAAAAAAAGAAAAATAAAGAACTAGTTGGTGACCCAACCGAAACTGCCTTGGTAGATTATGCTGAAAAAATGGGTGTTGAATATAAAAATTTAAAGGAAAATAATTCTAGGATTTATGAATTGCCATTTGATAGTAATCGAAAACTAATGACAACAGTTAATAAATATGGAGCAACTAACCTTGCCTATACAAAAGGTGCAGTTGATATGTTGCTAAGTAGATGTACTAAAATTTTAGATGGTGATAAAGAGCGAAAAATTACTGAGGCAGACCTAATAAAAATTAATAAAGAAAACAAGTTAATGTGCTCAAAAGCGTTAAGAGTTTTGGGTTTGGCGTACAAAAAAATAAAGGGTGAAAATTTTACTAACTTGGAGCAGGATTTAGTATTTATTGGTCTGGTTGGTATGATAGACCCACCACGTGATGAAGTGTTTGATGCGGTTAAAACTTGTAAGCAAGCCGGTATGACACCAATTATGATAACAGGCGACCACATAGATACTGCTATAGCAATAGCGAAAGAAATTGGAATATACAAATCGGGAGATAAAGCGATTACTGGTGCCGAACTAGACAAACTTAGCGATAAGCAATTTATAAAGCAATTAAGAAAAATACAAGTATTTGCTCGTGTTAGTCCTGAAAATAAAGTGCGCATAGTTCAAGCGTATAAGTCACTTAATGTGATAGTTGCTATGACGGGAGATGGTGTTAATGATGCTCCATCAATCAAAGTTGCTGATATTGGAATAGGTATGGGTATAACCGGTACTGAAGTTAGTAAGGGTGTGGCTGATATAATATTGGCTGATGATAATTTTGCTACAATTATTGTGGCGGTAGAGGAAGGTCGTAAAGTTTATTCAAATATAAAAAAAGCAGTACAATATTTATTGTCAGCAAATATTGCTGAAGTCCTTTGTTTATTCATAGCAACAATCTTTTTAAATGTTGAATTTTTAACCCCTATTATGATATTGTGGATTAATCTAATAACCGACTCGTTGCCGGCACTTGCCTTGGGTACGGAAAAAGTGGAAAGTGATATAATGCAACAACCTCCACGAAAATCTAAAGGTTCATTATTCTCTGGTCAAACGGGTTTAAACATTATTATTCAAGGAATTTTCCAAACAATATTTACAATGTTATCGTTTGTAATAGGTTATTATATTATTGGCGACGCTACTATTGCTATTACAATGGCGTTTATAACTTTATCTGCAATTCAATTATTCCACTCATACAACTGCCGTTCGCAAAAACATTCGATATTTAACGGCAATCCATTTAAAAATAAAATGTTAAATTTGGCATTTATAGTTGGGGTAATATTAACATCACTAGTCTTTATTCCTGCGGTAAGTGCAGTATGTGGTGCTTGTATGTTAAGCGTGAAACATTTTGCTATTGCAATAGGACTAGGAGTTGCTATAATTCCTGCGGTTGAAATACAAAAATTTATAACAAATTTAGTAACGAGAAAAAATACCATTTAAAAGTGTATTAAAAAATTCCAGATTTTGTTCTGGAATTTTTAGTTTGATACGATTGACATAAAAAAATCCGCAAGTTAATTGCGGATTTTTGCTTTGCATTATAAGAAATATTATTTTAATTCAACAGTAGCGCCAGCTTCTTTCAACTTAGCTTCCATTTCCTTAGCTTGTTCTGTAGGAACATTTTCCTTAATAACAGCGCCAGCAGTTTCAACTAGGTTCTTAGCATCAACTAGGCCTAAACCAGTTAATTCACGAACAACCTTAATAACTGCAATCTTGTTAGCACCAGCTTCCTTCAATACTACGTTGAATTCGCTCTTTTCTTCTGCAGCAGCAGCTTCAGCGCCAGCAGCAGGACCAGCAACAACGGCAGCAGCGGCACTAACACCAAATTCTTCTTCTAATGCGTGAACTAAATCACATAGTTCAACAGCGGTTTTTGTTTTGATTTCTTCAATAATTTCTTGTATTGTCATAATACCAAATTCTCCTTATATAATTTTATCCTTTCAAATTTTGTAATGATTTGACCAACATTAGTGTTTTAAGCACACCAAACTAGTTTTGTTTGTCTGCAATAGCTTGAATAGCACGAGCAAGTGCAGATACTGGAGCATTGAGCATAGCAAGTAAGTTTGCGATAAGTTGTTCCTTTGAAGGAATGCTTGCAAGTTTTTCAACTTGAGCCTTATCAATAACGTTACCATTTAAGAAACCTGCTTTGATTTCCAATTTATTAAGAGCTTTACCTTGAGTCTTAATAATACGAGGAGCACAAGTTTCATCTTCCATACCAAATGCAAAAGCTGTAGTACCTTCTAGGTAAGTTTCAAAACCTGTAATGCCAAGTTCTTCACACGCTTTTTGGAAAAGACGGTTTTTATAAACTTTGTAAACTGCATTAGCATTTCTACATTCCTTACGTAGAGCAGTATCTTCAGCAACTGTGATTCCACGATAGTCTACCAAAACTATAGATTTAGAATTACTAATGTTTTGTTTGATTTCGTCAATCACTAACTTTTTTGCTTCTTGATTAGCTGACATTTGTTCCTCCTTATAATGCGTTATAAACAAAAATCTCCTATGCCTAAAAGACATAAGAGACATAAAATATCTATCTTAAATCTTACCTCAACAAGCATAACTTAATGTTATTTACGCTTAATGCACTTGTAGTCTTAGGCACTTAAATTTCTATTTACGTTTTGTATTATAATGAATAAAATCTGTTTTGTCAATACTTTTTTATAAATTTTTTAAAATTTTATTGTCAAAAGTAGTAGATGTAACAATTATTATTTTAAATTGACTATTTTACAATATTATATACATATTTAGTACATTACAAAATAAAATTGTTAAATTTAGTGAAAAAAAATTTAAAAAACTATTGACAATCGGTTTGTAGTTTTGTATAATTAATCAGTACTAGAAAATTGCACCGCTAATCCACACTAGCCCTAGGTGCAAGGGATAGTAGAATATTTTGGAGGAAAATTTAGATGAACACATATATGGCTAAACCTGCCACTGTTGAAAAAAAGTGGTATGTTATAGATGCGTCTGGTCTTGCTTTAGGTAGATGTGCTGCTGAAGTTGCAAAGATTTTGCGTGGCAAGAACAAGACTACATTTACTCCACACGTAGATTGTGGTGATTATGTTATCGTAATTAATAGCGATAAATTGGTTTTAACTGGTAAGAAGTTGGAACAAAAATACTTCAAACGTTATTCTGGTTATACTAGCGGTTTGAAGTTAACTCAATATAGCAAAATGATGGAAGAAAAATCTGACGTTGCATTAATGCGTGCTGTTAAGGGTATGCTTCCTAAAAATGCTTTAGGTCGTACAATGCTTACACACTGTCACATCTTCAAGGGTGATCATAATATGCAAGCGCAACAACCTGTTGAATACAAAGTAGGAGGTAACAACTAATGGCTGAAGAAAAAGTTGAAGTTATTGAAGAATTGGTAGAAAAACCAAAGCGCACACGTGCTAAAAAAGCTGAAACTGCTGAAGTTGCAACTGAAAAGAAGGCTACAAAAAGAACAACAAAGAAAGCAGAAGCTAGTGAAGAAGTAGCTGCAGAAAAGAAAACAACTGCTAAGAAAACTACTAAGAAAGCAACAAAGGTAGCTGTACAAGAATTTTTAGGTACAGGTAAGCGTAAAACTTCTGTTGCTCGTGTAAGACTTACTACTGGTACTGGTAAAATGACAGTTAATGGTAAAGAAGTTAAGGAATACTTCCTTCTTGAATCATTAGTTGGTATTGTAAAACAACCATTAGTATTAACCGAATTGGCTAACACAGTTGATATTCGCGCTAACATTTATGGTGGCGGTATTGCTGGTCAAGCAGGTGCTTTAAGACACGGAATTACTAAGGCATTAATTGAATTTAAGCCAGAACTTCGTGCTGAACTTAAGAAAGCAGGTCTTATCACTCGTGATGCTAGAAAGAAAGAGCGTAAGAAATACGGTTTGAAGAAAGCTCGTAAAGCTCCACAATTTAGCAAGAGATAGTATTTTAAAAATAACGACACAATTTGTGCCGTTATTTTTTTATGTATAACAATAGATGTGTATTTTAAATAATCTTATTAATTTACTTGCATTTAATTTTATTAGGTGTTAAAATGTTATTAAAAGTCAAGGGGTGGGTTATGATAAAATGCAAGTTTGAATATACTGAAGGTTTGTTAAAAAAAATCAATACAACCAGTTTAAAAGTAAGTAATTTGATTAATGAGTTGTTATTATTTATCATTTTAGTGGGTTCAGTAATACTATTTGTTACTGGAAATCTGGTTTTAGGTATTGTATTGGCGGTGGTTTTTGTTTTATTTGCTGTTAGTTTGTATTTGTTTAATGAAGCAATATATAAATCTAATATAATATTAAGAGGGCAACAAGTACATATTTTGTTTAACGAAGGTAATATGGATATGTCTTGTAGTCGTGGCGAAAATCAATTGTATAAAGCAAATTTTGAGTATGTGGCAATAAAAAAACTGGAGGTTAAGCAAGATTTGATATATGTTTACTTTGACAAAAAATCAGTTATAATTATTCCTAAATTAGCATTTACTACCGAAACTGATTACAACAAGGCGATAGAACTATTAGGAAATAATTATATGGTTTAAAGGCGGTTTTATGGAAGTATTATTTGTATTAGACAGCGTTGAAAATGTTGAACGAAAAATAGCTTTGTTTGATGAGATTGGCGCTAATATTAAATTTTTTGTAAGTTTTAAAAATGTTGCTAAAATTATGAGCAATAAGTATATTGTAAGTCGTATTGTGGCAATATATAAAAACAACGTAAATGTAACTATTGATAAATATATAAAATCAAGCAATTACAAACCTCAAAATACAATTTTATATCATTCTAGTGCTGAGTTAACACATGACCTAATTAATAATATTAGAGAAAAACTCACTTTGAAACCAGACACTATATATATAAAAAAGAAATTTGGCGTATGGAGTAAAATAAAATTATGGTTTTATCATAAAATTATAAAGTTGATTTTTGGTGTTAACGACGAATATGCAAGCGTAAAGTTGCAGTATTGTAGTGCGGAATTGATGCAAGCGTTAGTTGAAACGAGTTTTAAAAATCATATATTTAATATACCCACAGCAATCTCTATCGAATTAGATAAAACCAAGGCAAAAACTTATTATAACAAACCTAAGTTTGATAAAAATTGTTTATATAACCCGATAGTGATGTGTGCAATGCTAATATGTTATGTGTTGCTAGAAAAATTCTTTAAACTACCATTTTGGTTTTATTTGTTTGTGATAGCGATTGTGCTAGCAACAATAATTAATTTGATAATAATGATTGTGAAAAATAATTTTGATAAAAGATACAAAAAATGAGACAAATAAATGTCTCATTTTTTAATTACTATTTCTTTGCTGGCTTTTTAACAACTTTTTGGCTTACAGCTTTTTTAGTATTGCCTTTAGGTTGTTTTGAAGCAGTTATACTTTCTTTTTTAGTTTTTGATTTTTCTTTAACTGAAGGTTTAGTTGCTTTTTTAACTTTTGATTGATAGTCCTTGTTATACATTGTAGCAATTAGGTCAAGTAGTTTTGAACTATAACCATATTCATTGTCGTACCAAGCAACTAGTTTTACAAACTTAGGACTAATCATAATACCTGCTTTTTCATCAAAGATACAAGTATGAGGATTACCAACAAAGTCGCTACTAACTAGTGGTTGGTCGCATATATCTACAATGCCTTTCATATCGGTAGAGGCACGACGTCTAACTTCTGCACAAATTTCTTCATAAGTTGTTTTCTTTTTTAACTTAACAGTAAAGTCAACAACGCTAACATTGTTTGTAGGCACACGGAAACTCATACCAGTAAGTTTGCCTTTTAGTGTTGGAATAACTTCACCAACTGCCTTGGCAGCACCTGTTGAACTAGGAATAATATTACTACTTGCAGCACGTCCACCACGCCAATCCTTTTTAGATACGCCATCAACTGTAAGTTGAGTAGCAGTGGTAGAGTGAATGGTGCTCATAAGACCTTCTTCAACACCATACGCTTCATCAATAATTTTAACAAGTGGAGCAAAGCAGTTAGTTGTACAACTTGCATCACTAACTACGTCCATAGTTGAAACATATTCATTATGGTTTACACCGTAAACAAAGGTAGGCATTTCTTTACCAGGAGCACTAACAACAACTTTTTTAGCACCGCCAGTTAAATGACGTTTTGCCTCAGCATATTTGGTAAACTTTCCAGTAGCTTCTACAATATATTCTGCACCGCATTTTTTCCAAGCGATGTTTTCTGGCTCATATTCAGCGTGGAACATAATTTTCATATTGCCAACCATTACTTGATTGTCCTTATAGGTCATTGTTTGGTTTGCTCTGCCATGCACGGTATCAAAATTAAATAAGTAGCAAGCATATTCAGGAGTGATAAATGGGTCATTAATACCAACCACATCAATATCGTCACGCTCCAACGCTGCACGTAAAATTACACGACCAATACGGCCAAAACCATTAATACCAACTTTAATTTTATTCATAATTTCCCCTTTAAAAATATATTAGATATAAAAAGTATATGCTTATATTTTTATTTTGTCAATTAATTTTAAAATTATTACAAAAATTTAATTTTAGCAAATTTTATTAAAAACTATTTTCAAATTCTTATATATATGATATAATATAAATATGAATATATTTGATGTAAATAATAAAAATGCACCACTTGCAGAGCGTATGCGTCCTAGAAATTTAGACGAGTTTGTTGGTCAAAAGCATATTGTGGGTGAGGATACACTTTTAAGGCGTGCTATTAAGATCAACCGATTAGGTAGTTGTATTTTTTACGGACCTCCGGGGGTTGGTAAAACTACACTAGCTTTTATTATTGCTAATGCTATGCACAATGAGGTTAGGAAGTTAAATGCTGTATCTTCGGGTGTGGCAGATGCTAAAAAGATTATTGAGGAAGCAAAAACTAATTTTGAATTGTATGGCAAGTCAACCTTTTTAATACTGGACGAATGTCATCGTTGGAACAAAGCGCAAAGTGATTGCGTGCTTGAAGCGGTGGAAAAGGGATATATTACCTTTATAGGTTCTACTACCGAAAATCCACACGTAAGTATGACTCCTGCTATAGTTAGCAGATGTCGTGTGTTTAAATTTTTGCCTCTTGAAATGGCTGATATTAAAGATGCTCTACTAAATGCAATTAACGATAAAGAACGTGGTTTTGGTAGGGTAAAGGTTGAGATTACGCCAAAGGCGCTAAATCATATAGCATATTCAAGTAGTGGAGATTTGCGTAATGCCATGAACGGACTAGAACTTGCTGTGATGACTACAAGTTTTAGTGATGGAAAAATTGTAATAGATGAAACGGTGGCGGAGCAATGTATTCAACAAAAAGCAATTAGTGTTGATGAAAATATGTATTACGACCTACTTAGTTGTTTTTGTAAAAGTATTCGTGGAAGTGATACTGAGGCGGCGCTTTACTATAGTGCTAGACTTATAAATGCAGGTTGTGACCCACTGCTTATTGCTCGTAGATTAATTGCACATTGTAGCGAGGATATTGGTATGGCGGATAGTAATGCATTGTTGCTAGCAACTTCGGCACATTACGCTATGAAAAATCTAGGTATGCCAGAAGGTAATCTCGCTTTATCACATGCAATTATCTATGCTTGTGAGGCGGAAAAATCAAATAGTGTATATGTTGCGATGGGTAAGGCAAACACCGATGCAACAATGTCTGCTGATGATAAGATACCTGAATATCTTAAAAATTATCATTACGATACTGATAATCCAACCCCTTATAAATATCCACACGACTATGGTGGTTATGTTGAACAACAATATTTGCCAAATAGTTTAAAAGATAGGGTTTATTATACTCCTAGTCAAAATGGACGTGAAAAGAATTTGGTTAGAAAAAAGGATAAGTTTAAAAAATAGTTTGATATTATTAAGGTATGTATAATAACTAAAGAAGCGTATTTAAAATACCAGTGGAGAAAATATGAAAATAGAAGAAATTTTAATAAAATATTTTGAATGGACTGAGCAAGAAATAAAGGAAAAAGCTATAGCTATTCAATCAGTTAATATTAAAGATGAAAAGATAGCTTTAAACAAACTCAACTTTTATCAAAATGAATTTAATTTACGTACAGCAGAAGTTATAAAGATGATAAAGTTATCGCCCTCATTGTTATGTTATTCGGAAGAGGGTGTTAAAACAAAAGTAGAATTTTATCAAAAAGAATTTGGTTTGGATAAAAATCAATTGATTAAGATGTTAAAGATAATGCCTGCACTATTAAGCTATTCGGAAGAAAGTATTAAGGATAAAATAGCATTTTATCAAAAAGAGTTTGGTATATCTAAACAAGATTATGCAATGATGATAAAAACTCAACCAGCATTAATAAGTTATTTTGAAGAAACTATTAAGGCAAAGGTAATATTTTATCAAACAGAGTTTGACTTAACTAAAGAAGAATTTGTAAAAATGTTAAAAGTATTACCAAAATTGTTAAGTTATTCGGAAGAAAGTATTAAAACTAAAGTTAAACTTTATCAAAAAAAATTTGACTTAAGTAAGGAAGAATTTGTAAAAATGTTAAAGATTCTTCCCGCTATGTTGGGTTATTCGGAAGAAAGCATTAAGGCAAAAACTAAACAAATATTAGACCTAAATATTTCAAAATCAATAATACTTAAAGAGCCAACGATGTTAACAGTTCCAATCAACAACCTAAAAGTGAGGTATATAATTTTAAGGCAGTTTGCAACTCGAGAAGAAATATTGTTAAGAACTGGTTGGTTTATGACAAATCAAAGCAAAAGCTATGCTCGTTTAATGCATTTAAAAAGTAAAAACATCAAGGCGAAAATTTCTCAAGTATTAAATGGTGAAAAGAGATTTAAAAAGGCTTATGGGGTTGCAAGTAAAGACTTAATGAAGAAATATAAACTTACGCCTGACATAATATATAAGATGCAACAGGTTTTGGAAGTGGGTGAAATATCAGATTTCACACAGGAAGAAAATCAATTTATTGATAAAGAGTATGGATTGTAATATGGATAGTAAAATAATAAAATTTATAAAAAAATATGACATTTCAGATTTAGAGATACAAGATATAAGTAATATTGCACCAATACTTGAAGTAACAACTTATAATGAGTTTATTGCTAATTGCAAATTGTTGGTAGATTATGGTTATCCTCAAGAGGATTTAGATGTGTTATTGTTAGCAAATCCAAATATATTTGTAAAATCATATAAAGATTTGAAAGAAGATTTGGTAGACTTAAGTTACAAATATAACGACATTGAAGAAATATTAAAACAAACCCCTGCAATTATTTAAGAAGTTTCAAAAATAAATCAAAATAATTAAGGATAATTTATGGATAAAATAAAATTTGATAAATTCAAGCAAAAAAGACAACTTAAAAGTCCTAAATTCTCACCAATTGCTACAAGGCAAGAATTAAATACATATATAGGGCAATATGTTTTTGATAATTGGGGATTGACTAGTGTTGATGTTAGCGATGTTGATTTTTCTAATTTATCGCTAGAAGATATGACACATTTAGCTTTTTCAAGCACTACAAAGTTTGGTAATAAATTGCCACAAGGCTATAATCCTGAACAGATTTTAAAACAAAGTATTAGTGTTGGTAAAAATATTTCGAAGATACACAATCAAGGTATAAATGGTGAGGGTATTATAGTTGCAGTTATAGACTCAGGTTTTCAAGCAGAAAATCATATTGAATTTAAAGGTATAAATTTGATAAGGGCAACAAACTCTACTCAAGAGTTTGAATATCATCATCATATAGAAAATGTTTTATGCAAACTTTGTGGTAAAAATTTAGGTGTTGCACCTAAAAGTAAAGTGATATACTATGAAACAAGTATGGACGAAGATTTAAGCTATGAAAGTATGCTTGCTTTACAAGACATTATTAATAGGATAAATAACGGTGAGGAAATTAGGGCGGTTAGTTGCAGTTTTAGTATATTAAATGATACAGACAAGCATTATAAAGAATGTTTAAGTTTAATTAAAGAACTTAAACAATTAAATTGTGAAGTTGTTGATAGCGTAAGGTTTGGCGAAAATTATTTTTGTTGTGGAACGGATTTTTTAAATATCACTGACGATAGTGATAAATATAAAGTGTGTTCATTTGCAAAAGGGAAGTCTTGGGAAAATGAGTGCAAACAAAATGTAAATATAGTATGTTCGGGTAGAGCAGTTTTGGAATTTTGTAACGATAATGGCTATAAATATGAAGTTGTGGATTGTTTTTCGTGGACAATACCTCAATTAGTTGGAATATATTGTTTGGCGCTTCAAATCGATAAAAGTTTGGACTTTGATACATTTACACAAATTGTTGTTAAAACTTCAAAAGTGAATAAAAATGGCTTGAGAGTTATTGATGAAATTAATTTAATTAAAGAAATAGAATTAATGGTTAAAAAGGATATTACTAATGATAAATAAAGCATTAAAAAAGTATATTGAAACAAATGTATTACCAGTGTATGAGAACAATGAACCAGGGCATGGTCCTAAGCATATCGAATATGTGGTTAGACGTAGTTTAAATTTTGCTAAGCAAGTTGAAGATATTAATTTTGATATGGTGTACACTATTGCTAGTTTCCATGATATAGGCCATCATATTGATGCTAAAAATCACGAAATAGTATCAGCCGAAATGTTTGCTGAAGATGAAAAAATGGAAGAGTTTTTTTCAACTGATGAAATAAACACTATATTTGAGGCGATACAAGACCATCGTGCTAGTGGCGAAAATGAACCACGCAGCATTTATGGTAAAATTGTATCATCTGCAGATAGGCGTACCGATTTGGACAATATAATGACAACAATGTATACTTATGGTTTGAAAAATCGACCAGAACAAACATTGGAAGAAAATATTGAAGATGCCTACAGGCATATTTGTCGTAAATTTGCTTATGGTGGTTATGCTACAACCAAGATGTATTTTAAAGATGAAGAATATGAAAATTTGATTGATAAGGCAGAATATTTTAAAAAACATAAAGATGAGTTTGTTAAATATTATTGCAAGATAAACAAGATTGATATTAATGAACTATAAAACATAAAATATATAAAAAATTCCAAATAAATACTAAAAACAAGGCAATTACAAATTTTTTTAAAATATTTTTAAAAAATATGTTAAAATTATTTGCCTTTTTTTTTAATTTAGATTATATTGTTAGTATCAACTTAATGGAGGAATATTAATGGAGTTGAAGGGAAGCAAAACTGAGCAAAATTTGATGACTGCTTTTGCGGGCGAAAGTCAAGCACGTAATAAGTACACTTTCTTTGCAAGTAAGGCAAAAAAAGATGGTTATGTGCAAATTGCCAACATTTTTGAGGAAACTGCCAACAACGAAAAGGAACACGCTAAAATGTGGTATAAGTTGTTAAATGGTGGTAGCGTAAGTGATACACTTACTAACCTTTTAGATGCCGCTTCTGGAGAAGCTTATGAGTGGACAGAAATGTACGCTGAATTTGCAAAAACTGCAAAAAAGGAAGGCTTCAAGGATATTGCTAAGATGTTTGAAGGTGTTGCTAAAATTGAAAAGGAACACGAAGAACGTTATAAGGCATTGGCTGAAAATGTTAAAAAGAAAAAAGCATTTGCAAAACAAACTGCGGTTGTTTGGGTATGTTTAAATTGCGGACATAAACACGTTGGAAAAACTGCACCTAAGGAATGTCCTGTTTGTTCTCATCCTCAATCATATTTCCAAGTTGATGAGAAAAATTATTAGGATTTAGGTGAGCAGTTTGACTGTTATAGAAAAAGGAGCGAGTAAGCTCCTTTTTCGTTGAGTTTTTATAAGATGTGATTTTTTTGTATGTTTTAAAAATAAATTTTAAAAAGATATTGTGTTTTGGTTTTGTTGGTGGTATAATAAAAATATTAAAAAGGAGAATACAAATGAAAAAGTTTTTTGGAGAGTTTAAAAAGTTTATAACACGTGGAAATGTGTTTGACCTTGCTGTCGGTATGATTATTGCTACCGCATTTAACAAGATTGTATCAAGTTTGGTTAACGATATTATTATGCCACTAGTAACTTATGCTACAGGTGCAAATAGTGTGGCAGATTTAAGTATTCCGCTTAGATATAAGTGGGTTGATGGTGTTAAGGAAGTAACACTTAGTTGGAACTATGGTAGTTTCTTGCAATATGTAATCGATTTCTTTATCATTGCAATGTCAGTATTTATTATGGTTAAAGTTGTAACTAATTCACGTAAAAAGTTTGAAGAAATTAGCGAAATGCTTGAAAAACAAACTAAGAAGGAATTTAGACAAGAACGTAGACAAATTAAAAATCTTGCAAAAGAACAAAATCGTAAGTTTAAAGAAGTTTTGGCTGAGCACGAAGCGGAAAAGAAGCGTCTAGCAGAAGAAAAAGCAAAACTAGAGGCAGAGGAAAAAGCAAGAAAGGACGCAGAGGATAAACTAAACAATCCAACTCAGGAAGAATTGCTTAAGGATATTAGAGATTTGTTAAGAGCACAACAAGTAAGTAAGGTTGCTGAAGAAGATAAACAAAACTAAAAAATTAAAATGGGATAGGTTGCTATCTCATTTTTTATAATTTTAGGAAGCTTATTTAAACGGGAGTTTGCGCACGTTTAACATAATTTGTGAAAAGTAGCTAAAATTATTGCATTTTTTTTAACGGTGGTGTATAATTAATGCGAATAAATTATTTAAAAGGATAAATTATGATTATTACTAAAAATTATAGAGATGTTGATTGTGGTTCACTTAGATTAAGTGATGCTGGCAAAAAGATTAAACTTGCTGGTTGGGTGGATACTATTCGTAAACTAGGTGGCATTACTTTTGTTACACTTAGGGACCAATATGGTATTACACAACTTGTAGCAGATGAAAGTATGGTGGCTTCTTTAAACAAGGAAGATGTAATTAGTGTTTGTGGACAAGTGGTTGAACGTTCTAGTAAAAATCCTAATATGCCAACAGGTGATATTGAAATTGAAGTGGAAAGTTTGACAACATTAGGAAAGTGTGATAAGGAACTACCTTTTGAAATTAAAACTAGCAGTGCGGTAAATGAAGATTTGCGTTTAAAGTATAGATACCTAGATTTGCGTAGCGATTATAACCAAAAGATGTTAAAGTTACGTAGTGACCTTATGTATTTTGTACGTACATATTTTAACGACCTTGGTTTTACTGAGGTGCAAACACCAATATTAACTGCCTCTAGCCCAGAGGGTGCAAGAGATTTCTTGGTTCCTAGTCGACTTAATCCAGGAAAGTTCTATGCGCTTCCTCAAGCACCACAACAATTCAAACAATTGCTTATGACCAGTGGTTTGGATAAGTATTTCCAAATTGCTCCTTGTTTTAGAGATGAAGATGCACGTGCGGACCGTAGCCCTACAGAATTTTATCAAATAGATATGGAAATGGCATTTGCTACACAAGAAGATATATTTAGCGTAATGGAAGGATTATTTAAGGGTATATTTGAAAAGTTTACCGATCAAAAAGTAATTACTCCATTTAAGCGTATTAAATATGAAGATGCTATGCGTGATTATTGTAGCGATAAGCCAGACCTACGAAATCCACTAAAGGTAGTAGATGTAACTGAAATATTTAAGGATACCGAATTTAACGCCTTTAAGGGTGCAACAATCAAGGCAATTAAGGCAAATTGTGGCGAAAAAGGACGTAAGTTCTACGATTCGTTGACTGATTTCTTAAAATCTCGTGAAGCAAAAGGACTTGCTTATGTTCACGTAACACAAGAAGGTGAATTTGAAACTGGTATTACCAAGTTTATGACCGAACAAAACAAAGTAGATTTAATGAATGCTTTAAATTTTGAACCAAATGATACAATTTTCTTTGTTGCGGACCTCAAGGAACGTGTGGCTAAGTTTGCAAATATTTTGCGTAACGAACTAGGTAAAAAGTTGGGCTTGATTGATGAAAATGCTTTTGCATTCTGTTGGGTGGTTGATTTCCCATTCTATGAACTTGATGACGAGGGCAAGATTGAATTTAGTCATAATCCATTTAGTATGCCACAAGCGTCAATTGAAGAAATTGCAAAAGACCCTTTATCAGTTAAAGCATATCAATATGATCTAGTAATTAATGGTTATGAGAGTTTATCTGGTGCGGTGCGTAACCACGAGCCAGAAATGATGGTGGAGTTATTTAAACTTGCAGGTTATGACAAGTCTGTGGTTGAAAATAAATTCCCAGCATTATACAATGCCTTTAGTTATGGTGCGCCTCCTCACGCAGGTAGCGGTACAGGTTTTGACCGTATTATGATGTTGTTAACTAAAAATGAATTTATTCGTGATGTTATAGCATTCCCTATGAATAAAAATGCGTGTGACCCACTAACTAACGCTCCAACTGTAGTGGACGAAAAAGCACTTAAGGATGTTCATATTATGTTACGTCCAGAAGTTGAAAATAATTAATTATTAATATATAAAATTTAATAACTGACATAAACACTTGCAATTAAGCAGGTGTTTTTGTTATAATATGGCATATAAAGCAGTAGAGGGAATATGATAGTTAAAATTTGCGCAAATAAAAGCATAGAACATGCAAAAATGTGTTTAGATTCCGGTGCTGATATTGTTGGGATATTGGTTGGTCAGAAACATAATAGTACTGATTTTGTAGATGAAAAAACAGCTAAAAGTATATGCGATTTCGTTAATAATAGGTGTGATGTTTCGTTGGTTACGCATTTAACAAAAGCAGATGAAATTGTTAGATTAACTAAACATATTGGTAACAATATAATACAACTACACTCTAATATTGTGGAAACTGAGGTGGAAAAGATTGTAAGAGAATTGCCTAAAATTAAACTGGTTAGACTTATACATATTTCACAAGATGGTGAAGTTATAACAAATATAAAAGATATTAAATATGCTGACTATTATTTAATAGATAGCTTTAATATTGCAACTAATCAAGTTGGAGGAACCGGTTTAACGAGCGACTGGAGAAAATGTGGTGAAATTATTGTAAATTTAAATAAACCAACATTTTTAGCAGGAGGATTAACTCCTAATAATGTAAAACAAGCGATAAGTATTGCTAAACCTTATGGTGTAGATGTAAACTCTGGATGTAAATTAAAAGGTGAGAAAAATAAAGATAAGGTAAAACAATTTATTTGTAATGCAAAAAATTAAATAGGAGAAATATGAAATTTAGAAAGTTTATTAATTTTATTGCCTATTTAGGTATAATTATATTAGTTATTGGGCTTGGACTTAATAGTATTCCTAATAAATTTGGTGATTGGTGCGGAATAATTGTGGATATCGCCATGTGGATAGAGGTGGCGGTTGGTATTATTTACGCTTATTATTTTGCACGTAGCCGTCAAGAATCATGGTTTATGTTTGCTTATGGTGTAGCAATAATTGCGCTAGTGGTTATTGTGATTATTAGATTTTTAGCATAAAGGGTTACAGGAGGAATAATGAAAAATTTGCAAAAGTATAAAAATGGAATATTTATAGGAATTTTGGTGGGTATAGGTGTATGCTCGGCTCTTTTGGGGCATAATTTACAAATCCAAGGTGGAGTTAGTTGTTTGTGCTGGGGATTGGCAATATTATATCTTAGTGTTATTGCGCAACAACGAAACAATTTATTTTTATTAAGTTTTGACCAAGAAGCTAGGGAAATTTTAGAAGATATTGCTACTAATGGCGAAAATAGTGAATACTATCATTTTTACAACTTTCAAATTATAGAAAAACTTAGAAAAAAACATGAAAAGAAATATAGAAAACAAATGTTTAGTATTCTATCTTTAGGTGTAATATTTATAATAATATCAATTATGTGCTTTGTTTAGCTATTTAATTATAAAAATATATTAAAATAGAACTTGCAATTATATAAAATATGTGCTATAATAGTTTCGCTAAATAAAAAGGAGAACTTTAAATGAAATACGATTTACTAAAAAAAGAAAATGGAATAGTAGAAGCAACTATTCAACTAGACGCTAAGGAATGGAGCGATAGCGTTGAAAAAGCATATCAAAAAAATAAGGCAAAATATACTGTTCAAGGTTTTAGAAAAGGTCATGCACCTAAAAATGTTATTGAAAAAACTTATGGACAAGGCGTATTTGTACAAGATGCTTTAGATGATGTTTTTTATATGGCATATAGTCAAATTTTAAGAGAACATGAAGATGTTAAACCTTATGAAGCACCTAAAATGGATATTAAAAAGATGGACGACAAAGGAATTGAGATTGTATTAGAAATCCCATCAACACCAGAATTTACTTTAGGTGAATATAAGGGCTTGGAATTAAAGAAAGATGTAAAAGAAGTTACCGAAGCACAAGTTAAGCAAGCTATTGATCGTGAATTGATGCGTGGTTCAAGATTGGTTGAAACTGATAAACCAGTTAAAACTGACGATACTGTTACACTAGACTTTGAAGGTTTTATTGATGGTAAAGCGTTTGAAGGTGGAAAGGCAGAAAAATATCAATTAAAAATTGGTTCTCATTCATTTATTGATACTTTTGAGGACCAACTGGTAGGTTTAAGCGTTGGTGATGAAAAGGACGTAAACGTTACTTTCCCTGCAGATTATCATCAAGCAGATTTGGCAGGTAAACCAGCAGTATTTAAGGTTAAAATTCACAACGTCCGAGAACGTATTATGCCAGAACTAAATGATGAATTTGTTCAAAATAGTTCTGAATTTGATACAGTGGAACAATATACTAACGATATTCGTGCTAAGTTAACTGAACAAGCAAACCAACAAGCAGAACTTGAAGTTGATAATCGTATGTTGGATATGATTGTTGATGGAACTAAAATTGAATTACCTGAAGGAATGGTAAATACTGAAGCTGACCGTATGGTTAGAGGTATGGAACAACAATTAGCATACCAAGGTGCAACTTTAGAAATGTATGCTCAATATATTGGTAAAACCGTTGACCAACTAAAGGCAGAACAACGCATTGTTGCGGAACGTCAAGTTAAAGGTCGTTTGGTACTTGAAAAGTTGATTAGAACTGAAGGTTTGGATATAACTGATGCTGATGTTGAAGCAAGACTTGCTGAAATGGCAGAACTTCAAGATGTAAACGTTGAAGAATTTAAAAAGAATGTTGGTGATAACGGTATTAACCAAATAGCTAACGAATTAATAATGAAGAAGTTATTAGACTTTTTAAGACAAAACAATACAATTAAATAATTTAATTGTTGATAATTAAAATCTATTTATGGCATAAAATTAATAGGAGGGTGAATTTATGATGATTCCTATGGTAGTTGACCAAGTTGGCAACAATGAACGTAGTTATGATATTTATAGTAGACTACTAGAAGACCGAATTATATTTTTAAGTGGCGAAATAAATGACCAAGTGGCAAATTCTGTGGTGGCACAATTAATTTATTTGGAAGGTAAAAATCCAGATAAAGATATATTTATGTATATTAATAGTCCAGGTGGTAGCGTAAGCGCCGGACTTGCTATTTATGATACTATGAACTATATTAAGTGCGATGTGTCTACTATTTGTATAGGTATGGCGGCAAGTATGGCTGCGGTGTTGCTATCTAGCGGAACTAAAGGTAAACGTATATGCTTGCCACATAGCGAAGTAATGATTCATCAACCTTTGGGTGGAGCACAAGGTCAACAAAGTGATATAGAAATACAAGCAAAACATATTTTAAAAACAAGAGAAATTTTAAATAAAATTTTGGCTGAAAATACAGGAAAAACTGTTTCGGTATTGCAAAAAGATACTGATAGAGATAACTATATGGACGCAAAAACTGCTTTAAAATATGGTTTGATAGACAAGATTTTTGAAAAAAGAAATTAATTTTAAGTGCCAATATTTTATTGGCATTTATTATTTTAAATAGTATTAAAACAATAAAAGAGAGGATATTTTGTGAAAGAGTTAAATGCGAATTGTTCGTTTTGCGGAAGGGCTATAACAAATTTAAAAAATATTATTGCAAATCCTGAAGGTCAATGCTTTATTTGTAAAGATTGTGTTGATTTGTGTTATGAGATAATGAGCGAAAAAACTGCAAAGGCTGAAGCAAAAACAGAGATTTTAGATTTGCCTAAACCTCAAGAAATAAAGGCAAGATTGGACGAGTTTATAGTAGGACAAGATGAGGCAAAAAAGATTTTGGCAATATCAGTATATAATCATTACAAACGTATCAATTATAATATGCACGCTAAGACTAAAGCGGGGATGGAAGAGGTTGAACTTGAAAAAAGTAATGTGTTACTGGTAGGACCTACAGGCAGTGGAAAAACACTTTTAGCAAAAACTTTAGCAAAGATGTTAAAAGTTCCTTTTGCTGCTAGTGATGCAACAGCCTTAACGGAGGCTGGATATGTTGGTGATGATGTTGAAAATATTTTATTAAAGCTTATTCAAAATGCGGATTATGATATATCAAAGGCAGAACGAGGAATTATTTATATTGATGAAATAGATAAAATTGCACGCAAAAGCCAAAATGTATCAATCACTCGAGATGTTTCAGGTGAGGGAGTTCAACAAGCGCTATTAAAAATTTTGGAAGGAACAACTGCTAGCGTTCCGCCACAAGGAGGACGTAAACATCCTCAACAAGAAAATATCAAAATTGATACCACTAACATATTATTTATTTGTGGTGGAGCATTTGTTGGGTTGGATAAAATTATTAGTGAGCGTAATGGTAATGCTGGTCTTGGCTTTGGTGCTGATGTAATGACTAAGAGTATAAAAAACACTCAAAACGAAATAAAAGGAATTCAACCACACGATTTGATTAAGTATGGTATGATACCTGAATTTGTTGGTCGTATTCCGGTAGTGGTTGGGCTTGAGTCATTAGACGAAAAGTCTCTTGAAAAAATATTAACTAAACCTAAAAATGCAATAACAAAACAATATATTCAGCTATTTAAAATGGACGGAATTGAGTTGGAATTTGAAAAGTCAGCAATTAAAGCGGTTGCTAAAAAAGCAATTGAATTAAAAACTGGTGCAAGAGGTTTACGTACCATCTTAGAAGAGCGTATGCTTGACGTAATGTATACAAGCCATTTTGATGATAATATTGAAAAAATTATAATTGATGAAAATTATATTTTAGGTAAGGATAAACCTATTATAATTAAGGCCAATAAGCAGGTATCATAATTAAAAAATACAGGAATATTAGTCCTGTATTTTTTTACGCATCTTTATTCTAATAGGCTTATAATTTTGCTTGGTGTAAAAGTCTATTGCAGTTTTATTATCAATAAAACAGTCCAACTCAATAAAGCAATCTCCAAATAGGGTTTTCGCCCATATTTCAACGTTGGAAATTAATTTATTTCCTATGCCTAATTTTCTATATTCTTCTTTGATAAATAAGTTCATTATTGTAACAAAATTGCCATTATAGTTAGGGTTTTCTTTGTGTTTATATGCCATTATATAACCTATTGGTTTATCTAAATATTTGGCTATAAATATTACACAGTCCTGTTTATTTAAAGTTTTTTCATAAAAATTTTCAACTATATGATTATCGTTAATTTGATTATCAATTTTACTTTCAAACCTAATAAGTTCTTCTAACATTTTGTTACAATTTAAGCAATCCTCTGTAGTGTTAACTTGATTAATTGTAAAGCTAATTGGCATACAAAACTCCATTTTTAAAAATTGTAAATAAATTTTATTTGAGGTAAAGATTTGTCTGGATTGTCTGGCTCAATTTCTATGATTTTACAACCCATTTTTTTGTAAAAGTTATGAGCTTTGGTGTTATACTTATTGCAATAAATCATAAAGTGTTTTTGGTTTAGTTTATATAATTTTTCTTTTGCAAAATCAAATAATTTTTTACCAATACCTTGACCTTGAAATTCTTGTAAAACGTATAGTAATACCAATTCAAAAAAATCTAAATTTTGTCTTCTAGGCGACTTTCCAATTGCGGTATAACCAACAATTTTATCATCGACAATAGCAACAAATAATTCTAAATTTTTAGAGAGTATCATATTCTTAAATTTATTAGCGTGATGTTCAATATTAAAGTTGTCCAAAGTTTGTTTTGGATAAATATTTTTGTAAGTGCTTTGCCACACTCTATGTTTAATTTTAGCAAGGTCTATGCACATTTCTTCAGTTGCTAAAGCGATACTCAAAGACATTTTAATTTCTCCTTTTATTAAATATATTTATTAAAAAGAGATTGTTATAAAGTTTTTTCGTTATCTGCGTCAAAACAGCTAAACATAATATTTTTTTGTCTATTTTTAATTGCATCAATTTCAAAATCAATCATATCATCAGGAAGATTATCAATGCTACACCATCTTAATTCAGAACATTTATCTGGTTCGTTAATTTTTACTTGACCTTTGTATGAAGAAATTTCAAAATACACATCAAAATATGGTTTTAAGGATTTATTACGTCTATTAACCACAAAGGAGTCTATAATATCATCACGATTTATAGTGATATCAAGTTCTTCTTTTGCTTCACGGATTACGGCATCATATACATTTTCACCCTCATCTACATGGCCAGCAGGCAATGCCAAAAAGCCAGGCCATAATTTAGTGCCTTGTCGTCGTTGTAGTAGAATTTCTCCTTTTTGATTATGTAATATTAAATAAACAGCGGAATAAAAAGTTTCTTTTTCCATAATTTTCTCCTTTATTTAATTATATCACACTATAAATGTTTTGGCAATAAAAATTATATAATTGCAATTAGAATTATGTTTTTAATTATATAAATAATTAATGTTATTAAGTTTGTTGTTCAATGTTTTTAACAAAGTTTGCAAAATTTATATGCATAATTTTGTCTATATTCGATAGTTTATGTCCCATATCTAAAAGATGTGAAGATATTTTTGCTAAATCTTTGAAATGTTTAATGTCTTTAGGTAGGTATGCTTTGTCAAAGCCATATAAATCTGTGCCAAAACCAAAATTATTTGCACCAAAATTTTTTATAAGATAATCAAATTGATAGGATATATCCAAAGTGCTTATTTTTGTGTTTGAAATAAATTTGTTATAAATAGTTAGTCCTAAATATCCATTACTGTCAACTATCTTTTTTATTTGGTTATAATCTAAATTCCTAGGGTGAGAATAAATGTCTTCAATATTACAGTGAGAATTATATATTGGAAATTTGCTAATTTTAATAAATTCATTAAATGATTGTTTGTTTAAATGTGCAGTATCAATTAAAATATTGTTTTGTTCAAGCAAATCAATTGTTGAAATGCCTAAAGGTGTTAAATTGTCGTTACTATTAGTTCCGCCGGCATACTGATTAGCATAATTCCATGTGAGAGTAGTGCTAAAGGGTTTGAGTTTGATTAGTTTCAATAAATCATTTTGATTTTTTATAAATCCTAAATCTTCAATGCTAAAAATAAGATTGATGTTATATTTTTTTGATAAATTAATAATTTCATCAGCAAAGACGTGTATGCTTTGCACAGAAAAAGCATATTCAGATGTAAAAACTGCACAGCTGATTGTATTTGTACACTTGGCTATAGATGATATGTATTTTTCACGTTCCAAAGGGCTAGGTATTGCGGTTAAAAAATCCGTGTGGCTATCGCTTAATAACTTCATATAATTATTTATTAAATTTAAACAAAAAAGTTTAAACAAAAAAATAAACCTAATCAAACAACCAAGTGTTCGGATTAGGTTTTGAATGGCGGAGAGTGAGGGATTTGAACACACAGCCACCCTTAAAAACATACTATAAATAAGGCAATTAGACGACTTCCGCTACTCAACCTCTACTCAACTTACCTAAATTTTGAACTCAACACTTCAAAACACTTAATCCACAAGCAATTTAGCCTGTGGATTTTTGATGCTATTTTTATATAATATGTATATAGGAAGATATAAATCAATTATTTTATAAAATATTAAAATTAATGATACACTTATGAGAAATTTATGTTATTATAGTCATAACAATGTTGTGAACATAGTGGACATATTGTTTACAGCGATAATGGAGGGATAAAATGACAAATGGATTTAAACTTAAGGCTAGAATGTTTGAGCATGGACTTAATGTTACACCTGAAGCAAAGAAAGTGTTGGACAAACAATCAGATATATGGTTGATGGACGACTATATTACCTGTAGCGGAATAACATTAGTTTACTTAGATGAATACGCAACTGTTGGTGTGGATGAGAATTCTAATATCAAATTAATAGCAAAAGATGGAGAATTGTTTATAAGTGAAGAAGGTGAGGTGCCAATTAAAACAAAAGTTATCACACCTCCAGAATATATGAGAGATGAAATTGTTATTGAGGGAAAGACAATATGCGTTTATTGTAACACTTATACAGATAGATTAAGACTTCAACTTATTAGTGGATGTATGAATAAATGTAAATTTTGTAATGCTAAAGAATTTAAATACGAATTTAATAGCATAACAGGATTGGAAAAAGCATTGCAAATTGGTTTATCGCAAAGCGATGTTAGGCATGTATTAATTTCTAGTGGCTCATCAAAGATTGAAGACTTGCCAAAGATTACTGAAATGTATACATATTTTGCAAATAAATATTCTGATTTAGATTTAGATGTTATGATGACTCCAAGAGGATTCGATAGTTATGTGGACGACTCTCAATATGAAGAATATTTGTTATATTTAAAATCTATTGGAATAAGTGGATTGTCAATAAATATGGAATTAAATAATGCAGACTATCTAAAAAGATTTTGTCCAGAAAAAGCTAAAATTGGTCAAGAAAACTATCTTAAATTCTTATCTTTAGCAGTTAAAATATTTGGTAAAAATAAAGTTCGTTCATTATTGATTGTTGGAATAGAGCCTTTAGAAGAAACACTTAAGGGCGTGGAAAAACTGGCTCAAATTGGGGTTAATCCAGTTCTTTCTCCATTATTTCCATACGGAGAAGCAAACTTCCCGCCTAAAGCAGACTTGTTTATTAAGGCAAGAGAATTAAGTGAAGAAATATGCAAGAAGTATAATATTGAATTAGGACCGCTTTGTAAACCTTGTGCACACAACACTTTATAAAGGAAGGAATGTTATGATTAAAATTTTTATAGGTCCAAAACAGAAAACAATAGAAAACAACAACTATTTTGATAAATCTATAACATTGGTGGGAGATAATACCAATAATAATGTTTCTTTATGTAAAAAATTGCCATTTGATTATTGGAATCCTGATAATATTATGAAAGAGACAGACTTTTACAATAAAGAACTTTCAAAAATTCATTGTGAAGCACAAATTATGGCACATAATCCAAAGATTGTTTCAAAATGTAGCATCCCAGATAACATCCATTTGATATGTAAAAATGATGAAAGGTTATTAGATATATTAGATGATAAAATAAAAACTAGAGAATTGTTAAAATCTGTTGTCCCTATGATTGAATATAAAAACATAATGGGGATAGATTTAAAAAATATGGATTTGAACAGTTTAGACAAATCTTTAGTAATACAATTACCTTATGGTAGTGGTGGCTCAAAAACCTTTTTATATAATAATATGACAGAACAACAAGTTAAGCCATTAATTTTAGAAGATGAGATGTATTCTGTTTCAGAATATCAAGAAGAAAACATTCCTTACAATATTCATTGTATAATTGGAGATAAACAGATTGAGTTGCTTCCACCATCTGAACAAGATTTGGAAATAACTGACAAAATTGAATACATAGGCTCGTTTTTTGTTATTACACTTCCAAACCATGTGAAGGAAATGATGATAAATTATTCAAACAAAATATGTGAGAAATTACAACAACTTGGATATAGAGGTGTTTTAGGAATTGATTGGATTTATGCCAATGATGAGTTGTATTTTATTGAAATTAATCCACGATTCCAAGGATCAACCCGACAAGTAGATTTGTTATTAAAGAAGAGCGATTTGCCGTCAATTTTTGAATTGAATTATTTGGCTTTCTATGAAGATAAATTGCCATCAACAAAAAATATGTTATTTTCATTATATGAAGATTAAATATAAGGGGGTTTTATGAAAGATACAGAATACAGAAAGCTTGGCGAATTAGAGCATGTGGAATTCCATAAATTAAATCATAATGATAATTTAAAAAGATTAATTAACACTAAATTTGATTGCTTGTGTAACTTTTTGCATCAAGATAGAGAAGAAATAGAAAAATATCAATTGAAGCAAATTCAAAAACTTGTAGATTATGCATATACAAATATTCCTTTATATAGGAAAAAGTATGATGCAGCAGGATATAAGGTGGGAAGTATAAAAACTTTTGATGATTTTTATAAATTGCCATTATTATATAAAGACGAATTAATTAACGGATTCCCTAATGAAATTGTTAAAGATGTTGCAGATTTTAAGTTTTCTACACGAAGCTCTGGTTCTAGTGGTAAGTTTTTAACGTTAGCAGTTAATCTTGATGCAATCTATACAGATACATTACAAGGAATACGACAATTTATTCAACAATCAAATGGCGAATATAAAAAAGATGATACTGTTTTGTTTATTTATACATGTCCTTGGTGGATTAAGGATATAGAAGGAGACTATAAACTTGATTATTTGCCAACAACCACAAAGCCTTTAGATGCAATAGAACATATAAAAGCCACACGTCCTTTTATGATTTCAACATATCCAACATATTTACAACGTTTTTGTGATTTTGATATTAAACTTAGCGATTATGGTGTTAAATATGTAATTGTTCATTCTGAGCAATCCACTAAGCAATTAAGAGATGACATGTCTAAAAAGTTGGGTGTTATAGTTCTTGATGAATATAGTAGTGAAGAATTAACACGAATAGCTTTGGAATGTCCTAAACAAACATATCACATTGAAGAAGATGCTAGTTTTATAGAAGTTATTGATATAGAAACGCATAAAAATATTTTAAATGGAACGGGAGCCGTCGTAGGAACAAATTTGCTTAACTATGCAAGCCCTATTATAAGATATTATCAGGGAGATATAGTAACTATTGATTCATCAAAAAAATGTCAGTGTGGAAATAATGGAAGAATTGTATCTGAAATAAAAGGAAGACAAATGGACTGTATTATTTCTAACAACAAAACGGTGGCAGCTAGTAGTTTTATGGACCTTGCTTATAATTGGTTTTTGACATATAAAATTCCAATTCAAGGAGTGAAATATCAAATTATTCAAACACAACCTGATAACATATGTATTTATTTAAGTAAAGGATTGTATAAATTGTCAGAACAAGATTTAGAACAAATTAAAAAATCTATGTACTCATTGGTTGATGAAAACATTAATATTGAACTAAAGTTTACTGATGAATTCTTTTATCAATCTAATAAATTTAAACCGGTTATTAATTTGATTGGAGGGTATAATGGATAACTATAATAAAGCACTTTCTTTGGTGGAGGATAAAATTAAGGAATTAAGAAAGAATGTTCCAATAAAACAATTTAACAAAAATAAATTGGCAGAGGTTGAAATTAATAAATTCTATTATGAGGGCCAAAGCGTTGATAGGATTATGATTGTTTTAAGGGCCAACGGATGTGAACATTACAAAAAGAATGGCGGATGTGCAATGTGTTCACACTTTAATGGAACAATGCCAAACGATATAATTTCCGACAGCAATTATATAGAACAATGGAATTCTGTAGTTGATGGTTCTTGTTTAGACAATCCTGTTGAGAATTTCAGTTTAAATAATTATCCAGTAGTTTGTGTTTACAATTTAGGAAGCTTATTAAATGAGAATGAAATAAGCATAAATGCTATTGCTTATATATTTGAAAGCTTGAACACATTTAAGGGTATAAAAAAAGTTATAATTGAATCAAGGGCAGAGTATGTAAAAGATGAAATTTTGGAACTGATAAAATCAAAATTTCAAGGTGTGGTAGAGGTTGGAATCGGAGTTGAGTCTACAAATTGTGAAGTTAGACAATTATGTCACCATAAAGGATTACAAGATATATCAACCATCCAAAATGCTGTTTTAACACTTCATAAATTTGGATTTAAAGCATTAGCATATGTTAATTTTAAACCATGCTTCTTGACGGAAAATGAATCTATAGATGATGCAATAAAAACAAGTGTTGATTGTTATAATATGGGATTCGATGCGGTTTCAGTTGAACCAACATCATTGCAAGAATACTCACTAACTAATTATTTAAAAACATTGGGAATTTATAGAGTTCCATGGTTGTGGAGTTTGCAAAACATAGTTAAAGGGATATACTCAAAAGTAAATCACGAAGATAAAATTTTAGACCTTCGTTTGGGTGGGTATTTTGATGAAGAAATATTAAGTGGCAGTCAAGGAGAGGGGTTTGTTGAAAGAAATGAAATATTTCCATACGAAACATCTTCTAACTGTAGATTTTGTTCAGAGGAATTTATCAACTGTATTAAGGAATTTAATAAAACATATGATATTAATCAGTTGTTGAAAGTAAATAAATGTGAACACTGTTACGATTTATGGGTTGACACATGCAGCATAAAAGATAGCAGGCCTATTACTCAAAGAATATTTGATATTTTAGGATAATAGTTTTTATAAACAGTATTGACTTTGGATTAAAAATTTGGTATAAGATAGATATGAAGAAAGATGTGCAACAAGTTCTAATGGATTTAGTAAATATTCCTACATATGGTGGTGTAGATAGAAATCATCCAATTGTTGAGTATTTGGAAGATGCTTTTTCAACCTGTTCGGAAATTGTAAGGTTACAAGACGAGCAAGGAAATAATCACTTTTTGATTGGAGTAAATACTAGATTAGAAAATGTTTGCAACGCATTTATGTTTTCAGGGCATATAGATACAGTTCCCCCAAGTGTACAGCACCAAGCGAACGCGGTTTTAGAAAACGGATATGTTGAAGGATTAGGAAGTGCTGACATGAAAGGGTTTGTTGCTTCATTAATCGCCAATATAGATAAATTTAAGCAAATCAAGAAACCGATAATAATTTCACTAACGAGCGATGAAGAAACTGATTTTTACGGCATAGAAACCATTTTAGAAACAATGCGAGAACGATGTGTTGTGCCTAGTGCTATAATTATTGGAGAACCAACATCTTCACAAGTTGCTTTATCGCATAGAGGTAATTCTATTTTTGCTAGCGAGGTTGAAGGATTATCTTGTCACTCATCTACACCAGAATTAGGAATTAATGCTATTAATTTATCAATGGAAGCAATTTCTAAAATTGAAGAATGTATAAAAAAGTATAAAGATAGTGCATCAATTTGTATAACAAAGATAGAGGGCGGAAAGGCTTGTAATATAGTGCCAAATTTGTGTAAAACAACCATTAGCGTGAGAACTAATAGTGCTAAATGTTTGCGAGAGATATCTCACGATTTTAAAAATATTTATAGTATGATAGATAAAAAAGCAATTAAAGCTTCAATAAGAAATGTTTTCACAATACCTGCTTTTGAAAATAATGGGAATAAAATGCTTGAATTGTTTAAAGATAGGCAAATAATTAATTTTACAGGAGCTTCAGAGGCTGGATTTATTCAACAAGTATTTAGTAGTGCTAATATGGCAATTTTTGGACCGGGCAATCAAAATTGTATTCATAAGGAAGGTGAAAAAATGAATGTTGATGAGTTAATAAATTATTCTCATTCCTTACCAAATTTGGTTGAAGAATACTATAGGGTGCAAAAGGAGAATGTTTATAATTATGGTTCACAATCTTAAATTAATTATAGGTTCGACCAACTCAATGACAAATGTTTCACTAGCGATGAGTAAAATAGTTTTGCTTTTGGATGAATATAACTATAAATATGATGATTATGTTCAAATTACAACACTAGCTGTAAACACCCAAAGGTCAACTCATAACTATGGCGAAATTATAATTCAAATTACAATAAATGATGTTAAAATTAAAAGCAAGTTTTTCATGCAATTAGAAAATATGATAAATACAATTACTGAAAATTATAAAGTTAAGATTAAAAAAATTATGTCAGAGGTATAAAAATGAATGTTAGATTAGCAAATAAACAAGATTTGCCAGTATTGGAGCAAATGTTTAATCGTATTGTTGCTGAAATGAATAAAAATAATATTTATATTTGGAACGAGTACTATCCTTTTGAAGAGTTTGAAAATGATATAGAACAATCAAGATTATATTTGTTGGTTGATGATAGTAACATCTGTGCCGCTTTTGCACTATTCGATTCTATTACAGGAGCTGAATGTTTTAAATGGGAAAGCAATAATACAAAACCTGTCTATATTGGAAGATTGGGTGTTAATGTTGATTATTTACGTAAAGGCATCGGTACAAGAGTTATAGAAGAGGCAATACGCCTTTCAAGGCAAAGGCAAGGTGAATATTTGCGCTTAACAGTTGTTAAAGAAAATATTCCAGCAATTAACTTATATCTAAAAAATGGATTTAATCAAGTTGATGGAGTTTATAACGAATATTCAGAATCTTTAGGCAAAACAATTCAAGAAATAGGTTTTGAATTTAAAATCCAATAAAGTGAATCTCATTTTCCATATTGACGATTAAGCGTTTTTATGTTATAATGACGAAAAATATAAGGAGATTATGCAAATGTTAATCTTAGATGTTAATAAATTAAGCAAGAACTTTGGTTATGGACAACTTTTTGAAGATGTTTCTTTTTCATTAAATGAAGGAGAATCCATTTCAATTGTGGGACCTAATGGTTGTGGAAAGTCTACATTACTTAAAATGATTGCTGGAATTGAAAAAGGTGATAAGGGTTCCGTAAATATCAAAAAGGGTGCAAAAGTAGCATATTTAGACCAAACAGGCTCTAGCATTGATGATGATAGATGTGTTTATGATATATTGAAAGATGCTTTTGTTGAGTTGAATATTATGGAACAAAGATTAAATAAACTTAATGATTTAATGAATTCAAACTTACCAGAAGATAAGTATAATGAAGCGATGGTTAAATATTGTGATTTGTTAGAACGTTTTTCAATGGCTGGTGGTTACGATATAGATGTAAACATAAGTACCGTTGTGGAAGGTTTAAAAATTGACAAAAACATATTATACCAAAGTTACAACGATTTAAGCGGTGGAGAAAAAACTCTTGTACAATTAGCTAAGGCATTGTTAATAAAGCCAGATTTATTCTTGTTGGACGAACCAACAAACCACTTAGATATTGATAGAATTGAATGGCTTGAAGGATATATCAAATCATTTAAAGGTGCAACTGTAATAGTTTCACACGATAGATATTTTTTAGATAAGATGAGTAATAAGATATTGGAGATTGATACACCAGAAGCCATGATATACCATACTAATTATTCTGGCTATCTTGAGGAAAAAGAAAGAAATTTCCAAAAAGCAATGATGGATTTTAATGCTCAACAACTATATTTTAAGCGACTTCAAGAGCAAATTAATTATTTTGCCGATGTTGGAATGAATAGAAATAGTTCAACCATGACTAAAAGAGCCGCTGTTTTACAAGCTAGACTAGATAGAGAAAAAGCTAAAGCCTTAAGAAAACCTAAAGAACACAGGAAACTGAATGTGGGATTTGAAGAGGAAAGAAAGTCTAGCAAACGAGTTATTATTGCTGAAAACTTAACAGTGTCTGTACCTAATGGCAAAACAATATTAGATAGAGTTGATTTAAATATTTGTGCTGGAGAGAGAGTCGCATTGCTTGGTGCAAATGGTAGTGGTAAATCTACATTTGTAAAAGCTATTATGGGAACACAGGAACTCCCTATGGAAGGGAATGTATTTGTAGGCCCAAGTGTTCAAATTGGTTATTTACCTCAAATCATCAATTTCCCAAATGGAGAACAATCGTTATTAGAATATTTTAAGGATGAGGTTGGAGTAAGTGAACAACGTGCAAGACAAATTTTAGCAGGATTCCAATTCTATAAGGAAGATGTTAATAAAAGAGTCAAAAATCTATCTGGTGGCGAAAAGATAAGAGTTAAGCTTGCAGAATTATTACAACAAAAAATTAATACTTTAATATTCGATGAGCCAACAAACCATATAGACATTCCAACTAAAGAAGTTTTAGAAGATGCAATTGAAGATTTTGATGGAACCTTAATATTTGTTAGCCATGACCGTTACTTTATTAACAAATTTGCTGATAAAACTATTGAATTTAAAGATGGTCATACTTCTACATATTTAGGCGGATATGACTATTATAAGGTTCAAAAAGAAAGAAGAGAAGTAGCACCTGTTACAACTTCAAAAAAAAAGGTGAAAGAAAAAAATAATTATTATCACCAAGAAGATGATTATACATTTTAATTATAAAAACATAGGATTCACTTCAGAACCCTATGTTTTTATGTTAATAAGATGCAGCTTTATATTGATTTAACTAAGCTTGCTGAATTGGGATTTGAACACACGGCCACCCTTAAAAACATACTATAAATAAGACAATTAGACGACTTCCGCTACTCGACCTCTACTCAACTTACCTAAATTTTGAACTCAGAAGTTTAAAACACTCTATCCACAAGCAATTTAGCCTGTGGATTTTTTAATTTAGATCATTAAAATTTCTTGACAAAAAAATAAAATTTACTATAATATGAGTATATTTATGAAATGTAGGGGCGGTAAACTAGGGTTATCGTTATAGATTAAGAGCATGTATTTAGAAGTAATTTAATTTAGAAGTAATTTAATATTGAATTTAGATATATAATGCCCTTATTTTCATAAGGGTATTTTTTGATTAAAGGAGTAATATGAAAAATTTGTTTTTAGTTTTAAGTGATATACATATGAAAGAGGGGCAAAGCCTAGATTATAAGTATACAAATGGAGTTGGTGGAGTATTAAATAGTTTGGGTGTTGTTGATAATGTTTGCATTATTATGGCTGGAGATATAACGTTTTCAGGAAAAACAAACGAATATAAACTTATAAAAATATTAAAAAGTAGATTAATATCTCAAATAAAGACTAGCTTAAGTTATAATAAATTTATTCCTCATTATGTTGTTCCTGGTAATCACGATATTGATTTTAATAATCAATCAAGAGGCAGAATAGACATTAAAGCACTGCACAATGAAGATAAATTAGATTCAAGAATCGATGAAGAACTAAATAAATTTGAAAATTTTTATAAATTCGCTAACATGGAACATTGTTTCAAGAGAAACAAGTTAATTGAATGTAGGTCGTTCAACACGGATGGTATAAGTACACAAATTAATATTTTAAATTCGGAATTGTTTTCTAGTTATAGAGATGAATTAGGTGATGATGATAAGGGTTTACATTATTTTCCAGAAGATAGTTTATCTTATTTAAAAAAGAAAAACTGGTCTGAATATTCTATAACTGTAATGCATAGAAGTCCCGAATGGTTTACATGGCAATCAGCTAGAAACCTTAAAAATGAAGTTTTAAGATCAAGCAATATTATTATTTATGGGCATGAACACGAACAAGATATTCAAGAATTAAAAAATAAAGGTGTCGTTTTAGTAAAAAGTGGATCTTTTGATTATGGACAAAAAGATTTTAGTTTTTCAACAATAACAATAGATACGGATTCACATGAATGTGAAGTTAAGACTTATAATTGGGACAAAGCTAATCAAATTTATATGCCTGATAATGATATTATAAAAACAAATCTTGTAAAAATAGAAAATGAAGGCGTTGTAAAACTGGATGAGGATTTTTATAGGTATTTTTTATATTGTGATTCTTATAAATTGGGAGATGTATTTGTTTTTCCAGATATAGATAGATATAATGTTCACGACAAACCGGAGAAAACGATTAAAAATATTGATGAATTGTATTCAATTGTTAATGATAATCAATTAGTATATATCGAGGGGGATTCAAAATCAGGTAAGACAATGTTAGCCAAATCATTGTTTTTAAATTTAATAAGAAAAAAGAAAACTCCTATTTATATTGATATAGAAGATAACAATAAGAGTTCTTATCAAAATATTCTTAAAGATGCGTTTTGTCATCAATTTGGATATGAAAAAGAAGATTACGAAAAGTTTAAACAGATGCTTAAGGATGATAAATTTGTAATTCTAGATAATTATGATAAGATTAGCGATAAACTGGAGAAAGAGTTTTTGCAATATTTAAAATCTGAATTTAATCATATTATCATATTAAAAAAGCCAAATATTTTAAATGCTGTTGTGGAAACCGCAAAGCAGAATTTACTAGATGAAAATGAAACTTCTGTAAGATTAAAAATATTACCATTTTACTTGATAAAAAGAAAGGAATTGATAAAGAATGTAATATCCAATTCTGTCAAAAAAGTAGAAGATATAGATAAAAAGGTATCAGAAATTAATAGTTTCATTACTGATCAAATTCAAATTTTCAGTTTAAATCCGAACTTTATTTCAATGTATGCATCATATTATGCAGAGGACACTAAATCGCCAGATGTTCATACAAATATTTTTAGCATAGTTTTTGAACATAATATAGTTAAGGCATTGCTTAAATATGTTGATCAAAACACTATACTTGAGTATTTACCTATATATGAAAACCTTGCTTATAATATGCACTTTTCAAAAACATATCCAATAACGTATGATGATATAAAATCTGAAATTAAAAAATACAATGAAATTTTTATGATGGAAGTTAATAGTACTAAATTTTTAAAAAATTCAATTGATGCTAATATTTTTGAAGATTTGGGCAATGAGACATATAGATTTGTTGATGATTCATACTTAGCTTATTTTATTGCTAGAGGTTTAAATAAAAAAGCCCATAATAACATTGATGTGAGTAAAGAACTTGAATGGATATGTACAAATATATGTTTTAATATTAATGGTGAAATATTGTTGTTTTTATCTTATTTAACACAAAATGTGTTTATATTAAATTTTATTTTTGAAAGTGCAAAAAAGTGCATGGAATCTTGGGATGAATATGATATCAAGAATAATTCTATTAAATTCCTGGAAAATGATTTTGAAAAAACTTTTGAAATGCCAACTATTGAAGAAAAAAACAAGTATGAAGAAAGTTTGGAAAACCAAGAAAAACAATATTTAAAGAATTTAAAACTAAAAACAAAATCAATATATGATGATTATGATGAAGAAAAAGTAAGTTCAAAAAATTATAAGATACACCAAGCTATCAGACTTTTAGAATTAGTAAGTAAAATTTTACCAAACTTTAATTATCTAATGGAAAAATCTGCTAAAATAGACTTAGTAAAAGGGATTTATTCATATCCAAATAAGATATGCAATGAGTTATTCAAGGATATTGATAATGAATTTGATAAACATGTTGAAATGCTTGTTGATCATTGTAAACGCAATAAAATTGATTTTGATAAAAACAAAATTATAAAACAGTTACAATATGAGTCAGAAATTTTTATTTTAAATATATTTGATATGGCTGCTAGATTATCTGTAAATTCAAAAACTATTAAAGTATTAAATTCTATAGAACTAAAAAATACAAATTATAAGATTCAAAATGTTATGATGTATGAGAATTTAGGCATGTTTGATGAATTTGCAAGTAGAGCAGATAAAATTTATGATAATACCAAAGATATTTTAGTAAAAACAATGATTAAAAGAATAATAAGAAAACATTTCCTGTGCAACAAAGGTATAAAGCAAATTGGATATGTGCAAAAAATTGCAGATAAATATTTTGGCAAGCAAAGAAAATATTTACAATAAAAAAGCAGACTTGTCGTTTAACTATTAAAGATTACGACAAAACTACTAATAGTTTGTAAAAGTCTGCTTAATAATATATTTATTAAAGATCTTTCGTAATTATACATAGAATACTAATATAATCCACAAGTTGTTACTTGTGGATTTTTATATCTATCGGCAACAATGATTGTTGAAAACTGCTTGACTTTTTGCCGATATGGGAATATAATGTTAGTGATAGTAAATAATTGGAGAAATTATGAAATATTTATCAGTTGCGGAAGTTGCAAAGAAATGGAATATTAGTGATAGATCTGTTAGAAATTATTGTGCACATGGACGAGTCCCTGGCGCATTTTTAACGGGTAAAACGTGGAATATACCAGCCGATTCAATCAAGCCTGAACGAGAAGCTCAAACAGGTGAAAATATGCTTTTAAATGCTCTTAGAGAGCAAAAAAACATAGGTTTAAAAGGTGGAATTTATCATAAGACTCAAGTTGAATTAACATATAATTCAAATCATATTGAAGGTAGTAAATTAACACAAGATCAAACAAGATTTATATTTGAAACAAATACTATTGGTATTGAAGATAAAGCAGTTAATGTTGATGATATCATTGAAACAACAAATCACTTTAAATGTATAGATTATGTGATTGATAATGCTAATAAAAAGTTAAGCGAGAACTTTATTAAAGAACTTCATTTTATACTAAAAACAGGAACAAGTGATAGTAGAAAATCATGGTTCAATGTTGGGGAATATAAACAACTTCCAAATGAAATTGGTGGAAAACAAACCACTTTACCAGAAAATGTTAAAGAAGAAATGAAACAATTAATTACAACTTATAATTCATTAGAAAGAAAAATATTGGAGGATATAGTAGAATTCCATAAATATTTTGAAGATATCCACCCATTTCAAGATGGGAATGGTAGAATTGGAAGACTGATTATGTTTAAAGAATGCTTAGCAAACAATATTGTGCCATTTATCATTGATGAAGAATTAAAATTCTTCTATTATAAAGGATTGAACGAATGGCACAATGAAAAAGGTTTCTTAATCGAAACTTGCTTGTCAGCCCAAGATAAATACAAAAAGTATTTAGATTATTTTAAAATAAAGTATTAATTAGTATAACCTTAACTTTTTGTATATTTATATACAAATATTGAAAAATATGCTATAATTAAAACAATTACAAATAATTTTGGAGAAAAATAATGACAGATAAAGAACTCAAGAAATTAAAAGATGACTTATGGGATGCCGCTGATACATTAAGACAAGGCGCACATCTTGCAGCTAATAAATACGGACAACCAATTTTAGGATTGGTGTTTTTAAGATATGCAGACATTCTTTATAAACAATATAAAGAAGAAATAGAAGAAGAGTATAACAGAAAGAAAGGCACCAGAAGTGAAAGGTCTATTAAAGAAATTTCAATTGAGAAATGTGGTTTCTATCTTCCAGAATGTGCTTATTTTGATAATATCAACAATGCTCCAGATGACGCTAGAAAAGCAACTTTAGTTAAAGAAGCGATGGAGAAAATTGAAGAAGAAAACCCAAGAATGGCAGGGGTTCTTCCTAAAGATGTTTACGGTGGTCTTGTTCCAGAAGAGGAACCAGAACTTTTATCAAGAATTGTAAGAGTATTTAAGGATATTCCAGAAAACATCTCAATTGACTTATTTGGTGAGATTTATGAATATTTTCTTGGTAACTTTGCTTTGAGTGAAGGAAAAGATGGTGGAACATTCTATACTCCAGCAACAGTTGTTCAATATATGGTAGAAGTTCTTCAACCTACATCTGGAGACAAACAATTCCTAGACCCAGCTTGTGGCTCTGGTGGTATGTTTGTTCAAGCTGCTAGATATATGCACAAACACAATAAGGGTGATGAAACAAGAAACTATATGTGTTATGGTGTAGAGAAAGAACCAGATACAGTTAAACTTGCAAAAATGAACTTGTTACTTAACAATGTTCGTGGTCAAATTACTGAAGCAAATTCATTCTATTCAGACCCTTATAATGCTTATGGAAGATTTGATTATGTTATGGCAAATCCACCTTTCAATGTAGATGAAGTTGTTCTTGAAAAAGTGGAAAACGATAAAAGATTTAATGAATATGGTATCCCAGCAAAAAAATCTAAATCTGCAAAGAAAGAAGGGGATAAAAAGGAAACAGTTCCAAATGCAAACTATCTTTGGATTTCTTATTTTGCAACTGCATTAAATGAAACAGGAAAGGCAGCACTTGTTATGGCAAACTCTGCTTCCGATGCAGGAAACACAGAAAAAGATATAAGAGAAAAAATAATTAAAGCAGGTATCATTAAGCAAATGGTAACTCTTCCATCAAATATGTTTACTTCTGTAACTCTTCCAGCAACTCTTTGGTTCTTTGACAAAGAGAAATGTAATTCTGATAAGAAAGACGAAATTCTTTTCATTGACGCTAGAAATGTATTTACTCAAATTGATAGAGCTCATAGAAAATTCTCTGAAGAACAAATTAAAAACCTTACAGTTATTTCAAGATTATATGAAGGCAATACACAAGCATTAGTTGATTTATTAAATGAATATAAAGAAGAGATGATTAATGCTCCAATTGAAAAATCTGAAGCAAATCCAAAAAATAAAGAATATTTCCAAGCACAAATTGATTGGCTTAATGAAAGATTTCCAAATGGTGTTTACGAAGATGTTATAGGTCTTTGTAAAGTCGCAAAGATTGATGAAGAAGATGGTATAGCAGACCAAGATTATTCTCTAAATGCTGGAAGATATGTTGGCGTTGTAGTTGAAGATGATGGAATGACAGAGGAAGAATTTAAGAAAACAATTTTATCATTAAATGATAGATATAATGAAATTTCAGAAAAAACAAGCATTCTACAAAATCAAATTAACAATAATATTAAAGGATTGTTTGGAGAATAGGTATGAAAACAACCATAGTAAAAATTAAAGATATAGTTGAAAATATTGTTGATAATAGAGGTAGAAATCCAGATAAATATTATGAATTAGAGAGTATCCCGGTTATTGATAACTTTATGATAAAAAATACTTTTCACCCAGATTTGGCTAGTGCTAATAGATTTTTGAATGAAAAACAATATTTAACCTTTTTAAGGGGTTATATTGAGGAAAATGATTTACTTATAACATTAGTAGGAAATGGTATAGGTAATGTAACTTTGGCACCAAGAGAAAGGGCTGCTATTGTTCAAAATACAATCGGATTAAAAACAATTAAAGAAAAAGTGAATAATGTTTTCTTGTATTACTATTTGTGTTTAATAAATCAAAGTATCCGAAATTTAGATAGAGGTTCATCTCAACCAAGTGTGAATAGGAAGGATTTGTTAAATCTTAAAATTGAAATTCCTGAATTAGAATATCAAAATAGAATTGCTGAAATTTTAGAAAAATATGATAAGTTGATTAAAAATAATCAAAATCAAATAAAAATATTAGAAGAAATGGCAGAAACTCTTTACAAGGAGTGGTTTGTTCATTTTAGATTTCCGGGATATGAAAAGATTGATTTTCACGAAGGTATTCCTACTATCTGGAATTATGAGAAGATTGGTGATATAATGACTTTTGATAGAGGCATTTCATATTCTTCTGAAGAAATTGATTGTGATGAAGGATTAAATCTTATCAATCTAAAAAACATTCAATCTTTTGGTGGTTTTAGAAGAGATGGAACAAAGAAATATAATGGTAAATATAAGAATTCACAAGTAGTAAAAGAAAACGATTTAATTATGGGTGTTACTGATATGACACAAGAGAGAAGAACTGTCGGTTCAGTTGCTCTTATACCAGACATTGAAGGAATATCTGTTATATCTGCAGACTTGGTAAAAGTTAATTCTCATATAGATAACATTTTCTTATATACGATGTTTAGATTTGGAAATATTTCAAAATATTTATCACAATTTGGTAATGGTGCAAATGTTATTCACTTAAAGCCAGATACAATTAAGAATAAGAAAATTCTTATGCCAGATGAGAAAACATTAAAAGCATTTACAGATAAAATTAAACCAATAATAACTCAATTAAATTACTTAAATAGTCAAAATGATAATTTAAATGAACAAAGGGATTTGTTATTGCCACGACTAATGAGTGGAAAGTTGGAGATTAAATAGCATGAGAAAAGGCAATAAAGTTGAAACTGCTTTCAATACGTATAAATTAATAAAAAATATTGGAAATGGTGGTAATGGTGTTGTTTGGGCAGCAGAAACACTAGATGGTCAACCTGTAGCAATTAAGATTTTGAACAATGTTAATACTGAAAAAAGAAAAAGATTTAAAAATGAAATTAATTTTTGTATGAAACATCAGCACAAAAATTTAATTGAAGTGATTGACTACGGAATATGTAAAGATAAAATAGATGGTAAAGAGTTAAACTTAATGTTTTATGTAATGCCTTTGTGTTTTGAAACGTTAGGTGATAAAATAAAAAAGGGGATCAAACCTGAAGATTGTGTTTTAATATACGAAAGTATTTTATGTGGATTAAAATATTTGCATGATAATGGTTGTGTTCATAGAGATATAAAACCGGAAAATATTTTATTTAATGAAAATAGCAATGAAGCTATTATCTCAGATTTAGGAATAGCTCATTTTATGTCAGAAGATTTAAAAACTTTTATTGAAACAAAAAACACAAAGAGGATGGCTAATTTTCAATATGCTGCACCAGAGCAAAGGCAAAATGGAATGACTATTGATGGACGAGCAGATGTTTATTCTGCAACATTGATTCTTAACGAAATGTTTACAAGAGAAATTCCACAAGCTGGAGACTATAAACTCATAGCAGAAATTAATCCGAAATATGCATATTTAGATGAGCTCTTTAAAGAAATATATAAGCAAAATCCTGAAGATAGATTATATCCTGAGACTAAAATTTTACAGGAAATAAAAATACTTGCAGATGAACAAAAAGACAGAGTAATTGCAGATGAAACAAAAAAGAGAGCTCTTGAAATAGAACAACCCAGCAGATTTGAATTAAAACTAGAAAATGTTGATTTTGAGAATGAGCGTCTATATTTTAAATTTGATAAAAATGTTTCTTTTGAGTGGTTGAGAATTATGACGGAATGTTCATTTTCGCATTCCGAAGTGTTGGGATATGGTCCAAATACTGTTAATAGATCCAGCGAAAATTGTTTATTTATTAAATTGAGATATCATGAAAGTGAAGATACGATAAAGCGTATTGTTATAAATTTCAAAGACTGGATACGGAGTGTGAATGACATTTATAATCAAATACTAATAAGAGAAGCCGAAAGCGAAAGGAAAAGATTAGAAGAAGAAAGAATGAGAATGATAGCAAATTCTGAAAGAAGAAAAAGTATTAAAGAACTATTAAATGGATTATATTAAGGAGATAAATTATGGCAAAATTTATTACGGAAGATGATATAGAGCAAAGCATACTACAAATGCTAAAAGGAGCAGATTTTAAGTATGACATTCTTTGTTGCGACCCGTCTCCAGATAAAAAAGAAGATTTGAATGATGGCACTTCACGTTCAAGTAAACGTGAGTGTGTTTTGCCACGAATTTTGAAAGAATCTCTTTATAAAATAAATCCGACAATTAAAAGAGAAAAGATTGATGAAATCGTTAAATCTTTATCTCAAGATTTTTCTGAAACAGATATGGTTGCAACAAACTATAATTTATATAAGAAAATTAGAAATTATATCAAAATTGATACAAGAGCAAAGAGCAGAGATGACTTTGAATTTGTTAAACTTATTGATTTTGATAATCCATTAAATAATACTTTTACAGCAGTATCTCAAATGTGGATACAGGGAAGATATAATTATCGCAGACCAGATGTTTTGATTTGTGTCAATGGTTTGCCACTTGTATTTATTGAACTTAAAAATAGTGTTGTAAAAGTTCAAGAAGCATATAACAAGAACTTACAAAGCTATAAAGAAGATACTCCTAACTTATTTGCATTTAACCAAATTTGTGTTTTATCAAATGGTTTAGAAACAAGAATGGGTTCTTTTAACTCAAGTTATGATTATTTCTTTGAATGGTTAAAAGAAGATGAAAAGGAAAAGTTAAATAGAGAGGCTATTATTAGTGAAGGTAACTCTATAAAATATTTCATCAAAGGTTTGCTTAAAAAAGAAAATCTTATTGATTATATTGAAAACTTTATTCTTTTCCAAAATCAAAGAGTTAAAATTATTGCTAAAAACCACCAATATTTAGGTGTAAACAACTTATTCAAGTCGGTATTGAATAGAGAGAAATTGAAAGGGAAATTGGGTGTGGTTTGGCATACTCAAGGTAGTGGAAAGAGTTATTCAATGGTTATGTTTGCTAGAAAGGTTAGCCGAAAAATCAGCGGTAATTTCTCATTCTTGGTAATTACTGATAGAGAAGATCTAGACACGCAAATACATAAAAACTTTGTGAGAACTGAAGTTATTGGAAACAAAGAAGAGTGTCAACCAAAGGATAGCACTCAATTAAGAAGTTACTTGCAAACTAATAAACCATATGTCTTTACTTTAATTCATAAGTTTAGATATGACAAAACTAAAAAATATCCAATTCTTTCAAAAAGAGATGATATTATTGTAATGGTTGATGAGGATCATAGAACACAATATAAAGATTTGGCAGAAAATATGAGAGCCGCTCTTCCTAATGCTAACTTTGTTGCATTTACAGGAACTCCATTACTTGGAGCAAAGAGATTAACCAATAGATGGTTTGGTGATTATGTTTCAGAATATAACTTTGCTCAATCTGTTGAAGATGGTTCAACTGTTCCACTTTTCTATAGTAGAAGAGTTCCAGAAGTTGGATTAACTAATAATTTTCTAGATGATGATATTGTAGATATTATTGAAGATGAGAACTTAAATGAAGCTGAAACAACATTACTTGAAAACTCTTCTTCAAGAATATTGGAAGTAATTAAAAGAGAAGATAGACTTGATAAGATTGCTAAAGATATTGCACATCATTTCCCACGAAGAGGATTCTTGGGTAAAGGTCTTGTTGTTTCAGTAGATAAATTTACAGCAGTTAAGATGTGTGAGAAAGTGCAATTCTATTGGAATGAAGAGAAGAAAAATTTTGTTCAAGAGAGAAATAATGCTCAAACAAGAGAAGATAGGGATAGAATTACAGCAATTCTTGACTATATGAACAAAGTTGATATGGCAGTTGTTTTATCTGTTGAAGGTAATGATGTAGATAAATTTAAGGCTCAAGGCTTGGATTTACAAAAACATATCAATAAAATGAATGAAGTTACAATAGATGGTTTGGATATTGAAGATAGGTTCAAAAATCCAAATGACACATTACAACTTGTTTTTGTTTGTGCTATGTGGCTTACAGGTTTTGATGTTCCAAATCTATCAACATTATATTTGGATAAACCAATGAAAGGTCATACTCTTATGCAAGCTATTGCAAGGGCAAACCGTGTATATCCAAACAAACCTTGTGGTATTATTGTTGACTATGTGAATGTCTTTAAATATATGAAAAAGGCTTTAAGTGAATATGCTATCGGTGATAATGCAGGAGAATTGCCAGCTAAAAACATTGACGACCTTATCACAAATCTTGATGAGTGTATCGATAAAACAAATGAATATTTAATTTCAATAGGTATTGATGTTGAAAAAATGCTAGCTGAAACCAATGTGTTAGATAAACTTGATGTTTTAAGAGAAGCATATAATAAAATCGTAGAAAAGTCTGAAACAAAGGATAGATTTAAGGTTTTGACAAATACTATGATAAATCTTTATGAAGCGTCAAAACCAGAAATATTTGAAAAACATTGGCACAATGAAGTGTTCCCAGCATTACAATACTTACACGGATTATTGATGAACTATATTGATGATGATAAAATCAATCGTGCAAAATTAAGAATGGCACAAGTTCTTGATAGTAGTGTAACATCTGCAAAAGTAAATGAAAACAAACAGGATATTGAGATTCACGGAACAAAAATTATTGACCTTTCAAAAATTGATGTTGAAGCATTAAGAAAAGAAATCAAGCAAGCACAATATAAAGCTATTGAAATTGATAATCTTACAGAATTTATTGAAAAAGCTCTAGAGCAAATGATAGATAAAAACTGCACAAGAATAAAATTTTCTGAAAGATACAAAAACATTATTGATAGATATAATGCAGGTGGTTCAGAGAATGAAGATTACTATGAACAACTCTTAAAACTTATGGAAGAGTTGAAAATGGAAAACTCAAGACCTGCTATGGAAGGTCTTACAGAAGAGGAACTTGAAATCTATGATTTGTTAATTAAAGGAAGAAAATTAACAAAAGCAGAAGAACAAAAAGTAAAACTTGCTGCTAAACATTTATTTCAAAAACTAATAAAGGAAAGAAAGAATCTATTTATTATTGATTGGTATAAAGAAGAGCAATCAAAAGAAAAGGTAAGAGAAGCAATAAGTTCAACTTTAGATGAAGAATTACCTTTAAGTTACGACAAAGAAATATTCAATGCAAAAGCAAATTTAATTTTATCATTATTGGTCGATAAGTTTGTTCAAGGCATTGGTATTGCTTGTTAAAAGTGAGGGTGAGAATGGAAAGTGGAGTAATATATATTTTGACAAATAAATCATTTCCTGATTTAGTTAAGATTGGATATGCGGATGATATTGATAAAAGATTGGAAACCTTGAATAGCAATTCGGGACTTCCATACTCTTTTAAGAAATATGCAACCTATAGAGTTGAAGAAAGGTTAGAAGATATCAAACTTCATACAATTATTGATAAGTTGAATCCGTCTTTGAGGACAGTTGAAGAAAATGATGGAAAGAAAAGAACAAGGGAATTTTTTAAAATAACTAAAGAGGATGCATATTTGCTTTTTGAAGCGATTGCCGAGATTAGTGGAACTGCCGACAGGCTGGTTTGTTATGCTACCAAAAAGGAACAAGAAGCTATTAAAGAAAGAGACCTTCAAATTAACAGACATCACTTTAAAGAAATTGAATTCAATTCAAGTTTAACGAATAAAAGTTATTACACTAAAACGAACGAAAAGGGAACGTTGAGTGTTTATGAGAGAGAAACAAATATAGAAGTTCCAAACAATAATAATCCTTCCAAAAAGCAAATTATACTTTGGGCATTAAAAGATTTAAATATTGAGGCATCTAATAAAGAAACGTTATATCAGTTAATGAGAAAATTACAAAAAAACATATAAATGCGTCAAACTTTGTTGTTTGGCGTCAATTTAAAAAGCATCAATAAATGACTATAAAATAGGTGTTGGCGTCAATGCGTCACAGTTAAGGGTAATACTATGCCTTAACTGTGACGTTATTTTTTTATTTTTTACCATAAAAGTGTAGGAATAAACTATATACATTATACCATAAGATTCTTAAATTACGTCAAAATTTAAAAAAATTTTATTGAAAATGACGAAAATCGAAAATCGTATGATATATTAATGGTTAATATACAGATATTATAACACACCAAACCGCAAATTGACAACCAAACAGGAAATTAGTTGAATTTAATTTATTAATTTTATTAATAAGTCAAATGTGTTTTTTATCTTAAATATAGTACATCATATGCAATACTTGAAAGAAGGTAAAGATGTGAATGGTTGTCAAATTGGGCAAGGTGTATGTTATAACATAAGCACGTTAAGTTGGTTTGTGCTTGGAAGGGTTAGGACTTTATAGCATAGATTCTTTAGATGAATTTTATAAAAGAACTTCCATTTTTATCGATTTTATGGTATAATATAGGTGTGTGAAAGTACACCTAAATAAGAAAAATTGAAATCTATTTTAGGGGTAAAGGAGCACAGGTAAGTTGTTCCTAGGTTTAAGTATTGACTGGTGAATTAACTATTGATTTATTGAATTCTATATTGAAACAAAAAGAACCAATTGAATCAATCAGTAAAGAATTGAATAGTCTCAATCTAGGTAAAGAAAGTTTACAAAGTAGGCTTTTTGAGATTGCATATTGCTTAGGCAAAAGGGACAAAGAGATAGAGTTGGCAGAGTTGTCTAATCCAAAGGAGGAGACAAAAATGCTAAAATATAAAGGGATATCAATACATAAGAGCAGGAATGCAAATACGTATTATACCAGATTTCGTGTAGGTAAAAAGCAATATTATATTTCATCCTACACTCAACGAGAATGTTATGAAAAACTTAAGAAGGCAAAAAGTTCTTCAAACGTTGCAAAACTTCTTGAATCTCAACAGGTTATAACCAACGACATAACTTTTGATGGTTGGTATAACCAATGGTTAACACTTTACAAGATTGGAAAAGTTAAAGATGAGACATTAAGGGCGTATAAATCGCTTTATAATGCAATTCCGCAAGCATTTAAAGACAAACGAATGATTGATATTAAACTAATTGATTTGTTGCAACTTATGCAAACCTATACAAGCGAAAGACAACAACAAAAGTTTTATGAATTTGTCAACATGGTATTTCAAAAAGCGGAAGACAACGAAATTATTCCAAAGAACTTGATGAAAAAGGTGGATAAACCAAAACATAAGAAAGTGCATAGTCAAGCATTGACAAGCAGTCAGCAAAAGCAACTGATTGAAGCATGCTCAAAAGTAGAGAATGGCGAAGTTATTGTTGCAGCACTTTATCAAGGTTTAAGAAGGGGCGAAGTTTTAGGATTAACTAGAGATTGTGTTAATTTTGACAATAAAACAATCACAATCAACAAGGCATGGTCGCAACGAAACAAGTTTGATACGACCAAAAACGACCAAAGTATAAGAACTTTACCAATGTTTGAAAGTTCATATAACATTCTAATTAAATATAAAGATAAAAAGCCAGATGAAAGAATTTTCGACCTAACAACCAAACAATATGAACTTGTATTGGAAAAAGTTAGAAAAGAGTCTGGGTTAAATGAACTTAAGATGAAGGACATGAGAAGTACCTTTATCACAAATTGCATGAATATGAACATACCTGTTCACATTATTCAGGCATGGGTTGGACACGCACTTGGTAGTGTGGTTACAACCTCAGTATACACATCGCATAATGATGAAGCGGATGTGGAATATATTAAACTAATAAATGAGAAGTCAAAAAACTAGAACAATAAAATATGAAAAAAGCCCTAAATAGGGCAAAAGGGTAAATAAATTCTCTACTCATACGCTACTCAGTACTGATTTTGGCAAGACTTCGCATCAATATGTTGTGGTACAGAATAAAAAATCACCACTAGATGTGGTGGTTTTGGCGGAGAGTGAGGGATTTGAACCCTCGCGCGCCTTTCGACGCCTACACCCTTAGCAGGGGCGCCTCTTCGACCTCTTGAGTAACTCTCCATTCGAAATGTTTTAAATTATTTAATTTTGTTGCTTGCTTTTCTTAATGGTGTTTAAATATTCTAGTACTAATTTTACTTAACCATAATTAAACAAATTATTATTAATGTTGGATAAATGGTGGTTTTAGAATTTTTAAACAATAGTTTAGGATTAATTGCAACATTGTTAGTATAGCAAAAGATTTTGGTCTTGTCAACAAATAAAACAAAAAAATTGATAAATTGTTAGATTATTTTTGTAGAGATGAAATTGCATATTGATTAGTAACTGTTTTTAAAACATAAATTTACAAAAAACAACACAAACTATTTCAAACGTTTGACATTTAATATTTGAGTTGTTATTATTAAAATAATAAAAATATTAAACTAAGGGGAAATAACAATGAGTTTTGCAAAGAAATTAGTGTTAAGTCTAAGCATTTTTGTTACAATGATGATTGCTTTGGTGGTAGGTGTGATTGGTAATGCTAATATTAGTTCATCTAATGAGGGCAAGGGTGCTGATGAGGTTGTAAATTCTAATACAACACGCATATATCAACCAGGTGAAGTAACTATGAGAGAAGGTGGTGACACCATTAGTTACTCATATGTTCCAAGCAATAATGCTAGAAGTAGTTCGGCGGTTGCTTATGAATACGTGTTTGGTAGCACAAGAGATGAATTGACTGGTGTTAACCTTAAGGCGTTTGATACAACCGGGGTTAATGTTAATTATGCATTTAGTAATGAGCAGCTTGATGAAAATGCCACAATTACAGGTTCGTCTAATTTTAGTTTGCAAAAGTTAACCTCAAAGGGCTCAAAAGTATATATTTACATAATATTGGAACCGGAAGACCAAAGTAGTGCAACTGAGTTTACAACAGATATTAGGTTCTGGTTTGGTGATGTTGGTTCTATTACAATTACAAACTCATTAGATGGTACAGTAAGTACTAAAGATATGGTTAAGGGGCAAGAAATCGACTCGATGTTGGCTCCAACACTAAGTTCTGGTTATAAGTTTGAGGGCTGGTATTTTGATGCTGAATGTACTCAACCGGTTCCTACAGGCTTTACCTCAATGGGCTTGAGTTTGTTTGCAAAAATTGGAGAAGCTGCGCTTGAACCAAATTTACCTAGTGACTGGATTGCTTGGGACGAAAATAGTAGCAGTTATCAAATGATAGACCCTTATGGGCATTATTATGATGAAGAGGAATATTGGGCTGTAGTACAAGCAACGCCAGGTGATTATACTAGATTGCCTGAAGATTTGATAATACCTGAAAAATATAATGATGGTGTACATGGTGAAGCATTTATTACCTCTATACCTAGTGGTTGGTATGATGATGACTGGGGAGGAGAATCTATATATAACACAAGTATGGCTAGTCATGTAAAAAGTGTTAGGATATTAGCTCCTCTAACAAATATTCCTCACGACGCATTTGCTCAAGCGTCTGGATTGACTAGTGTAACTTTACCAGATACTATAACGGAAATTGGGTCACAAGCATTCTATGTTGCTCAAAAACTAACAATAATTAATTTCCCAGCAAATTTAGAAACAATAGGTTCATATGCTTTTGCTGATATGACTATGGGAGATACTCTAGATTTAAGTGCTTGTACAAATTTGGAAACTATTGGGGATGGAGCTTTTCAATCTAACGGAATAACTAACGTTATATTTCCAGATGGATTAAAAACCATTGGTCATTATTCTTTTATGGGCACAAGTTTAAGGGAAGTTACATTGCCATATGGATTACAAAGTATTGGTAATGAAGCATTTAACTGGTGTGAGAATTTAACTAGCATAGTAATTTCTGCAAATGTAACAAGTGTGGGCAATACTGCATTTTATTGTTGTTATAATTTGGTGGAAGTATATAATTTATCTAGTTTAAATATAACAGTAGGAAGTAGCGACAATGGATATGTATCCTATTATGCAGCGGTGGTATATACATCTTTAGATGATAAGAGTGAATTTGTTGTTATAGATAATGTAAAGTATTTGAAAAAATCAAGCACTGATTATGTAGTAGTGAGCTTGGAAGATAATAATAGTGTCGCTAGTATAACATTGCATGAAAATACAACATATATACGTGCTCGTGCATTCGCAGAGTGTGATAATTTAACAAGTGTGGATTTAAACAATTGTGTAAATTTAACAAACATAGGAGCAGAGGCGTTCTATTATTGTGATAATATAACAAGTATAGTAATTCCAGCCAATGTAAGAAGCATAGGTGATTCTGCATTCTATGTTTGCTATGCTCTAGGTGTAGTATACAATCTATCTAATTTTACAATAACCGCTGGTGCTAATGACAATGGTTATGCTGGTTATTATGCAGGAGTAGTTAAAACCAGTTTGGATACTGAAAATAAATATGAAACAATAGAGGGAGTAACATATTATAAGGAAAGTGCAACAAGTTATATAGCATTAGGTTTGGCTAATCCAAGTTCAACAAGTGTAACATTACATGCTAACACTACAGCAATACGTCCATATGCATTTCATCAAAACACAACTTTAACCAGTGTAAATTTAAGCAATTGTACAAGTTTAACCACAATAGGTAATTATGCATTCTCTTCTTGTACTAGTTTAACAAGTGTAACATTGTCAAGTAGTTTAACAATAATAGGAAAGTATGCATTCAATTATTGTAAGGCATTAACAAGTATTACCATTCCTGCAAGTGTTAAGAATATTGGTTATTTTGCTTTCTATAACTCAGGGTTGACTAGTGCTACATTTAACCAAACTAGCGGTTGGTATTATACAACTTCGGCAACCTCTGCGGGAAAGTCTTTAACTTTAACAAACACATCTACGGCAGCTTCTCGTTTAAAGGATTGGAATTATGCTAAATTCTGGTATAATACAAAAGCAGGTGGAAGTTATACGGATTATGTGTCATCAACTTAACAATCTAAAGAAAGTGGAGGAATCTGCTTTCTTTTTTTTGTGTTAGGAAAATGGTTTTTGATTGGGATGGTTGGTGGTTGTTGGCGTAGATTGTAAAATTATATCTATATTGGGTTGACTAAAAGAGTGGGTTGGTGGTAAAATAAGGGTATGAGAATATTACATATAGATGTTAAAAGTGATAATCAAACCTGCCTTATGGCTATTGCTCAATTGGAGATTGAGGTTGAGGCGTGCAAGTTGGGTGGTTTTGGAGTGTTGAAGGTTATTCATGGCTATGGTAGTCATGGAGTGGGTGGTGCAATTAAGAAGGATATTCACACCCGACTTAAACAAATGAAAAATCAAAAAATAATTAGAGATTTTATCCCTTGTGAGAAATGGACACCTAATAACCCTAAACGAATATCTGCCGTTAAGGAATGTGATGAGTTGTTGGCGGATAGTGACCTTAGGATACTTAATAGCGGGGTGACTATTGTATTAATTTAATATTAAAATATTAAAAAACTATTATAATAGTTGTGATTTTTCATATATAGTGATATAATAATGACAATTAAGGACAAATTATGACAATAGTTAAAGATAAAAGTTGTATTAAATATTTTTGCCTAGCGGGGCTTGTGTTGGTCTGCCTATATTCCAACGCCCTGGCGGACCTGTTTATTCCTATATTTGACGACATATATTATGGAAATCTTGTTAAAATGTTTGTATCCATTACTAGCGCCATTATATGGGGAGTGGAAATTGGATTGCTTATTTTTGGATGCAAAAAATTAAAAATTGATATATTTACATCAAAAGAACAAAAAAATAAAGAACTTCCTACGTGGAGGGTTATATTATTATTTGTATTAACCTTGTTACCTATGTTGATTATTAGCATATACTTAAACTTTAAATTAAAAATTGTATATGCGCTTGGGGTTAAGGTTACTACTGTAGGGCTTGCATGTAACGCCTGCGAAATTTTGGCATATATGGTTAGAATGGTGTTAATGTTGATGTTTATTGCATCTATCCAAAAAGGTTTTGAATGTGTGTTTAAAACTAAATATATTATACCATATGGTGCGATATTGGCATTTTTAACATTTGGGTTAATTGACTTTTTTGTGCTTGCTATGGATCTTAGAGTTTTTTATTTGATGGTTAGTTTATTGTATGGGGTTATATATTTGGTGGCTGATAAAAAATTTGCAACAACATGGGTACTATGCTACCTAATATATTTATTGTAGGTGATATATGAAAAAGTTTTTTACATCTAATTGTTTGGTTTGGATATATTTAGGTATTGTGACTATGATTGAATTGGTGGCGGTGTTTGTAACATCAAATCTATTCTATATCCGTATGCCGTTTATATTTTTATTAACTCAACTGATAATTGCATTGGTTTTATTATGTATTCCATCTAACAAGGCAAGGCATATGATTGCTTCTGCATTATTAGTGTTTTTTATGGTTGTAGACCTTGTATTTATAGTTATTTTTGAGATGACTGAAACTATATTTGACTATGGTATGTTTAATCTACGTAATGATGGTATGGCAATTCTAGAATCTATTCCTATTAATTTTACATTTTTTGCAATATCAATGTTGATGATAGCTTTGTATATTGTATTTGGCGGACGTTATGTTAGACATAGCGAAAAACCAATGGCTATTAAATGGTGGTCTATTCCTACATTGATTATTTCAATTACAGGGCTAGGGGTTACACTATATGCCAACAATCGCAATTTTGAAAGTGATGTGACAGATAAACTATATCGAAGTAGTGAGGCAAGTTATGCCGAATATGGTGTGGTAGGTAACTTCTTAAACGAGTTTGTAAAAGGCGCTTTCTTTACCAACGTTAAACTAGGTGATGAACAACAACTAGAGGACTTTGTTTATAGCCAAGATAATGTATACACATCTAATTTCCAAACAAATGCGGAATATAATGTTGTTACAATTTTAGTTGAGTCGTTTGAATGGTTTTCGTTTCAACAAGATTTTGATCTTTTTGTAAATGGTTACAACATAAATTATTCGGGTGCTAGTGCTGATGAAGTGTTGAGAACGTTATTTCCAAATATTTACAACTTTTATGATAGCAGTATTGTAATGAGCAACTTTTATTCTCGTGAAAAAACTGATATTTCCGAAAATATTAGTTTCTTGGGCGCTTATCCAACGAATGTGTATATTAACTATGATTTTCCTAATAATACAATGAGTTCGTCAATGCCTAATGTTTTAAAGGCGCTAGATGAGGATATTACTGCAAATTCATTCCACAACGGAAGTTATACATACTATAATCGTAATAAGGAATTGATTAGTGCTGGGTTTGATAGTTATACTGCTACCGAACAAATGAAAAAAAGTCCGTATTTTACTAATCATAGTGCTAAGGGTGAAAGAAATTTGGATAAGGAAATGATTTTAGCTTGTCAAGACGAAATGTTTCCTATGGACCAACGCTTTTATACATATATAACAACTATTACTATGCATGGTCAATATACTTATCGTGATAACCTTGCAAAACGTGGCTATTATGACGAAATGGCAAAGTATGGTATCAAGACTAAAAAGGGCGATAGTTTCTCGGCCTTTAATCATAACAACTTTTACTATTATTGCGCTTGTGTGATGGAGTTTGATAGGGCGTTGGGCGAAATTATGAATCAGTTAAATACACGTCACATTAATAATGACCAAACTCAACCAACTTTGGCAGAAAATACAATAGTATGTCTGTTTGGTGACCATAATACATACTATTCAAGTCTTTCAAATTATGTAAAAGGCATTGATGACACAAAGGATAATAACTATACAAACTTGTTTAGAGTTCCTTGTATGATTAAAGTTCCTACAAAATTAAGCAATAATATTGAAGAATATTTAGATACCACTATTGTTGAAGAATTGGCTTTGCAATTAGAAATTAAATATGGTATTGAATATGCTGAGGCACTTGCTTTGGCAGAAGAACAAATAGCAAATAGATATATTGTAAATAATACAAGTGCTGGTACGCAGATAATTGTTAAAAAGTTTATGTGTACTGCTGATATTGTACCAACCTTGTTTGATTTGTTGGGCATTAATGTATATGGTAACTTATATTTTGGACATTCTGCTTTTGACTTGGATACAAGTGTATTATATTCTCGTGCTTATGATATGTTTATTACTGATAGTATGTATTTTGTAAGTTTAAATAATCGTAAATATGTGCGAAAGGATAACCCAGGAGCTAACAATGATCCAGCACTAAAATATGCAGATATATCAAATTATGATAGTGAAGAACATATTAATAATGTTGAAGCAGAAGCAAAAATTTTATTAGAAAAATTAAGTGTATGTAACCGAATTTTTTATAACAATTATTGGGCAAGAAAAAATATTAATGATAATACAAAAACTAATGCACAAATTTTTGTGGAAAAGTTAAAAGAAATTAATTAATATAAAATAAAGGAGATTTTATTTATGTGGTTTATGTTTGTTGTTCCGTTTATAATATTCTTTATTGTGTTTACATTTATTGTAAGAAGTTTTATTCGCTCCCACAAATCTACGGATATAATAATAAGACAAACTGGTAGCACTATTTCTGCCTTTGCTGAGGAAAAGATAGAAAACGTAATTGAAAAGCCGAAAGAAGAAACTAAAGTTTGTGAATATTGTGGTTCGGTTGTTGCTAATAATAGTGTAAAATGCAATTCCTGTGGAGCAAAAGTAAAAAAGTAAAAAAGTGAAGCAAAACTGCTTCATTTTTTACACTTTTGATTATCGTTCTTGATAACTGTTGCAAGGGGCGTTAAGTTTTTTTGAGCCAACAAAAATTCCATTAGACATACACTCGGTATTTTTATTAAAAAGGCAATCGCTAGCTTGACATTTGATATTTATACATTTGCAGTGTCGATACGGAGCTATCTCAGGTTCGTGTTGAAACATATCTTTAGACACATCTTCAACTGGCTTTGATTTATCAACAGCTATGTTTGCACAACTTGCATTTTTGGTTACCTCTAAATGCTTTCGGTCACACTTCATATTGTTATTATATGTGCAACTATATTTTCTACATACTATATCCATAAATTCACCTATAAAGCTATTGTTTGCAAAATATATTGGTTTTATACTTTTAAAATTATTAAAATTTATACTAACTTGTTTTGGCTACAATGCTTGACTAAAATGTATTTTGAGTATATAATTAAATTAAAGGAGAGAACAATGAAAGTTATTTTAATCAAGGATCTTAAAGGTAAAGGCAAGAAGGGAGATGTGATTGAGGTTAACCCTACCTATGCACTTAATGTATTAATTAAGCAAAAAATTGCAGTAGAGGCGACTGCAAATAATCTTAATGAAAATAGAGGGCAAAAAAATGCTCAAGCATATCATTATGCTGAAGAGGTTAAAAAATTTCAAGCTATTGCTGATAGTCTAAAAGATAAAGTTTTAAATATAGGATTGAAATTCGGAGCTAATGGAAAGGCGTTTGGTTCAATTACCAAGCAAGAAGTGTTTAATAAGCTGGTTGAATTAAAAGTTCCAGCTGAAAAGAAAATGATACTGGACTTTGAGCCAATCAAGAATGTAGGCGAGTATAATATTACTATTCAATTTATGAAGGAAGTAAAATGCCAAATCAAGATTAAAGTTGATGCGATATAACAAATACATAAAAAGACTTGATAAAACTATTAAGTCTTTTTTTGTTATTTCCAAACACTTGTTATCTAAGAAAAAATAAATAATTAGAAAATGATTTTAAAATTATCCACAATTCTTTACTTTTTATTGACAGGTGGAACCAAAATGGTCGAGCCCGTATAAAATAAAAAAGGGACCGCATAAGCAGTCCGCTTGGCGCCTCGAGCAGGTTCCGTTTTTTATCCGCCTTAGCTTGCGTAAAACCTTATTCAAAGTATAATTTACTCATAAGCTTTCACTTTCAAACTCATTAAATCATTAAGTTTTGAGTTGATTAAAATAGTTGCAAATTTTAAAACTGAAAGGTTGAAAGATTAAATTTACGGCAATCTGTTTAAATCTATTACTGCCCAATTTTTATAAACTTTAATTGGCAATTGTTTTAGATTTTTAATTTTTCCATAAGCATTAATTGTCACTCTTTCTCTTTTGGTTTTTACACCGTTATCTGTTTCAAATGTATATTTAATGTCACAATAAGTTCCTGTTGCATATGTTTTTCCAACGTTGGCAAAATCTAACGCAAAAGTTTCCACACCCTGTTTTGCAATCTTGATTTTTCTACGACAATATGGAATTACTGCAATAATAGGAATAAAGACAGCGAGCAATCCCATAATTAATGTTATAACAGCTATGGTTGTTGAATCTTGCCATAACATTATACTTGCTAAAGTTGTTGCTATGAAAATTGGAATTGTGAAAGCCAATGTTGCAAAAATTTCAATATAGTGTTGTGATGAACCTGTGGATTCCATACTCGAAATATTCAAATCTTTAATATCTTCCATATCATAATCAACTGGCGCTAATGTTGTGTCCATTTCAATATCACAAACTTTTTTATAAACCTTTATAGTTGTTGTTTCACTTTGTTTGTTTATATATGCAACTTGTGAAAGT
>JAZUAD010000024.1:0-137916 GCA_045637825.1 Candidatus Onthoplasma sp. | reverse complement strand
TGAAAACGAATAAAAAAATAAATTATATTTAAGATAAATTTATGATTTGGCAAATTGTATTATTAATTATTATTTTTTTGTTAATAATCCCTATATCTATCAAGGTTAAACTTAGTTTTAATATTTTAAGATTATCGGGCTCGGTAAGTATAACTCTTTTTAATATTATAAACTTTAAACTGCGTGTAAGCTTTAGGGGGCAATATGTATATATTACTAGAAAAAATAAAACTAGACGAGAAAAATTGAGTTCTCAAAATTTTAATATAGCATTAGTTATACAGTTAATTAGGCAACTATATTTTAGAACAATTATCAATCAACTTAACTTTGTTAGCCAAAGTGGATATTATAATGATGCAATGATAACAGCTTTAGAAAGTTCTATTATTGATATACTAAGTAAGTCGTTATATGCAAGAATTTTGCATAATAAAAAATCGGCACATATTTTTATACAAAATGAAGCAAAATATAATCAAGATTGCTTAAATATAAAAATAGAAACAAGGGTAAACATATCACTATTTGATATTATATATTCTGTAATTAATTCGTTATGGAGTTTGAAAGGAGAGAAATATGAAACAAGAGATTCGTGATTCAAACAAGATTAAAGGTTTGGTAGATTCTTCGTTAGAAAATATTAGAAATATGGTTGATGTTAATTGTGTAATAGGAGAGCCGGTAACTTTGCCAGATGGAACAATGCTTGTACCTATATCAAAAGTTGCGGTAGGATTTGTTTCTGGTGGAGGTGAATACACCGACTTAAATTCTAAGCGTAACCTTGATGATTACCCTATGGCCGGAGGCACAGGCGGTGGTTATTCAGTTTCGCCTATAGGTTTTTTTGTGCTTAAAAATGGAAAATTTAAAATGGTGCACGCCGACAAATCTTCTGCCTACTTAACCTTACTTAAAAATGCAACAGAAGTATTAAAAAAGATGGCTGAAAGTAAGGAGTAATAAATGAAATTAAAGTATAAAGTAATATTATCAATATTAATTAGCTGTTTGATTTTTACAGGGGTAGGATTTAACACATTAAACATTGGCAACGTGGAGGCAAGTAGTGTTACCAGTGCTAGAGGAATGTGTGTGTTGGAACAAAATTCCAAGCGCGTATTATATCAAAAGGATATGGACACTATGCGACCAAATGCTTCTACTACTAAGATTGTAACCGCTATTACAGTAATTCAAAATTGTGATAATTTAGATGAAGTTATCACTGTTCATAATAAAAGTATAGGTATTGAGGGGACTTCAATTTATTTACGTAAAGATGAACAAATATCTGTTAGAGATTTATTATATGGCTTGATGTTGCGCTCGGGAAATGATAGTGCGGTGGCTTTAGCATATCACGTAGGTGGAACAGAAGATAATTTTGTAAATATGATGAACGAACTATGTGCAAGTGTAGGTGCTAAAAATACGCATTTTGCCAACCCTCATGGACTAGATGAACCAGAACATTATACTACTGCATACGATTTGGCATTAGTTACAGCGTATGCTTTGAATAATCCTATATTTGCTGAAATTGTAGCAACTAAACACCACACAATACCTGCCACTAATTTAAGCGATACAAGATATTTGGCTAACAAAAATAGATTATTAAATAGTCTTGATGGTTGTGTAGGGGTAAAAACTGGATTTACCTCACGTGCAGGACGATGTTTAGTTAGTGCTATTAAACGAAATGGCATTGTTTTAGTATGTGTGGTGCTTAATTGTGGACCAATGTTTGAGGAGAGTGTAGCACTATTAAATAGCGCTTATAACGAATATGATTATAGTCCAATAACTATTAAAAACGAACCAATTTATAACGAATATTATATAGACAGTAAGCGTGGTGAATTATGTTTATACGCTGATGAAACGTATATATTTCCACTAAAAGAAAGGGAAAAGGATAAATTGCGTGTAATTTACACAATAAATCAACTACAAAACAATGTTGAAGAAAATGAAGAAGTGGGAGAAATTTCAGTATTTTATGATAAACACTTGCAAAAAACAATAAAATTGTATACAATAAATAAGATAGAGGTACTTGAAAATCAAGACGTCTTCAATTCAATAAAATTACAATGGGAAAAATAAATGAGAATTAATAAGTATTTAGCAGATTGTGGTGTGGCTTCACGTAGAAAATGCGATGAACTAATTGCACAAGGGAAAGTAAAGGTAAATGGTAAGGTTACCAGAGAGCTGGGTTTAGATATAAAACCTACAGATGTTGTTTTGTTTGAAAACAGGGTTGTTAGACCTAATGCCCGTAGGGTATATTACAAACTTCATAAACCAAAGGGTTATGTGACTACTGCTAGCGATGAAAAAGGACGTAAAACAGTAGTGGAATTAATGCGCAAAGTACAAGAAAGAGTATATCCAATAGGTCGTTTGGATTATGATACTGAAGGTTTGTTAATCTTGACTAATGATGGAGATATTACTAATATTTTAACGCATCCTAAAAATATGGTTAAAAAGACCTATATTGCATCAATAGAGGGAGAAATTACACCTCAAGAAATCAAACAAATAACTAAAGGTGTAGATATTGGAGGATATACTACACAACCTTGTAGTGCACAAATATTGGATAAAGATGATAAGTTTACTAGGGTAGAAATAATTATTAGCGAAGGTAAAAATCATCAAGTTAAAAAGATGTTTGAAGCGGTTGGTAAAAATGTGGCATTTTTAAAACGTACCAGCATTGGTGAAATTAAACTAGGTGGACTTTCACGTGGTGAATATAAAGCACTAACAACAAAAGAAATTGCGTATTTAAAGAGTTTGCAAAAATGAGAATTTATGATTTAATTATAATAGGAGCAGGAGCATCTGGTTGTATGGCGGGAGTATCGGCAGGTAGAAGGGGTGCTTCTGTTTTGCTACTTGAAAAAAATGAAAAGATAGGTAAAAAGATATATATAACCGGTAAGGGTAGGTGTAATTTAACTAATAATAGCGACATTGAAACTCACTTAAACAATACTATTAGAGGAAACAGATTTATGAATGGCGCTATTAGAAACTTTACTCCTCAAGACACTATGGACATATTTGAACAATACACTCCACTTAAAACTGAGCATGGTAATAGAGTGTTTCCTATTAGTGATAAATCTAGTGATATTATTTCGGCATTAAATCAAATGCTAACTAATGCAGGGGTGGAAATTAAACTTAAAACTGAAGTAAAAGTTATTAGTAAAAACGAAGATGTTTTCACTATATTGTGTAGTAATGGAGAAAAGTACCAATCACATAGTGTATTGATTGCAACTGGTGGCAAATCATATTCGGCAACTGGTAGCACCGGTGATGGTTATAAATTTGCTGAAAAGTTTGGTCACAGCATTGTTGATATACAACCAGCGCTTGTGCCTATATTAGTTAATGAAGATGTAAAACCTGTTGAGGGTTTATCGCTTAAATTTGTGGAAGCAAGTGTTGAAGTTGAAGGTAAAATTGTTGCTAAAGAATTTGGCGAAATGCTATTTACAAACAATGGAGTAAGTGGACCTATTATTTTAACGCTTTCTAGCAAAATTAATAGGTACAACTTAAGTAGAGCTAAATTATACATTGATTTTAAGCCAAAACTAAGTGTAGATATATTAAATGACAAGTTTTTACGTGAGTTTACTGAATATGCTAAAAAGAACTTATCTACATACCTTAAAACTTTACTGCCTAGCAGTTTAATCCCGTATTTTATGCAAAAATTTGGTTTTAAGGACAAAAAGGTAAGTGATATGTCCAAAAATGATAGAAATATATTAATTAAGGGCTTAAAAAAATTTGACTTATCTATAAAATTGTTAGATAATATAGAAAAGGCCATTATAACTAGTGGTGGAGTGGATATTAAACAGATTTCACCTAAAACTTTTGAAAGCAAATTGGTGCCTAACTTATATTTTGCAGGAGAGGTGTTAGATATTGATGCTTTGACTGGGGGCTTTAATTTGCAAATTGCTTTCTCTAGTGGGTTTGTAGTAGGCGATAATGTGAGGTTAAGATGATTTTTTGGATATGTTTTGCAATATTATTTCCATTTTTAACAATATTTTTCCCAACAAGAGTTATTAATAGGAAAAATTTACCTAAAGCTAAAAAGCAAAATGTAATAGTTGCTTGTAATCACATGAGCAACTTTGATTTGCCTATACTTGCAATTAAAATGCGTAAAAAGTTTACATACGTAGGTAAAGCGGAGTTATTTAAAAACAAATTTTTTGGCTGGTTACTTAAAAAGTTTGATGTAATCCCAGTGGATAGAAGCAAGGCAGACCTTGGTGCAATAAAAAAGGTGTTTGGTGCTATAAATCGCAAACGTCACGTGTGTATTTGTCCGCAAGGAACACGTAGTAAGCCAGGTGAAATAGATGAAAATACAGTAAAAGATGGTATTTCGCTATTTGCTTTACGTACAGGCACGCCAGTTTTACCAACAGTTATATTAAAAAAACCTAGATTTTTAAGGTTTAATAAAATTATTGTTGGAGATTTAATTTATCCTGATATGTCTAGGGCTAAGGAAAAGGATTACAGCGAGGAATTTACTAAATTGATAGTGGCTGAAATGAATAAATTACTAACACAAGGAGAAAAAAATGCAAACAAAAATGAACGAGGATAATATTAAATTTACTCATTACAAAAGAGGCGACATTATTACTGGAACCATAGTAATGATTACTAAGCGTGGTGCCATTGTAAATATAGGCGGTATGAAAGACGGTATAGTGCCTACTGAAGAATTAGATAGCGTGTACAAGGAAGATGATGCAATACTAGTTATGGTTACCGATAAGGTAGATGACTATGGTTGCGTGGTGCTTGATGCTAAAAATGTAAATCAAGCCATTGAGCATCGTGAAAGAGTTAAAGATTTAAAAATTGGTTCTACTTTTACATTTAAGGTAAAGGATATAACTACTGCAGGCATTAAGGGTGAAGTATATGGATATTCGGTGTTTTTACCATATTCACAATGCTCTAAAGATGATTATGTAAGTCGTGAAAATTTAAAAGAAAGAGATATAGATGCAGTTATTATTGAACTGAATAGTTTTAACAAATCTATTGTGTGTAGTACAAAATTATTACAAAAAACAGTAGATTATTCTAATATTCAAATAAATGAAAACGATATACTAACAGGCGTTCCTATTAAAGTAATGGATAAGTATGCTATTATTATGCTAAAAGATGGCTTAAAGGGTAAATTAAACATCCAAGACGCTAGTTATGAACGAATAAATTCATTACACGATATTATTGAAGAAAATAAGGAATATGAATTTAAAGTATTAGAAAAGAGTATTGATAATGTTAAAATTAGTTTAGGGTTAAAGCAATTAAAGGAAAATCCTTTAGATAAAATATTTAGCACCATAAATTTAGGTGATGAGCATAGTGGTGTGGTTGAACGCATTTATCCTAGTGGAGCGATGATAAAATTAGATAATGGACTAACTGCTTTTGCTATTACTCGTGAGAATAGTGAAAATATTAATACAGCAACACATCATATTTATAAACTTGGCGCTAGTGTTAGTGGATATATTAGTAATATTGATTATGATAATCACAAATTAAATATTATAACGCTTAAGAAAAAGGAACAATAGGAGGGCGTTGGTGTCTAAATTTAGCTATAAAGCAGAAGGAGATTTAAACTCTAAATACTTATTAGATTTGTTGAAGGAATATCTTTCAACTCTTTTAATTACTAACGATACTAATGGTATTGAAGATGATGACTACAAGATAAATCCTAATGCTAATAAATTTGTACTACGCTTGAAAGACATTTTTAAACGAATAGGTTTTAAATTTAAACATAAAGATTTGGTAGACAATTATAACAAGGTGTTAACGTTAAAACATATTAGCGCAATTAAAGACAAAATAGATATATTTATGCAAACTAATGTGTTAGAGGCCCAACAATTTATCGAACTAAAAGAGATATTAAAGTCAATAAACTTTACCACAATATTACCTTTGTTAGATTATACTAGACAAAAGTCAATTAAGCGCAGTCAAGCACAGTTTTTAAAGGTTTTAAATAATATCAAATATCTAAAATGGGCTAAAACAGAATATGTATTATACAATTCTCCAGTTCAGGAATTAAAACCTTTTTTAAGTGAAAAGGTGAGTGTTCATAATGTTAATTTTGTTGAAATTGAAAAACTGGCAAAACAATTTGTAAATTATAGATATAATGAGTTAACTGATACTAACTTTAAGCCAAAGGAAATTAAATTTAAAGTTAGACGTGAAGATTTTTATGATGATAATATTACCGATAGTGGAGTTGGTGAGGAAGTTGAAAGTTTTATTCGCAGTAATATGCTAAAAAAGCTGGAAATTTCTAAACAAGACCATATATCGCCAGAGGAAATAGCAGAGCGAGATGAACAAATTGATAAATTACTAAAGCGATTAAAGGTTGGTAAAATTGAAAAACTGATGCAACAATTAATTGACCTTAAAACCAATCTTGCTCAAGTAAAAGAAGTTTTAGATAAATGTAAGGATACAATTAATTTAACAACCTTTTCGAATAAATCTCAAATATTTTTAGAAATGGATAATTTGTATTATAACTTATCTAAAAAATGTGATACCTTACAACAAAAAATAAAACTAAAATTACAATTAGTGGACAAGCAAAAATTATTTAGTACATTAGAATTATTACAAAATCCTGATAACAAAAAATCAAACAAAACAAAAGCATTAAATGATGAAAATGCTAAGATTTTGAAACGACCAACGACTTCAAAACCTAATAAAAAAGAAAACAATAATCATATTACTTCCAATTTGTATGATGAGGACGATGATGGTGAAATTCATATTACTGAAGACGACAATAATGATGATGCTGAGGAGGAAATTGTAATTGAAGACAATTAAATAAAAAATAGGTGTTATTTACACCTATACATGCTTCTATGGCTCAGTAGGTAGAGCAACTGATTCGTAATCAGTAGGTCGGCGGTTCGATTCCGCCTAGAAGCTCCAATAGTTAAAAATAATATAAAAAATAATAAAAGATTATAGTAATATAGTCTTTTTTTTAGCGATATATTAATAATCTATTTTTTTCGACAAAATTAGTAAATTAAACATTATTTTTAATGTTTTTTTGTTTGGATTTATAGCGAATTTCTAGTACAATAGGCAATGTGAAAAAAGGAGGTAAAATGACAGCAGGCAAGAAAGCAGGGGTTTTATACAATCTTGCAAAACAAGCAAAGCGAAGGATGAAAAACTATAATAATGGAGGAATTCATCATTTATCGTATGCCAAATTAGCATATTCGGATAAAGACCAATTGTTATATAATAAAGTATGCAAAATGCTAGAGGAAGATAGAATAATAATTAACCCGATTAATGAACTGATGGATAAAAAATATTACGATACATTATCCTTTGAAAGCAAGCAACGCTACATATTAGATTTGTCAGAAAAATATAGACAAATGAAGGAAAGATATGATAGAGAACATACTTTATCAAAAGTATCAAGTTATTAAAAATAAGTAAAACAAAGACTTACATAAAAGTTAAGTCTTTTTTTATAAAAATTTAAAATTATAAAAACCAACCAAGTATTTAATAAAATTTTAATAAATTTTAAACAAATTTTATTTTATCCATATTAATTTAGTTGTAACTATTTTTTAAATATGCTAAAATGCTTTAAGGAGAATATTTTTTATGATTATTTTGGCGATTATTATTCATATTATTTTAATTCTAGCAATGAATGTTGCTGTAATTTGTTTGGAAAATGATTGCAAAAAGATTGTTTTTTGGAATTTAATTATAGTTTGTACTTCTATTGTAGGATTTATTGTTTATTTTATATGGTTCTGTGATAAACCACGTTTAAAAAATAATATTAAAACAAAATTTGAACAAGACGAAATTTATAAAAATTTAATAGAATTTAAAATTTCTAATACTAAATCAAATAACGAAACAATCAATTTTAACAAAAGACATTATTCGGCAGATATATTTAAAAATTGTGATATTCAAATTTTTGATAATCACGAAGTATTTTTTAATAACTTTATTAACGATATAGAACAAGCAGAGGAATACATAATTTTAGATAATTTATCCTTTTTAATGGGAATAAAAAATGACTCTGTAATTTCATTATTAAAGGAAAAGCAATTATTAGGTGTTCAAGTAAAATGTATTTATGATAAACGTAAATTCAGCGATCGTAAATTGATTAAGGAATTACGTGAGGGCGGGATAAGAGTATGTGAATTTAATAAATATGATAAGTTTAATAAGTACTATAAAAATTCAAAAAATATAATCGTTATAGATGGCGTTAAAGCGTATATATATAATTCAGTTGAATGCAAGTCAAAAGATAAACCTATAAGCTGCTCAAATCTTTACTATAAATTACAAGGAGAGGTGGTTAAAAGTATAGATTTAGATTCACATTTAGATGTATCGTTTGCTACTCAAAAATATTATGAACTAGAACACAACCAATATGAAGGGAAAGGCGAATTGGAAATGCAATATGTGTCTAGTGTAGCGGACAAGGATTTTGAAGGACTATTTTTAAAGGCAATTAATGATGCTAAAAAACAAATAATTATACATATTAACAAGTTTGTACCAACTCCAGCCATTAAACAGGCGCTAATAATGGCAACATTATCAGGTATAGATGTAAAAATTATGATTTCAAAGCAAGATTGCTCAATCAACTATTATGCTTCTCGTGCCTATCTAAAGGAAATGGCTATGTATGGTGCTAATGCTTATATTTTTGATGGGGTGATAGTATCTAACTTTATTGTTATAGATAATTTAACCTTTATGGGTAATTTTTCGTTGGTTAATCTTGAAATACGAAATAATTTACAAAATGTATTAATCATAAACAATCACAATTTCAGTTCTCAAACTCAAAATTATTTTAATGATATGCTTAATAATAGTTATCGTATTTGTAAACCTAAAAATGTTTTGTTTAGAGAAAAGATATTTAAAAAATTCAAGTAAATAACAAAAGAACAAATGTGAATTTAAACTAAAGTTAATTAATAAATAAAAAGGAAAATATAATGATAGCAAGATTTGGCGTAGCAGGAGTTCCTGTAAATTATAAAGGTAAACCTAATGGTTTTTATGATTGGTTAAAAGATATGGGTTTAAATGCTTATGAAGTACAATGTACCTTTGGTTTTAAAATGAGCGATAAAAACAAAGACATTATTTTAAAAGCGCAAGCTGACGGCTTTCATATCAGCATTCACGGACCATATTATATAAATCTAGGCAGTGTTAATCCTACAGTTGTTGCACGTAGTATAGATATATTAAAGCAAGGAATAGAACTTGCTAAAAGCATTAATTGTACTCGCATTATATTTCACCCAGGTGGTGGGCACGAAAATACTGAAAATGGACGTAAAGAAGCCATTAAACGTATAATAAATCACTTAAATAATATTACAAAAGAAGTAGATATGGGTAGTGTTCGTTTTTACCCTGAAATTGGTGGGAAAACTGCCAATTTAGGTTCTTTAGAAGAAATTATAGAAATATGTAAGGGTTGTGAATATGCTTATCCTTGTATTGATATTGCTCATCTTCACGCAAGGGAGGTGGGCTCAATTACGTCTAAAAGCATTTTAAAGGCTAAATTAGGCCACTTAAAAGCCGAATTGCCTAATAAGTTTAATCAAGTCCATTTTCACGCTTATACGATTAATTATGGCGACAAAGGAGAGGTTAAGCATCTTGTACACGGAGAGACAATGCCTGATGGGTCTGAGGGGTTACCTAAGCTTGATTGGTTTGTTGAATTATTACACGAATTTAATTTAGAGCCATGGGTGATTAGTGAAGCGCACGATAGTCAAGAATTAGGTGCAAAATATATGAGAGATAAGTATTTTGCTAATATTTAATCAAATTAATAAAGTAAAGAAGTTTAATTAATGGAAAAGAAAGAGTTTATTGCAACTGAAAAGATTGATTTAAGCAGGGCTTTGCGTAAAGCCTTGCCTCTTCTTTCAAACTATCAAATTGAAAAATTATTTAAGGATAAAGATGTTAAATTAAATGGTGTGCGTAAGACTAAAACGTGTATGATAAAAGAGGGCGATAAAATAGAGGTGTTTTATCAGGTAAATAACGAACCTTGGAGCGAAACAATTTATGAAGATGATAATGTTTTAATTGTAAATAAGCGTGCGGGAATAGAGGTTGTTAGCGAAGAGGATAGGAACCTATTAGATATTTTAAAATTAACTTATAGCGAACTTTATGCAGTACATAGGATAGATAGAAATACAGAAGGATTAGTAATATTTGCTAAAAATAACTTGGCTGAAACAGAACTATTAAAGGCGTTTAAGGAACGTACTATTATAAAAAAATATCTTTTAAAAACAAAAGGTAAAGTTAATATTGAAGCAGTAAAACATAGAATGTTTTTGAAAAAGTTAAGTCAAAGCTCCAAGGTGTTAATTTCTGAAATAAAAACTAGCGGTTATGAGGAAATTGTAACACATTTTCATTTAATCAAATATTTGGAGAATGAAAGCATACTGCAAGCTGAACTAGTAACAGGTAAAACACATCAAATTAGAGCGCATATTGCATATTTTGGATATCCAATAGTGGGTGATGGCAAATATGGTATGGGAGGGCAACAAATGTGCCTTACAGCGTATTATATGGGTTTTAATTTTCCTAAGAAATCTAGTATGGAATACCTAAATGGTAAAATATTTGAAATTAAACCTACTTGGTGGGAAGACTGATAAAAAAAGATGGGAATTGATTGCCTATCTTTTTTACTAGGTAGGAGATAAAATATCTTATAAAAACAAACTAAAACATAATATAAATATCGTTAAATAGAGTTATTGCGTGGCATTAATTCTTGTTTTTTAATAAAAAACAGATTATTATCTATTCCAAATAATGTAATAGTAATAAATGTTAGTATTTTGCGAATAGATGCGAACGGGAAATAATATATATATTCAGCAAGAAGAAAGTCTATGCTAAAAATTTTATTTAAAACTTAAGGATAGATATATAAAAAATCAAACTAGGGGAGAAATCCTAATTTGAAATTTGTTATTACTTAACGAGCTTTAATATCTTTTTCCTGAGTTAGAGAATTGTCTTTTAATTGATTTTTAAAGTAAGTATTGTTTCTTGATAAATTAGAAGACTGTTCTGTATTAGATTTAATCTCTTCATCAGCAAAGGCGTCTTGTATTTTATTTTTAATATCTTTTACCATACTGCTATATTGAGTAGATTTATTATCTATAGCAGATTGTGTGGTGATTTCTTGCTCAGTTGTTGGAATATTATAATTTTTATCCTCTAAAGTTTCGTCGGTTATAATATTATCTTCAACAATTTGTTCTGTTGGTAAATCTTGAACAGGTGGGGGAGTTTGTTGTTTGTTTTTTCTATTTTTAACTCTATCACGTAATATGCTATATTTTTCTTTAAAAAATCTAGAAATTTTACTTTCACCCATTGTATTTACGTTTGATTTAATAGTTGTGCCCGTGTAAGAATCTACATTTTGAAGGCGTTTAATATCAAATTTTTTAAATTTTTTTGTTTTTATTTTTTTTGTATTGATTTTATTATTTTCTATATCGTTATTGTTATTATCGTTTACTTCATTTTTTTCCACTTCAGAGCTAGAGTAGGGCTCATTTTGAACTTCTAATACTTTACGATTAATTAGATTTGAATTTAAGTTTTGATAAGGAGTATTATAGTATCCGCCACCATAGGGCATTCCATAACCGTAACCACCATATCCGTAAGGCATACCATAGCCATAACCGCCATAACCATATTGATTGTTTTGTAGGGCTGTATTAAAGAAGGTATCAATATTACGCTTAGTAGGGGCGTAAGTATCTATATTTGACTTTAAACCAAAAGTTGTTGGTTTGTCCTCATTGTTGTCAGTAACTAAGTTAGAGTTCTCTTTATTATTTGTATCATCAGTTACTTCACTAACATTATCATCAACTTCATTATTTTCAGTATTATTTCCTTCTAAATCTTCGTTTACACTGTTTTCACTAATTAAAGTGTCATCATTATCTTTATTTTCCACTTCCAAAATAGTATCAATATCATCTTTATTATCTAAATTTTCTTTATCTTCTTCAACAGAATCTAGATTAGATTGTTCCGAATTATCATTATCTAATTCGCTATTATAATGAAAACCATATACTATATGATTAGGGTTAATGTGTTGTCTAAAAAAGAAAGGACTACTATTAATAAATTGTAATGAACTGATTGCTTCGTGTAGTGCCTGAATTCTAGCTTCAATATTATTAATAGCTTGCATATAAGAGCGTGTCGTAGTATCAAAATCCTCAACTTCATCTTCGCAACCATCAATAGCGCAAATAATATCTTCACTTAAATCTTCCAAAGTTTCAGCTAGATATTTAATTGAATTACTATGTTCTTTAATATATATTTTTTGTTCATTAGTTAAGGTTATATTTCCGTTTTTATAAGATTCTAGATATTCCATAGTATCTTGTATTGCTTTAGTTAAAGTGTCTTTTAATTGTTCATATTCAATAGAAGTTTGTTCTAAAGTTTCGTTTAAATAATTAATAGTTTCTTGTTTAGATAGTTTGGTTTCATTTCCCTCGGTATCGGTAGAAATAAACGATACATTATCAGTGTTATTTTCAGCGTTAATATCTAGTTTATAGTTGATTTTAGATAAACGAGGAAGAGTATTTTGTAGTTTTTCAACACTTTCATACATTGCTTTTAGTCCCGAAGGTGTGTTGCTATCAAGATTAATAGCAGTAGGCGCTATAGCGCCAATTAAACCTCCAGACAATGTTAATATTTTAAGATATTTATTCATTTAAGACCTCCGTTATCGCTAGTATGTGCAAAAAATTTTATAATATTTATCCTTATAAATACAAATTTGAAGATTTAAGGTTTAAATTATAAATTTAGGGCAAGATTTTATTACAAGATAAGGAGAAGCTTTTATGGACAGTGAAAAACGTAATAAAAATTATAATATGTATGTACAAGCAAAGTTACCTAAAACCAAAATGTTACCTTCAATGGCAAAGGCGTTTTTAGTAGGAGGGCTAATTTGTTGTTTTGGACAATTATGTTTAGATTTATATGCTTATTGGTTTCCTAGTTTAAGTGAGGCGCAATTAGGTACTGCTATGCTAAGCACTATTATTGCTATAACCGCATTGCTTACTGGCTTTGGCGTATTTGATTGGTTAGGTGCTTTTGGCGGGGCAGGAACAGTGATACCTATTACAGGTTTTGCAAATGCTATAGTTAGTCCTTCAATGGAATTTAAAAAGGAAGGAATAATTTTTGGTGTATGCGTTAAAATGTTTAGCATTGCAGGCCCGGTGATTGTATGTGGAGTAGTAGGAAGCGTGCTGGCTGGATTAATATATTTAATTATTTAGCATTAAAAGGAAATATTATGATTAGTACAAATAAACAAACGGTTAAATTTAATAACAAACCAAAGATAATAGGTAGTTTTAGCATAGGTGGACCGCTAGAAAGCAAAGGTCCTTTGAGTGATTATTTAAGTTATAAATTAATAGATGATAAATTAAATGAGGATACCTTTGAAAAAGCAGAACGTAAATTATTAGAGCACATTATTTTTGGAGCTATCGATAATGCAAAATTAAAACTTAACGATATAGATGTATTGCTTGGAGGGGACTTATTAAACCAAATAGTTAGTTCTTCCTTTGCTGCACGTAAGTTTGGAATTACTTTTATAGGTTTATACAGTGCGTGTGCTACAATGGCCGAAAGTTTGGCTTTGGGTGCTACTTTAATAGATAGACAGGTATTTCAAACGGTATGTTGTGCTACTGCTAGTCATTTTTCTAGTGCAGAACGACAATATCGTTTTCCGCTAGAACTGGGTAATCAACGACCACCAACTTCTCAATGGACCGTAACAGGTGGTGGTGCTACTATTGTATCTAATAAAGGCAATGGACCAATAATTACTAGTGCAACCTTTGGCAAAGTAGTAGATTTTGGAATTAAAGACGTAAATAATATGGGAGCGTGTATGGCGCCCGCTGCTATGGATACTATTATGACTCATTTACAAGGAACTAACACCAAAGTTGAAGACTATGATATGATAGCAACAGGTGATTTAGGTAAATTAGGTAGTGAAATATTAGTAGATTTGCTTGAACGTAAAGGAATAAAACTAGGTCAAAATTATAGCGATTGTGGTAATCTTATTTATAACAAGCAGGAAAAAGTTTTTATGGGTGGAAGTGGCAGTGGTTGTAGTGCCACTGTGCTTAATTCGTACATTATGCATAAACTACGCTCAGGAGAATTTAAAAAGGTACTTTTGGTTTCAACAGGTGCATTACTTAGCACTACAACTAGTCAACAAGGAGATAGCATTCCTGGGATTGCACACGCCGTTTGTATCGAAGGAGGTAATTAATGGAAATTAATGTTATGGATTATGTTATAACTTTTTTAGTAGGTGGGGGTATTTGTGCTTTGGCGCAAATATTGGTGGTACGAACCAGTATTACCACTTCACGAATACTAGTCCTATTTTTAAGTCTAGGCATAGTATTGCAAACAATAGGCGTTTATCCTTACTTTAAGGACTTTGCAAAGGCAGGAGCAACTGTACCTATTATTGGCTTTGGAGCAACCCTTGCACAAGGTGCTATAGAAGCAGTTAAGGAATATGGCTTTTTAGGTGCTTTTCAAGGCGGGTTAACCGCCACCGCTGGAGGAATTGCTGTGGCAATATTTAGTGCATTTATTATTGCTCTTATATTTAATAGCCGAACTAAGCATTTAAAATAATAGCAACATATTTAACATATATATATCATATAATTGAATATGAGAAAAACATCACGCAGACGTTTAATTAAACCATTATTTGTTTTAGTGGTGTTTTTTTGTATTGTAATTTGGTATTATGTGCTTGTTCTTGTGCCTATTATTAAAACTTATTGCACCGCCAAGATTAATAGTTTAACCGAACAAGCCCTTAACGTTGCTGTAAGCAATGTGATTAATACAACCATTAATTATGACAATATTATGAGTATTAACTACAATCAAAATGGAGAAATTAATTATATAACTGCTAATCAGTATATGATAAACTCTATTTCACGTGAGATTATAAAAGATGCTAACGAACGTATTAAAATGATAGATGAAGACTATATGCAAATACCTTTAGGAACACTTACTGGAATTGTATTGTTTAGTGGTAGAGGTGTGCGTGTAAAATTAAGTGCTAGCCCTGTTGCTATTATAGGTAGTAGTTTTGATTCCAACTTTATAAGCGTAGGGATTAACAACACTTTGCATAAGATATATTTAACTATAAATGCAAGGGTAGAGATGAATTTACCTATCAAAAAACAAACCATTGATGTAAGACAACAAGTATTGCTTTGCGAAAGTGTAATAGTTGGCAAAGTTCCTAATGTTTATTTTAACAATGGTATGAGTGATAAGGTGTTAAATTTAGTTCCTAATGCTTAAATAGCATATAATTTTAATTAATTTCATATAAATGATTGAAAAATGTTTAGTTGTTTGCTATAATAATGGTTATGAATTATAGATATTTTGATAATGCAGCAACAAGCAAAGTAAATAGTGAAGTATTACAAGCATATAATGAAGCGTGTAATGAGTTTATTAATCCCTCTAGTTTATATACTCCTAGTTTGATGGTAAAAAATAAGATTGAAATGGCACGTGAAAATATATTGCGTTATTTAGGTGGGGCAAATAAGTCAACTTTTATTTTTACTTCTTGTGCTACTGAAAGTAACAATGCAGTATTACGTAATTGCATCAAGCGTAAGGACAAAAAATATATTATTTCAGCAGGGGAACATTCTTCTACTTATAACACCGCCAAAGCGTTGATTAATGAGGGATATAATATTGATTTTGCGCCATTAAATGAAGATGGCAGCGTTAATCAAGAAGTACTATTTAGTATGATTGATAATAAAACCGATTTTATTTCCTTAATTCACGTTAGTAATGAAACTGGTGCTATTAATGATATTAAATATATTGCCAAACGTTGTAAGCAAATTAATCCAAACATTTTAATCCATAGTGATGGTGTGCAAGCACTACACAAGATTAAAGTTAATATGGTAAATTTAGGGGTAGATTTTTATACAATTTCATCACATAAGATAAATGGTGTTAAAGGTATTGCAGGTTTATATATTGCTAATCCTAACAAATTCACACCATTCATCTACGGAGGAGGACAAGAAATGAGTTTACGTGGTGGTACTGAAAACTATCCTGCAGTTATGGCGTTTAGCAAGGCAATAAACCTTCCAACACCAGAATATGATACAATTAAAGATTTAAAACAACTACTTTTAGATAATATTACTGTGCCATACAAATTGATTTCAACTGATAAATGTGTACCTAATATTATATCTATGTGTTTTAAAAACGTTAGAGGTGAAACTTTAGTGCATATGCTAGAAGACGATGGCTTTTTAATAGGCACAGGTTCTGCTTGTAATAGTAAGAATACTGCTAATCGTGTTTTGACTGAAATAGGCGTAAATCAAGACTATATTTTAGGCGCTATCCGTATTAGTTTTGATGCGGAGTGTACTTCTCAAGATATTATAGATTTAGCAAAAGCTATAAATAAAAACGTTGAACTATATTATAGCAAAACTCAAAAAGGATAAAACTATGGAACAAGTAATTTTAATTAGATTTTCGGAAATTCATTTAAAAGGTAAAAACAAAGGTTACTTTTTAAAACTATTATATACAAATATAAAAACTGCCTTAAAGGACTTTAACAAAATAGTTACACCTATTCAAAATAGGGTAGTGGTTAGCAATTATAACCTAGATGATGAAGATGCTATTATTGCTGAAATTAAAAAGGTTTTTGGAGTATATTCGGTAAGTGTAGCAAGTGTTATTCCTTCAACTATTGAAGATATTACCTCTTTTTGTGCTAAACTTGAAGTTAGTGGGAGTTTTAAAGTAGATTGTAATCGTGCAGACAAAACTTTCCCTATTAAATCAAACGACCTTGCTTCAGATATGGGAGGAATAATATTAGCACATAATTCAAATGCCTATGTAGATGTAAAAAGACCTGAAACAGTGGTTCATATAGATATTAGAGAAAATGGTAAGACGTATATATTTGATAAAATAATATATACCTATGGTGGTATGCCTTTAGGGGAATATCGTGATGGTTTATTATTGCTATCAGGCGGAATTGATAGCCCTGTAGCAGGATTTCAAATGGCAAAACGTGGATTACGTCAGGATATTTTACACTTTGATAGTTATCCATACACTAGCCCTCAAGCGCGTGAAAAGGTTATTAGTCTTGCTAAGCAAATCAAAACATACATCGGTTGTAGATTTATGTATATTGTGTCAATGTCTAAATTACAAGAGGAGTTTCACTTACATTGTAAGGAAGAATATGCTATAACTTTGCTTCGTCGTGCTATGGTTAAAATTGCAACAATCTTGTGTGAAAAATATAACTATAAAACTATTATAACAGGGGAGAGTTTAGGTCAAGTTGCCTCTCAAACTATTGAAAGTATAACTGTAACCAATAGTATGGCAGGGAATTATCCTATTCTTCGCCCTTTGATTAGTTTTAATAAAGATGAAATTATTAAGGTTGCACAAGAAATAGATACTTATGAAACTTCTATTTTACCATATGAAGATTGTTGTACAGTATTTTTACCTCAAAATCCTGTAATTAAGCCCAAAATTAAGATTGCCGAAATAGAAGAAACTCATATTCCTTTAGCAGACTTAATTCAAAAAGCAATAGATGAAATTATAGTTATTGAACTTTAATATATAATTTGTAAGGATAAAATAATGATTATTTTAATTAGTGGAGCATCTCATACAGGAAAAACTGTTCTTGCACAAAGACTGTTAGAAAAATATAAATATCCATATTTATCAATTGACCATCTAAAAATGGGATTAATTCGCAGTGGTTATACTAAACTTACGCCATTAAGTTCAGATTTTGAATTAACTGAATATTTATGGCCAGTTGTTTGTGAAATGATTAAAACAGCGATTGAAAATAATCAAAATTTAATAGTTGAAGGTTGCTATATTCCTTTTGATTGGACAAAATATTTTAATAAACAATATCTTGGTAATATTAGATACTATTGTCTTGTGATGAGTAAAGAATATATTATAAATCATTTTGATGATATAAAACGATATTCTAACGTTATTGAAAGACGTTTAGATGATAAATATTGTACTATGGAAAACGTAATAAAAGATAATACTAATATATTAAATCTAGCACAAAAGTATAATGTAAACTATATCTTAATTAATGAAGATTATGATGTGGATGTTGAAATATAATATTAAAATATAAGATATTGTGTATATTAAATAATTAATACACAATATTTTGTGTGATAAAAAATTTTAATAAAAATCCTTGAGAACTTGACATCAGGGATTTTTTTGTTTATAATAATTAAAGGTATCCTAAGGATACATTTAAAGGGAGAAATTTATGAGTATTAGTAACACTATGCTTATGAGTGGTGCTCCTTTAATATTAACAATCGTTATATCTATAGTGGTTGCTCTGGGAGTGGGCGCTGGTGTAGGTTTTGTGTTAAACAAAGTTTTATATAATAAAAAGGTAGAAAATAGTAAGGCACAAGCAAATAAGATATTAGAGGACGCTTACGCACAAGCAAAAAATATTAAACAACAACAATTAAAGCAAACAACAGATGAAATCAACTTGCTAAAATCAACTTTTGAGGCGGAAAATCGTGAACGTAGGGAAGAGGCAAAGCGTAGCGAGGAACGTATAACCTTGCGTGAAGCAAACCTTGATAAAAAAGAGGAAAACCTTGATAGAAAGTTAGAGGCAATTGATGTTCAAAAGGAAAAACTAGTTGAGCGTGAACAACAATTAGTTGTAAAGGCGCAAGAACTTGATGATGCCAAAATGCAAGTGGTAGCAAAATTGGAAGAAGTGGCTGGTTACTCTAAGGAACAAGCCAAAGAAGAAATTATTGCTAGATATACTCAAGAAGCAAAAATTGACGCCTCTAAAAAGGTAAAAGAAATTGAAGAACAAGCAAAAAGTGATGCAGATAAAATTGCTCGTAACATTATTACACTTGCAATTCAACGTTGTGCAGCAGACCAAACTGCTGAAGCAACAGTATCTGTGGTAACTCTTCCTAGTGAGGAAATGAAAGGTCGTATTATTGGACGTGAAGGGCGTAATATTCGTGCTTTAGAAGCAGCAACAGGTATTGACCTAATAGTTGATGATACGCCAGAGGCAATTACTCTATCTGGATTTGACCCAGTAAGACGTGAAATTGCACGTATATCACTTGAAAAACTTATTATGGACGGACGTATTCACCCAGCACGTATTGAGGAGTTGGTAAATAAAGTTCGTAAAGATGTTGAACAAACTATTAAGCAAGCAGGTGAGGAAGCGTGTTTTGATGCTGACATACACAACTTGCACCCAGAACTTGTTAAAACTCTTGGTAGATTAAAATATCGTACAAGTTACGGTCAAAATGTATTAAATCATTCATTAGAAGTGGCTTATATTGCTAGTATGCTTGCTACTGAAATTGGCGCTAATGCAAAGGTTGCTAAACGTGCCGGTTTACTACATGATATTGGTAAGGCAATAGACCACGAAGTTGATGGAACACACGTATCTATTGGTGTAGAACTTGCTAAAAAATATAAGGAAAGTGAAGCAGTAATACATTGTATTCACGCTCACCATAATGATATTGAACCTCAAACAATCGAGGCAGTGCTTGTACAAGCTGCAGATACTATTAGTAGTGCTCGTCCTGGTGCTAGACGTGAAAGTTTAGAAAACTATATCAAACGTTTACAAAACCTTGAAGCAATTGCAACTAGTTTCGAAGGTATTGAAAACGCTTATGCTATTCAAGCAGGTCGTGAAGTTCGTGTAATGGTTAAACCTGATGAAGTAGATGATGCTAAGGCAGAAGTTTTGGCTCGTGATATTGCTCAAAAGATTGAAAAAGAACTTGAATATCCAGGTCAAATTAAAGTGTATGTTATCCGTGAATCTCGTTTTAGTGATATAGCTAAATAGGTGTAAGTACTTTGTATTATAAAAGGAGAGAACTATGAGTAAATTTAAAAAATTATATATTTTTATGCTGATAGCAACTTTTATAAGTATAATATTATTTACAATAAGTACTATTGCTGTTAAATTTTGGGATACATATATTCCCATGATTGTTGTGGCGTGTGTGATGATTATATTATTAGTGCTTACGATTGGTATTTATTATAGATATGTAAAATTTATATGTCCTAAATGTAATCAAGTATTTAAACCTTCGGTAAGTGCTATTACCTGGGGAGTGCATACACTAACTAAAAGACTACTTAAATGTCCACATTGCAACACTAAATCTTGGTGTAAAGAACATTTTGATTAAACAAAAATGCTAACTAAATTGTTAGCATTTTTTTGTAATATTATAAAATATTTTAAAAAAATAGTTGACTATATATGCCTTTTAGTATATAATATATTTTGTAACATATAGGGGAGTGGCTCAACGGTAGAGTAGCGGTCTCCAAAACCGTAGGTTGCGTGTTCGAATCGCGTCTCCCCTGCCAAAAGTACTTCCATTATTTAGATGGAAGTTTTTTATTAAAATAGTGAGGTAGTAGTGAAAAATATTATTATATATACAGATGGTGCATGTAGCTATAATCCTGGACCTGGTGGTTGGGGGGCTATTTTGATGTATAAGGATATTAAAAAAGAGATTAGTGGCTATAATGCCGAAACCACTAATAATCAAATGGAATTAACCGCCGTTATTGAGGCATTATTAATGTTAAAAGAACCTTGTAAAGTACAATTATATAGCGATAGTGCATATGTAATTAATGCATTTAATCAAGACTGGGTGGGTAATTGGCAACGTAATGGCTTTAAAAATGCTAAACGAAAACCTATTGAAAATATAGAATTATGGCAACGCCTTATAAATCTTAATGACTATCATCAAATTGAGTGGATTAAGGTTAAAGGTCATGCAGATAATCCATATAATAATCGTTGTGATGAACTAGCACGCACAGAAATTGAAAAGAATACAAACCTATAGTTTAAAAATAAAAAAAGGGCTTATATTAAGTCCTTTTTAATTTATTTGATTACGAATAACGCCAACAACTTTACCTAATATTGTAAGTTTTTCTACAAATATAGGTTCGGTATTAGGCGCATAAACTTCTAATTTGAAAAAGCCATATTCTTTAAATATTCGTGCTATAACATAATTATTATTAACATAAGCAACCACCAGTTCGCCACTTTGACCAACGTTTTGACGACTTACAACCACCATATCGTTTTTAAAAATGCCAATATTTTTTAATAAATCATCTTTAACTGGCATAACAAACATATCTAACCCTTTAAAAATAGAGGAAGAAATAGTGTATCTAGTGCTAATATTTTGCTCTGACATAAGAGGCTTGTTTTCTGCAATAGTTTTAATATGTGGTAGAACTATTAATTCATTATTATCATTATTCGGAGATAAGTTTTCCATTAGTTGAATAGAACGGTTTTTATAACTACCTTTAATAATTTTGTTGCTTTCTTCCAATTTGCGTAAATAGTATGAAACGGTAGAGGTTGAATGAACATCTATTGCTTCACAAATTTCTCTAATTGTAGGCGGGTAACCCTTAGTTTTGATATAATCCTTAATAAACTCATATGCTTGGTCAATTTTTCGCATAATTTTCTCCAAAAACACTATATTTTATTAATTTATAACATATTTATCGAAAATTGTCAAACATTAGTTCTGATTTTCTTCAGGAGATTTATATAATTTAACCTTGTCGGCAACTTCTTTTCTAATAGTTTCGCTAATTGCTGCATAGTATTTCTTGGTTGTATTTACGTCTTTATGACCTAAAACTTCCGCCACCACAGAAATATCTTTGGTTTCATGGTAAAGATTAGTTCCATAAGTACTTCGTAATTTATGAGGGCTTATTTTTTTTAATGGGGTAGATACTTTTGCATATTTTTTTACCAGATTTTCAACCGATCTAACGCCCATACGCTTACCTTGAATACTAATCCATAACGCTTTTTCGGTTTCAGGAAGTTTAAACGTATCTCTTAGTTCTAAATATTTTACCAAAACATCTTTAATTTCGTCAGAAAAATATAAAATTGTTTGAGCGCCACCTTTACGAGTAACTTTAAAACTATTATACTTAAAATCTATATCATTAACGTTAAGTCCTACTAATTCGCTTACACGAATACCAGTGCCTAATAATACCGCCAACATTGCATTATCACGGGGGATAAAACGCTCGTTATATTTTTGTTGATGGTTGCTAAAACCATTTAAAGTTTCGCTAGTTTTTAATAGTTCTTCAACTTCGTCACTTTCAAGTTTTATAATATCTTTTTTTATAATCTTAGGCATCTTAACCTTAGTTACAACGTTGGAAGATACTAGGTCCTTATCAAACATAAATTGGAAAAACGACCTAACACTAGATAGTTTACGTGCAAGCCCTCTATCAGCATTAGCCCTAATTATACCTTGCTCGTTATCATAACTAATTAAATAAGCCACAAATCGTTCAATCATAAGACTATCTATACTATTCAAGTCATCAATTTTAATATCTTGATTAGTTTTATTAAAAAATGCCCTTTCAAAATTGGTAAGATACATAAAAAATATCTTAAGGTCTCTAGCATAATTTAGTCTGGTTAGGGGAGTAGTACGTGAAGCAATTCCCACAAAATAAATACTGCAAAAAGAAGGCAGTTCGTCTAACAAGGTGTTTAATTGTCGTAAGTTTTTACGATTTCTATCTAAAAAATAATTTTCACTCATAACAACATTATACCATAACTATTCGCAAAATCAAAACAAATTAGTAAAATTTTTGTAAAATATCATATTGTTAGTTGCAAAAAAATATATAAGGTGGTATAATACAATTATTAAGGATAGGAGAATACGTATGATTGATATAAATTTGATTAGAAAAAATCCCGAGTTAGTTAAGGAAAATATAAAAAAGAAATTTCAAGACCACAAATTACCTTTGGTAGATGAAATATTAACCCTTGATACACAAGTACGTGAAATGCGCACAGAATGTGATAATTTGCGTGCTAGTCGTAATGCTAAAAGTAGTGAAATTGGCGCTCTTATGCGTAATAAACAAGTAGATGAAGCAAATGCTAAAAAGCAAGAAGTGGTTGAAATTAATAATAAAATAACCGAACTAGAAAATAAGGTCAATGAACTAAGCTTAACTCTAAAGAAAAATATGATGGCAATACCTAATATTATTGATGCTACTGTTCCTGTTGGTAAAGATGATAGTGAAAATGTGGAAGTTAAGCGTTATGGTGAAGCCAAGGTTCCTAGTTATGAAATCCCTTATAACGCTGATATTTTTGAAAGCGTTGGCGGTTTGGATAAGGAAAGTGCTGGACGTACTAGTGGTGCTGGTTTTTATTACTTGATGGGAGATATTGCTAGACTTCATGAAGCTATGATTGCTTATGGCAGAGATTATATGATAGATAAAGGATTTACCTATTGTATTCCGCCATTTATGATTCGTAGTGATGTTGTAACAGGAGTTATGAGCTTTGAAGAAATGGACGCTATGATGTACAAAATCGAAAATGAAGACCTATATTTAATCGGCACTAGTGAGCATAGTATGATAGGTCGCTTTAAGGACCAAATTGTAAAGGAAAGCGAATTGCCTATTACAATGACCTCATATTCACCTTGTTTTAGAAAGGAAATCGGCTCTCACGGCATTGAGGAACGTGGTGTATACAGAGTTCACCAATTTGAAAAGCAAGAAATGATTGTTTTGTGTAAACCTGAAGAAAGTATGGATTGGTATAACAAAATGTGGTCTTATTCGGTTGAAATATTTAATAATATGAATATCCCTGTAAGACAACTAGATTGTTGTTCTGGCGACTTGGCTGACTTAAAGGTTAAGTCTTGCGATATTGAAGCGTGGAGTCCTCGTCAACAAAAATACTTTGAAGTATGTTCTTGTTCAACTCTTGGCGATGCTCAAGCTCGTAGACTTAATATTCGTACCAAAGGCGAAAACGGAACCTATTTGGTTCATACTTTAAATAATACAGTTATAGCAAGTCCTCGTGGTTTAATTGCTTTGGTTGAAAACAACTACAATCAAGATGGTTCAATTACTGTACCTGAAGTGCTTAGACCTTATATGGGTGGAAAATCTGTAATTTTACCTAAAACCACAAAATAAAGCGTATAATAATTTAGATGCACACAATGTATTGAATTTAATAAAATTTTAAAAAAGACTTAAACTTATGGTTTGGGTCTTTTTTATAAAAACATTACAACTCGTATATATTAGTCACATTAGTCAAATTTCTAAAATGCTCTGAGAGCCGAGATGTTATAAAAAGATAAGGATTTGGTCGACCGAAAGTTTGTTAAAATTTAAGGTTTATAACAACAAATATATAAAATATCCTTTTTTAATAAAACTACAAACACAACACGTGAAATTATAATACTTAAAACCTTTTATAGTGTTAATTGATATTGATTGTAATGCAATGTAATAAAATGTAGGTCGAAAATAAAAATCTAATATAACATAATAATAAAATCTATAAAAACTTAAACATTGCTGAAAGATACAAAAATTAAACAATTAATCAAATTTTAAAAATATATTATGAAAAAAGACATATCTATTCGTAAAATCTGTATTTTACGAATAGATTAATATTGTCCATTTTATTCCCCTATTTGAAGTTTTGTATTAACTCTTTTATTGTTTATAATGTAAATCGACGTATCTTCCCCTGCCAATCAGTATTCTAGCCATTAGTTTTGGATACAAGTTATTAAAATTATTTGACAATAAGTTGTATTATATTTTATAATTATTAAAAGGAGTTATTATGAAAACTGCTGAGTTAATTCCTATTATTTTGTATCAACTTGTAAATGGTGATAGATATGGTTATGAGATTATTAAGCAAATAGAAGATAGTTCTAATGGCAAAATCACCATAAAACAACCCACATTGTATAGTATTTTGAAAAAACTTGAACAAGGCAGGTTTATTTCTTCCTATTGGCAAGATAGTGAAATTGGGGGTAAACGTCATTATTATAAATTAACTGATAATGGTAAGGCGCAACTTAGCACCTACCCTTCTTTTGAGCAATTATTAACTGATACTTTAACCAAGGAAGGATTAACTTTAGATGAGATTAAAGCAAAGGCCTCTTTTCAACCAGAACCTGAAAAAATTGCGGATATTCAACCTAATAATATTGAAACCAGCGTATCCCCTATCATAACTGAGGAAATTAAAATAGAAACTATAATATCTAACGATACACAGGTTAATTTGGATGAAAACCTTAATACCATTAAAGACAACAATGAAATAAAGCCAATACATATTGATTTGACACAAAGTATTAGTAATTCAACCTCTCCTATTGAAACAATTACCAAAGAACAAAAAGAAGAGCAAGAAAGCGTGGTTGTTACTGAAGTAATTGTTGAGGAAGATCCTGCAAATAAACCAATAAGTATATTTGACGCTATTGAATATGACGATAGCGAACCCTTAGAAAGTTCTAAGAAAAAAGAGGATATTACAAATACTGACGCTGACGAGAAAGAAGATATTAAATTGTTTGAAAAAATTGAACCAATTATACCTGATGTGACAGAAAACAAACTTTATGAGCAATTATCCCCTAACCCAGAAATGGTTAAACAAATCGAAGAGTTTAATAAAGAACCTTTAGAGGAAGTTTCTAAAGAACAAGATGATGAAATTAAATATGTAGATTACATTGATTTTGATAAAGACAAGGCATCTATTAAACGTAAACAAGCTATTACTAAACGTATACAAAAAATGAGTATTACTTGCGTTACATTGCTTTTAATGTTTATTGCAACTATCGTATTATGTAACAAATATTCCTATAGTGCCCTATATTATATATCGGCAATATTAGTGTGTTTGATAATTATCTTATACCCTGCTTTGCTTATATCAAATATTAATAAAATTAGGTTAAAATATTGTTCTAAGCCCTTTAAATACTCGGTTTCACGTAATTTATGGATAAAAATCTCACTATTTTTGACTTTTGTTATTATAATTATTGCATATAATCTATCCAATGTAAGCCAAGTATCTAATATCTTTAAAATAGTAAATTTTGCTAGTTTTTATGCTCCTATGCTATTTAGTTGCGTAATAATTTTAGATTTTATGTATAGTATTTTATTATTTAAAAACTTTAGAACTAAATAAAAAGCGTATCACTTAAATACGCTTTTTTTATTATCTAGAACCATCTAATCTTAAAAATTTTTTAATTCGATCTCTCTTTTTAAAGGAAAGTATACCTATAGCAATAACAGCAATACCTATTACCAGCCACACAGCAATTCCCCACCCCGAAAAGGGTATAATTTTACCACTACCAAAAAAACTAATAGTAGCCAACCCCACCCCTCTGGCAAAGATTGAAATTAGTAAAAATTTAAAGTATTTAATATCCGTTATTCCAGCCATCATACATATTAAATCATCTGGAAAAAATGGCAGTGTTAAAGTTAAAAAAAGTATTAATTCGGCACGTTTGTTTAATACATTTTGATATTTATCTATCTTTTCTTTGCCAAATATCCAATTAATTACAGGACGAGAGCAATATCTGCCTATACAAAACGCTATGCTTGACCCTAAAATAACACCTATAGTAGCATACAAAAATGCTTGAGCTGGTCCATAAATGGCAGAACCTACTAATACTGTTAACGTTGTAGGGACAGGAATAATTACACATTGTAACAAGTTGATTATAACATAAGTAAATAACCCCCACCCTTTAAAGCCCAGTATTAATTGTCTTAAATCATCAAATGATGTAATTTGTTCCAGTAAGTGAGTTTTGACTAATACAAAATACATTATATAAACTAATATAAGCACAATACTTGCCACAACACTTAACTTTAAATAGGTTTCTTTATGCAACAAATAACCAAAAATTGTCAGTATTATTAATGCGCAAATTATGGCATAAAGCGTTATATTAAGCCACAATACGTTATTAAGAAAAATAAACACATTAAAAAACATTATGCTAAATAGCACAAGCATTGCTACAATCATTAAAATACTATCGTGAAATTCCCTGCTTTTCATACTTCCTTAATATATTTATAATTTGCTTATATATCTGTTTTTAAACATAGTTTAAATATTATAATAAACTTTTTAAATTATTTTTATTTTATTTACATTTATAAAAAAATATGCTAATATTATTAATAGAGAACAAAAAAGGGGTATTAAATTTTGATTCCAGTATTAAAATTAAATAATGTTTCAAAAGTATATAATAACAAAAAGGTTGTAGATAACCTTTCCTTAATGTTATTTGAGGGTGAAATTTTTGGATTTATTGGTCCAAATGGTGCTGGTAAATCTACTACTATTAAAATGATTTGTGGTCTTACCAGTATTTCTTCTGGTAGTATTTTTATTAATGGTTATAGTGTAGAAAAAAACTTTACAAAAGCAATTTCTCAAGTAGGTGCTGTGGTAGAATCACCCCAACTATATCCTTACCTTTCAGGAAAGGCAAATTTAAAATTATTTGCCAAGTTTTATGGCAAATCCGCTTTGGCTCGTATACCTAATATTATTAAAATTTTAAAAATGGAAGAGTTTATTAATAAAAAGGTATCCACCTACTCCCTAGGTATGAAGCAACGTTTAGGTATTGCTCAAGCAATGTTAAACAAACCAAAACTATTAATATTAGATGAGCCAACAAATGGCTTGGACCCAGAGGGAATTAAGGATATTCGTAACCTATTAACCTTATTGGCAAAGCGTGAAAAAATGGCTATTATAATTTCTAGTCATAATCTTGCAGAACTGGAACAAATATGCAATCAAATAGCGGTGTTACGTTCAGGCAAATTGCTAAGTTTTAGAAATATGAGCGATATTTCTAAGCAATTAGAAAATAATCAACGTGTGTGTATGTATGTAAATTATCCTAACTATGCTGGACAATTATTAAATCGTAAATATAAGATTAATGTAAAAGTGGCTGGCAATACCATTATTGTGCCTATTAAAGAACAATATTTGGCTAGTATAATCACTTTCCTTACATATAAACACATTAAAATATACAAAACTACAAAAATTTATAAGTCGTTAGAACAAATTTACTTTGATTTAATTAATAATAATTCGTCTAGTGACTTGTTTTAGGAGGAAATATGGGAAAAGTTATTGGTTTTGAACTAAAAAAACTTGTATCTCGTATAGGGATATATATTCTAGCCATTCTTTTAGCCGGTGTGTTAGTAGCTGGCATTTTTATGTATGACCCTATTGAACGCTCTGTCACCACCCATTCACTGGTTGGCGAAACTATAAGTGATATGCACACCTCATTTAACAACTTAAAACAAGACTATTTATTATCTATTGAAAATATTGCTGATGATGCTAGTACTTATGTTACATCTTCACCTACCTACACTAAGTATAATAAAGAAGAAATTAATAATTTGCTTACTAAGTTTGATGAATATTGTATACTTTATAATGAGCCAAATCTTGCAGATGATGAATATAGCGTTTTGCTAGTAGGTATAAATGAAAGTTTAACTAAATTAAAAACTTCTTTAGATGAAGCACTAGAATATACTAAAAACAAAACTGGATATTATGTTTTAACTACTAATAATAATTATACAAAGCTTTATTCGGCTATTAATAAGATAATCATTAACTACACTTCCCCACTTAGCCATACTTTTGCAAGTGAAAGATATTTTAATGAGCTACGCACACCTTTGTATAAAAGTATTAAGGAATTAATTTATCCAAACCTTAATGATACTGCCAAAAAGTATACTAAAACAGGGACCTACTACACCTTAATTACTTCTCGTATGGAAGAAATTGTTATTAAAATAGATGCTTTAAAACAAAAAGTAAGTCAAGATTCTACTTTAGAACAAGATATTAAAACTAAAAATGAACTTAACGAATTATTTAACCGCTATGTTAATTGTGTGGAAATATTTACAAACTCTTACCAAGTTTCTATGTGTGCTAGTGCCTTAAATGATGTTAACAGCAAATCTGCACGAGTTAATTTAGTTGGTTATAACAAAGTTTCATTGTATGAACAAGAAGAATTGTCAGTACAATATGATTATTATATTCAAAAGCATTGTACTGCTAACGATTTTGCTAATAGTTTATCGTTTACCCATACCTCTAATGGCAAAGCAAATGCTTACGACTTTACATTCTTTGTTATGTCAATATTTACTATTGCCGTAATGATATTTGTAATATATGCTTCTGCTCATACTATTTCAGGCGAAATTAGTAATAACACAATGCGTTTTACTGCCATTCGCCCTATTAAGCGAAGTTCATTATATTTTGGTAAATATCTTGCTATTATAATAATGTCGTTTATATTGTTGATATTTGGAACCATTACTTCCCTATCAGTTGGTGGAATTTTGTTTGGTTTTGATAGTGCTAATATATTAATGATTTTCAACGGAAATTCAGTACTGGTTGCTCACCCACTTGCACTTATAGGACTGTTTATATTAAGCATATTGCTAATATTTGCAGTATATAGCGCATTAACTATGATGCTAAGCGCTGTATTAAAATCAGACCTACTAAGTATGGTTGTAGGAGTGGTTATATATGCCGTTAATTTAATTTTACCTATATTCTTTGGCGCTGGTTCATGGCTAAGATTTAATCCTTTAACCAACCTTAACCTATTTGCATATTTTGGAAGCACTAGATTAACTTCAAATACAGTTATTGGAAAATTATTTAATACAATAGTATATCAAGGTATGAATATATGGATTAGTTTAGTTTATGTTGTTGGCTTTGTTACCCTACTATTATTGATAGGAAAACTAGTATTTAAAAAGCGTGAATTATAATAAAATGAAAAAAATATCTCGTAATGAGATATTTTTTTATTTAAAATTCAAATGTATTTTGTAAAGCATTAATTAATGCAATTTTTCCATGAGAATAACTTAAACTACCTTGTAAATATGCAATATATGGCTCACGAATTGGTGCATCACACGAAAGTTCAATGCTTGAACCTTGATTAAAACTACCAGATGCCATAATAATTTTGTCCTCATAGCCAGACATCTCACTAGGTTCTAGCAAGGTATTGCTATCTACTGGAGAACTATGTTGTATACTTCTGCAAAATTTAATAAGAATATCTGGATTGCCAAACTTGATTGAGCATACAATATCACTCATTACTTGGTTTTTACTAGGTATTGTTTCATAACCCAAAGCATTAACACATTGCGAAGTTAATACTGCCACTTTTTTTGCTTGTGCAACTATATGCGGTGCTACAAACAATCCTTGTAAAATCAACTTATAGCCCTCACTATAAGAGCCTGAATCAATACCTAACGCAGGTGAAAATAAATGACAAGCAATCATATTAATCAATTTTTCCTTACCTGCAACATAACCACCAGTTGGCGCTATGCCACCACCAATATTTTTAATCATAGAACCCATTACAATATCAGCGCCCACATCAGTTGGCTCTAATTTTTCAACAAATTCACCATAGCAATTATCTACCACTATTATAGTTTTAGGACTTGCACTACGCACCAATTTAAACAATTTAGACATTTGATTAATATTAATGGCGTTTCGCCACTCATATCCACGAGAACGTTGAACATACAGCATTTTAACTTGATTATTGGTTAAATATTTTACAATATTATCATAGTCAAAATCGTTATTTACAAGGTCAATTTGGTCATATTTAATACCAAAATCTTTTAAACTGCCAACATCTTCGCTTGTTCCAAACAGTACATCTTTTAATGTGTCATAAGGAGTTCCGCTAACACACAACATCAAATCATTTGGACGCAATATTCCAAGTAAAGTATGTGAAATTGTAGCAGTACCACAAGTAAGCATTGGCGAAGCAATTGCCGACTGAGTGTTAAAAATCGTGGCAAAAATTTGATTGGTAATATCTTTACCAATATCGCCATGACCATAGCCGTAACTGCCTATAAAATGACGTTCTGCTAGTCCTGCCTCATTAAAAGCATTAAGTACCTTTAATTGATTGCTAAACTCAATATCTTCAATTTGTTCAAAACGAGCAGTACATAATTGCTCGTTATTTTGTACAAATTCCTTAACTCTATTATTTAGTTTTATCATTTAAAAACTCCTCTATTTCCTTTTGTGCTTCCATCACATTAAGCAATTTTAATTCTGGCATCGATTTCATAAATGTAAGTTGACGTTTGCAATAATTACGTGTATGTTGCTTAATTAATTCAACGCATTTGTTATAATCAATTTCGCCTTGCAAGTATTGTAACATTTCCCTATAACCTATTGTGTTCATACAATTATGTTCTAGCGTTAAACCTTGATTTATTAATCCCTTAACTTCTTCTTCCAAGCCCATATCAAACATTATGTCCACACGCTTATTAATTCGGTTATAAATCATTTCTCGTTCACCTATAACACCTATTGCTAGAGTATTATAATCTTTAAGCACGCTATCTGTTGTGGTTGTGTTGTCGCCAAAAGTTTCAATTTCCAAATATCTAACCACTCGTTTTAGGTTATTATAATGTACCGTTTTTGCCTTATTTGGATTAATTTTATGTAATTGTTCCCAAACATATTGATTACCATATTGTTCAGCCAAAGCAAATTGACGTTGTCTAAATTCCTCATTTTTATCGGCATTATTAAAACTATAGCCCTGAAGTAAGGCCTTAATATATAAGCCAGTACCACCTACCAGTATAGGTAGTTTACCTTTGGCGATAATTGTATGGATTGCCTTTTCACAATCTTTAACAAATTGACCCACGCTATAATCTTTAGTTGGTTCTACTATATCTATAAGGTAGTGTGGTATGCCTTGCATCTCCTCCTCGGTAACTTTTGCAGAACCTATATTAAGTCCTTTATATATTTGCACCGAATCACACGAAATTATTTCACCATTATATTTTTTTGCAATTTCTACTGCTAACCCGCTTTTACCAGAACCAGTAAAACCTGTAATTATTACTATCTTTTGCATAGTTACACTATCCTTTTAAACCATTTTTCAATTTGTGAGCGCTTAATAACGCTTACAATAGGTCTGCCATGAGGACATAATAATACAGGTTTGTTTAAGTCTAGATTTTTTAATAGTTGCTTTATTTGAGTTTCATTTAAACTCATTCCTGATTTAACAGCCGATTTACAGGCCTTTTGCATTAAAATACGGTCTAATTCGCCTACTAATTTAGGTTTTTTATTAGCCATATCGTGTAACAAATCTTGTATAAAATTCTTTAAGTTTATATCGCTTAATATTACAGGTACAGTTAGTACACTAATTTGATTGGGTCCTATTTGCTCAATTTCAAAACCTAAAGATTTTAAATTATCAATCAATGAAGAAATATAGTCCATTTCTTGAACATTTAATTGATGATAATACGGAATTAATAGATTTTGTATTTCCATATTTTGTGAATTTATTTTTTCAACTAATTTGTCGTATAACAATCTTTCATGCCCTGCGTGAAAATCCACTAGCAACATTACATCATCTTTTTGTAAAATTAAAAATTCATTAAAGATTTCACCTATAATTTGATAATCGCTAAAATTGTGAATTGACTGATAACTTGAGTGTTCCTCACATGCTTCCAGTTTAGTATTATCATCAAAAATTGAAGCATTACGTTCAACCACAAACTTTTCAGGTTTAATGCTGTCAACCTCAGTTTTTGGCTGAGCAGATTGAATAACAGGCATTATTTCCACTTCAGTTTCAATTTCAGTAACTTTTTGGTTAAATTGCTCAATTTCCTTTAATATATCACTTTCTGCTTGATTAACCGCTTGGTCTTTAAACACTATGTGTGTTGCTGGCGCCGTATTATCAGTTTGAGTATAATTATTAAAAACAGTTTTAGATTGTTCGTTATCCTTAGTAGGGTTCAAACTTTTATATATAGTTTGTCGTACTGCCCTATAAAACACCTCAAACATCTCACTAGGGTGACTAAATTTAATATTTAATTTGTTAGGGTGAACGTTTACATCAACTTCACTATAAGGCATAGTTAAATTAATTACATAAAAAGGAAATTGACGAGACATTAAAAACTCTTCATAGGCAGAATATACCGCCTTTGAAATTCCCTCATCAATAACATATCTACCGTTTACAAGCAAGGTTTGATAGGTTGTGTTAGGTTTAGTAAATGCGATTTTACTTATATAACCATTTATTTTAACATATCCGCTTTCATAATTTATTGGCTCAAGATTTGGTATTATATCCAAGCCATATACACAAGCAATTGCGTTTAATAAATCTCCGCCCTTGTTGTCAAAAATTACTTTTTCATTAGCGGTATATTTAATTTTTATATCTGGATGTGCCAAAATATATCTACTAATAAAGTTAGTTATTTCGCTTTCCTCAGTTTTAGGACGTCGCAAAAATTTACGCCTTGCAGGTGTATTGAAAAACAAATTTCTTACTTCTATAAAAGTACCATTATGCCCTGCTGTAGCCCCAACGTTTCCAAATTCTCCGCCATTAACACTTAGTGTACTAGCATAATCTACTTTAGAGGTTTTGGTAATCATACTAACTTGAGCCACGCTGGAAATACTAGCAAGCGCCTCTCCACGAAAACCTAGTGTTGCAATATTATCCAAATCATCAATACTGCTTATTTTACTGGTAGCGTGCGGTAAAAACGCCTTTTTAATATCCTCCGGTTCAATGCCTGACCCATTATCACGAATAGCAATTAAGTCAATCCCGCCATTAATAATATCAATGCTTATTTCAGTTGCTCCAGCATCTAAAGCATTATCCATTAATTCCTTTACAATAGAAGCTGGCTTTTCTACCACTTCGCCTGCCGAAATTCGATTAGCTATTACGCTATCTAAAATATTGATTGCCATATTATCCTACTCCTTTACTATATCAATTAAATGTAACAAAGTGTCAAACGCTAGCATTGGACTTAAGGTATTAATATCTATACCCTTTAACGTATCTATTACAGCATTTTGTTTAGAGTTAGATGAAACTTGTTTAACCTTGTTTTGTTCCAAACTGATTAATATTTCCTTTGCTCTGTTAATTACTTTTTTAGGAATACCTGCCAAAGATGCAACTTCTATACCATAACTACGGGTTGCGGAACCTCGCATAATTTTACGTAAGAAAACTAATTCTCCATTAATTTCCTTAATAGATATACAATAGTTTTTAACGCCATCTAACTCATCTTCTAAGTGCATTAGTTCGTGGTAGTGCGTAGCAAACAAAGTTTTGCAATTTAGATTTTTAGATAAATATTCCACCACTGCTGAAGCAATACTCATACCATCGTGTGTTGATGTACCTCGACCTACTTCATCTAAAATAATTAAACTTTTGTTGGTTGCAAAAGTTAAAATATTGCTAACCTCTATCATTTCCACCATAAAAGTACTTTGACCAACAGCCAAATCATCACTTGCCCCTATACGAGTAAATATACGGTCTACTATACATACATTTGCTTCACTTGCTGGTACAAAACTTCCTATATGTGCCATCAAAGTAATTAAAGCCACTTGACGCATATAAGTACTTTTACCAGCCATATTAGGTCCTGTTAATATCATTGTACGATTGTCGGCAGAATCTAAATTAGTATCATTTTCAATAAAACCATACTTCTTTTGTAATACTTCAATTACAGGGTGTCTACCATTTTTAATAACCAACTTGTTGTCATTGCTAATTAAAGGTTTGCAGTAATTGTTATCTACTGCAACTATTGCTAAACTATTAAAGCAATCAATTTGAGATATTAAGTTAGCAAGTATTTGCAATTCGGTGCAATATTGCATCATTTGTTCTTTAAAGTCATCATATAGTTGTGCTTCTAGTTTTAACGCACGCTCACTGCTAGTTAAAACCTCGTTTTCATATTGCTTTAATTCCTCTGTAATATAACGCTCATTATTAGATATTGTTTGCTTACGCACATAGTCCATTGGTACCATTTCAGAATATTGCTTATTAACCTCGATATAATAACCAAATACACGATTGTAACCAACCTTTAAGTTTTTAATACCAGTACGCTCACGTTCCTTTTCTTGATATTGAATAATATAGTCCTTGTTGTTAGAACTAATATTACGTAATCTATCCAACTCAGAATTAAAACCTACTTTAATATATCCCCCATCTTTATATAATGCAGGTGGATTTTCTGCCACAAAATTAGTAATAGTAGTTGCAATATATGTTAGGTCCTTAATTTGCTTACCTATATTATCTAGGTCAACACAAGGGCAGTTATTTAACATTTCCTTAATATGTATGGTTGGTGTAATAGATGCTGCCAAACTGTTAAACTCCCTAGGAGTAATTGTACCATACGCTAAACGTGCCACAAGGCGCTCAATATCGTTAACGTGACTTAATTCCTTTAATAAACTTGCACGTAACATGGCGTTATTAAATAAATGCTGTACAATATTTAATCTTGTATTAATTTCATCTTTACGTTGTAAAGGTTTATTTACCCAGTTTCTTAACATTCTAGCACCTGCGCTAGTGGTAGTCTTGTCCAACACCCAAAGTAATGTGCCAGACTTGTTGCCGTCTTTCATACGTTTTTCTAGTTCCAAATTGCGCCTAGTGTTATCGTCCAGATACATATATTGTTCATCTTTGATTAGTTTAGGTAAACTTAAATGTTTTAAGTCCCTTTTTTGAGTTTCTAGTAAGTATGCTAGCAAACTACCTATTGCCTTAACCAAATCAGCATCGTTAAAATCATACCCTTCCAAACTATTTAATCCATAATGATTTAATATTTGCTTTTTAGCATTATCTAAACCATATTCCCATTCATAGTATTGACTAAATTTAGCACAATTCCCTTTTTGTACAATTGGTAAATTACTAGAACTATCCTTCATTTGCGCATTACAAATAATTTCAGCAGGATTAACGCAAACAATTTGGTCGTTTATATAACTATTAGCATTTTGTGAGGTTTTGCCAACGCTGAGTTCGCCTGTTGAAATATCAGCGTACGCAAAAGATATTGTGTCGTTAGACTTATATATACTCATTATGTAGGTGTTGCTACGCTCTTCTACCATAGATGAATCAATTACTGTACCAGGGGTTATAATACGCACCACCTCACGCTCAACCAATTTCCCAGCGGTTGGTTCAGACATTTGCTCGCATATAGCAACCTTGTAACCTTTGTTAATTAATTTGGCTACATAGTTTTCGTATGCGTGAAAAGGAACACCGCACATAGGTGCACGTGTTTCCATACCACAATCTTTACCTGTTAAAGTAATGCCTAGTTCCCTACTGGTAATTTCAGCATCTTCAAAAAACATCTCATAAAAATCGCCCAAACGATAAAATAAAATGCAGTCTTTATAATTTTCCTTCATTAAAATATATCGTTCCATCATTGGGGATAGTTTTGTTTTGCTTTTTATTTCTGCCATTTAATAACTCCTGATAATTTATGATTACGTATATCTTCTACTTTAATATCTACAAAATGATTTACCAGTTCACTGCTATCATTAGGTAAATATATTTCTCTACCCCCATCGGTTAACCCCATTGTAACACCATTTTGTATTACAATTAAAGCATTGTAAGTTTTACCCACACAATTATTTAACATCTTTTTGGAAATAAACTTTTGTTCACGCAATAGTTTATTTACTCGTTTGTTTTTAATCTCCTCATCTACTTGATTAGGCAACAACACTGCAGGTGTACCTGTACGCTTAGAGTACATAAAAGCAAATACTTGGTCGTATTTAACCTTTTTTAATAGTTTTACAGTATCCTCAAATGCCTTTTCGGTTTCACCTGGGAAACCTACAATAATATCGGTGCTAAGCGCAATATTTTTTACAGCACGCTTAGTTGCCTTAATCAACTTGTTATAATGCTTGATGTTATAATGACGATTCATTTTAAATAACACTTCATCATTACCAGATTGTACTGGCAGGTGCAAGCATTTAGCAACCTTTTCTTCCTCCTTCATCACCTTAATTACATCTTTATTAAAATCTATAGGGTGTGAAGTCATAAATTTAATTTTAAACTCACCTTTAATTTTACATAGTTTTCTTAAAAGTGTAGCAAAATCTATTCTCTCATCTAAGTCCTTACCATACGAATTTACATTTTGACCAAGCAAGGTAATATATCTATATCCTTTGGATACCAAGTCTTTAACTTCTGCCTCAATATCCTTATATGGACGACTACGTTCCCTACCACGAACGTGCGGAACAATACAATAAGTACAAAACTTATTGCAACCATAAATAATATTTACATAGGCGTTAATCTTATCATCACGCACTATGGTTTTGCTTTCAGTTAAATCAATAGGAGCATCTACAATTTCGAATACTCGCTTTTTAGATTTAGCCACTTGTTGCAAATAATTTCCTAGCATATTAACGTTATGTGTGCCTATTACAATATCTACAAAAGGCAGTTTCTTTTTAAGGTCGTATTTACCTTCCTTTTGTTGAGGCATACAACCACACACCACTATAATCATATCAGGATTATTTGCCTTGCATTTTTTTAGTGCTGAAATGTTAGAAAAAGCCCTATCCTCAGCCCCCTCACGTATACAGCAAGTATTAAATACTACTACATCTGCTTTTTCTGGCTTATCGGTTAAGGTCATACCCAAATCCTGAAGTATTCCTGAAATCTTTTCACTTTCGTGTACATTCATTTGGCAACCATAAGTTACCACGTTATATTTTTTATTCTTAAATTCTATCATAATAAATATATTATAATATAAAAATATACATTTTTCAACTATTTAGTTAAAAAACTTATAAAATCATTAACTAAAGCAAATACTACCGCTAATGATTACCACTAAAACGCATAAATTAAAAAAAATAAGTTTAGCAATGTTGATTACTATTGCATTATTGTTTTTTTCGGTTTTACTTTTTGTAACCTTTTCCTATTTAACTATTCCTTTAAACAAATCAAAATTAACCTCAACCAATCTCGGAATTGAAATATATAATACTGCTACAACTAATATTAACCCTATTTATTATTCTAGCGACAAAAAAATTATTGAAACTGAAAGTCTTAAGCCACATACTCTAAATGCTTTTATAGCCATTGAAGACAAGCGCTTTTACGAGCATAATGGTTATGATTTAAAAAGAATTATTAAAGCTAGTTTAGTAAACTTAAAAAATGGTAGTAAGTCGCAAGGAGCATCAACCATTACTCAGCAATTAGTAAAAAACATATTATTAAATAGCGAAAAAACTTATTCCCGTAAGTTTAAGGAAATAATGCTAGCTATTAAAACTGAAAAGAATTTTTCCAAGCAAGAAATACTCAATATGTACCTAAACTCTATATATTTCGGTAGTAATGCTTATGGCATAGAAAATGCTAGCAATCTATATTTTAATAAATCTGCTAGCGAATTAGATATTAACGAATCTGCAATCCTGGCTGGAATAATAAAATCCCCCGCCTATTATTCACCTATCAATCACCCTGATAATTGTTTTAAACGTAAAAACTTAGTACTTAAGCAAATGTATGAAAATAATTATATTACCGACCAAGAGTATAATGAAAATATTATAAAACCTGTTAATGTTAATATAATTAAAAACAATTACGATAACTCCTACAATCAACAAGTAATTTTAGAGGCCTGCGACTTACTTAATATAAGCGAAAAAGAATTGCTTAGGCAAGAATTAAAGGTATATACATATCTAAACGATAATATACAACAATCAGTCAAACAAGCGCTACATAACAGTACCTTTAGTGCCGATAAAGTTAGTTTGGTGGCGGACAATGCTGGACGAGTGTTAGCATATTGTGGCGATAGTTATTATAATTTAAGTTTAATGCGCAGAAATCCTGCCTCCACTATTAAACCTTTAATTGTATATCTTCCTGCTATTGCCGAAAATTATGTATCACCTATTACTCCTATACTAGATGAAAAACTTACACTTGACTATTCGCCTAAAAATGCTGGTGATAAATATGAGGGTTGGATAAGCGTACGTGATGCTTTAGCACTATCTTCTAATGTATGTGCAGTAAAACTATTTAATAAACTAGGGTTAGATATTGTTAATCAATATGGGCATAAATTAAACCTATTTAATACTTATCAAAGCAATCCCTCTCTCGCTTTAGGCGATATTGGTGGCGGAGTAAATATTTTAACCCTTGCTCGTGCCTACAGCGTATTGCAAAACAATGGTATTGATAAAGGACTAACCTTCATTGATAAAATTGAAGATAAAAATGGTAATATAATATATCAAAACAAGGGATATACTAACCAATTGTTTAATGAGGAAAATTGCATGCTGGTTAATGATATGCTTAAAACCTGCGTAAAAAAAGGCACAGCCAAGCGATTAGGCGACCTTCCCTTTGAAGTGGCGAGTAAAACTGGTACTGCTCAAAACAACGGCAAAAATACCGACCTCTGGAATATTGCCTACACTACCGAGCATTTAACGTTAACGTGGTGTGGCGATGCAACCTCTAAGGGCTTAGATGATAACTTTAGTAGTAGTTTTTACCCTACAATGATTAATAAAAATATTCTATCGTCTTTGTATAATGAGCATTACCCTACTAACTTTAAATTAAATGATAATATTGTTAAATTGGCTATAGATAGTATTGATTATAATACTTCTCATATAGTAACTATTGCCCCAAATAATACCGTTGATCGTTATAAAATATATGATTTGTTTAAAAAGGATAATACTCCCGATAATATTTCAACTAATCACTCGTCACCGAACTTAAATTTAGGTATTAATTTTACCAGCAAAGGAGCCAAAATCAGTGTTGAATGTAACCCTAATTATAGTTATGAAATATTTGCCTTATCCAATAATGATATTAGATTTATAGGCGAATATAGTAATGCCTTATATGATGATAAAGTATTTAATTTTAGTAATATTACATACTACGCAGTTGCAACTAATAAATATACTGGTGAGCGCTTTGTGGGTGAAAAAGTTAGTATAAACCCTCAGGAATATTTGGTAGAAATACTAAATCAAAACTACATAAATCAAAACCGCCAAACCAAAAAGAAATGGTATGTATAAAACAAGAAATTTTGATGTAATAATTAAGGAATAATGAAAAATAAATAATTTCGAACATTTAATTTTATATTGCTTATTTGCTAAGTTTTAAATATCTTCCAAAGTTTATCTATATAAGATTTTGTTGGCAATGTGGCTAGCATTAGTATATCACCTTGTGTATCACTTATATTAGGTTTTGATATAATAAAATCTTCCACAAAACGCTCGCTTGGTAATATAATTTTCCTATCGGGCAACGCTTTATTAAATTCCTTTTGCACCAGTTCGTAATGAGTACAACCAAGCACTACATTTTTAGTATCAATATTTGCCTTGGTTATAAGTCGATTAACTTTTCGTTTAAGTGTAAAACTATCAAATATATTATCCTCAATATCACGTGCCAGAGTAACACTAGGATAGGTATTAAAATTAGTATAGTGTTTTGCAGATAGTTTGGTGCAAATTATTGTAGTATCAGCATTTTTAATCAAGTTGTTTAAATCAAGTCCAAAAACTGGAATTGGCGACTGTTTGCAAACATAGTCCAGCGTTGTTATACTAGCAGTATTGCACGCAATAATTACCAACTTTACGTTAAAGGTTGAATATAAGTAATCTACCAGTTCCAATATCCTGTTTCTTAAAAACTTTGCACTTTTATTTCCGTAAGGCATATTTAGATTGTCGGCAAGATATATATAGTTTTCGTTATTATACTTTTTGACCAAGTTTTTAAGTAAACTTAAGCCCCCAATACCACTATCTATTAGCCCTATTGGTGAATTTCTAAAGGTTTTCATAGTAAAATTTATGAAATATTAAAAAATTTTGTTAAAAAACCTTGCATATTGCAAATTTATTTGCTATAATTGGTGCGATGGAGGTTGAAATGGCTAATATTAAATCAGCAAAAAAGCGTATTAATACTATCGAAAGACAAACACTTGAAAATAAAAGAATTAAATCTGAAATCAATACATATATCAAAAAATTCAAGGCAAGTGTTGAAGCTGGCGATAAGGAATTGGCTACAAAGTTGCTAAGCGAAGTTACTTCACTAGTTGACTCAGCAGCATCTAAAAATGTTATTCATAAGTCAAACGCAGATAGAAAGAAGAGCAGATTAAGCTCATATATGGCTAAAAAATTAGGTTAGTTAAAAATAGTGCTATAATTTAAGCACTATTTTTTATTCTAAAAAAGGACAGTTTATCCTGCCCTGTTTTTATTTTACTTCTTCAATGCCTAATAGTAGTTCATATATTGCATTTTGTGGGGTTATATCGCCTGATTTGATACTGAAATCTAGGTTAATATATTTGTTGTACAAGTCAATATAGTAGGTTGGCTTGTTTTTTGTAACCATTTGGCGTGCTTTACTTATTGCATAAGGTTTAACCTTTAATATACTTGCAAGGTTTTCGTCGCTATCCTTACTTATAGCACAATAGAACATACGTCTAAAATATGGTCCTAGGAAAGTGTATATCTCGCCGATACTTTGACTTAAAGTAAGGGTATTTAATATATCAAATTGTTGCTTTTTATCCTTTAAATCAATAGCGTTTGACAAATGATATACAAAATAGTTTTTGTTTTTAGTAAAGGTCAAATCCACATCTTCGTGTGTAATAGTTTTCTCACCAGCAAAAGCAACCAGTTTAGGTAATTCGGTATTAAGATATGCCAAATCGCCACTTGATAAATCAATAATATATTCAAAAGCATTCTTTTCAATTTTTGTATTGCTTTTAGCTAAATAATTGTTAACCCATTTAATTAAGTCTGCCCTATCTAGATGATTACAATCTACCATTTCTGCATTATCTAGCTTGCTATCAGGTTGAATACATACTACTACCACCCTATCCAAATCTTTAGTTAAACCATTAATTACCTTTACTTGCTCTGCATTAGGATTAGTAAATACAACCATACGGTAACTGTCGCCAAATGCCATTGTATTAAGCAAATTTGCATAATCTTTGGTGTTTGTATTATCCATATCCACTTTTAAATAATTAAACTCCTCAAAACAAGTAACCAAGCCCTCTTTTAATATTCGTTGTGCTTGATTTATCAAAAACTCATCATCACCAGTTATTGAATAAATTAGTTTTGGTTCATTTAAACTCTTTTTTAATTGTAAAAATTTCATACCTCTTCCTTTTAATTTAATTTTTATACAAACGCAACTTGTAATGTTAGTATAGTGCAACAAATTCCTATTAAACTCAGTTTAGTTAACCCTGTTTTTAAATTAAACTTGCTAGCAAAGGCAATAAGAACAAAGAATAATATAAAGGTTAAATAGTTAACGCTATGTATTGGTAATGCCTTTGCATTATTTGCTATAAACATTATAACCCAATTTAACCATTCAAACAAGGGGTTTAGCAAAATTAGTGCATAACAAATAAAGGGCAATATTAAACTTACCATTGCCAAAACAAAAGTTATAGTAAATAAAATTGAAAATATTGGTATTATTACAATATTGCTAATAAGACCTATTGGTTGAACACCATTAAAATAATATGCCATAAATACAGCGGTACTAATAATTGTTGCCGCACTAATGCAAAAACTGTCTCCAATAGCATTATTTATGTGTATTTTATTTAGCCATCGCTTAAATATTGGATAAAGCATACATATTCCAAACACGCAACCAAAACTAAGTTGTGCCGATAAATGAAATAAGGCAATTGGTTCTATTAGTAGTATTAAACTTCCAGCAAAACAAATACTGCTAAGCAAATCATATTCTCTAAATAATAATGGAGCTATCATTAATACCAGCGCCATAATGCTAGCTCTAATAATTGAATATGAAAAACCACATAAATAAGCATATATAAATAGTAACGGACTAATGATTACTACTCTCCACCAACCTTTAATTTTTAGTTTTTTCAAAAGCCAGTAAATAATAGCAACTACCAAACCCACGTGCAAACCCGAAACTGCCAATAAATGTGCCACACCCGAACTTTTATATGCCTTGTATAAATTATGATTTAAGTCGATTTTATCGCCAAACATAGCAGAATATATCATTTCGCCATTTAGATTGTTAAGTCCAAATCTTAAATTTTTTCTAATTCGTTTAAGTATCGAATATCTAGTATTTAAGTCTGTATCAATTAATTCCACTTCATACGTAACAAATTCTGCGCCTATATTATTTGCTAAATTATATGTATTTGGTACACCCTCATAATAATAGTTTACCAAATATTGTTTTTGTATCTCAAAACCAATAACTAAACCCTTATCAATATTTATATAACCATTTTGATTAGTATTATAGTAATTTAATATTACATTATAATCTAAATCCTTATAGTCAACTTTTACATCTTCCAACAAAAGTTCTAAATACAAACCTCTATCAGTAATATTAGTAACCATACCTTGTGCATAATTATCTACCATTACTTTAGGTTCGTGTTTTCGTGCATTCATATAAATACCAAAACAACTAAAGCCCAGAATAAAGCATATTCCAAATGTTATAAAATACCTAAACTTTTTGTGCAGTATACTATATAAAATTAATACACCAACTACTATTGCAATACCTATAATAGTTATTAAAGTTTGCCTTAAAAGAAAGTGATTAACTAATATTCCAGCACAAACACCCAAAAAAACTAAGACAAGCGGTCTATAATTAAAAATCTTTAGTTTTTGTCTTAAGTTTTCCAAAGTTTTCTCCTTAATTTAAAAATTATTATAGCACATATCACTAAATTTTTGTTAACATTTATATAAATTTATAAAAAATTCTTATCAAACGATAAGAATTAATAAATTATATTTAATATACCCTAACAACTTATTGCTAAATTATAATGAAAGTTCATTTTCACAAGGAATTACACCTAATAGTTGTAATGTGTCAACAGACATATAGGATACAATGTGGTCTTGCAACCACTCTAAAGAATAACCATCACGTAGTTTAATAGATTTAATACCAACTTCAAACTCATCTATATATTCTCGCTTAAATTCCGCCAAGTCGTCACGACTATATGCCACTCTACCATTTACTCCTTTTTGTTTCATTTTATAGGTAGTTCTTAAAAATAAATCATACAATTCATCTTTACCTATCTGTGTTTTGTCTTCATTAATCATAATTGAAGCCACTAAGTCCTTAATACTAATTGTTAAATAATAGCCAAATGTTTTGCTCATAAAATCTCTCCTTGCTTGATAATTGTCATTATAATCAAATGTCGAATTTTGTCAAGAAAAAAACTCTAGGTTTTAGTCACTGAATTTTGAAACTAGTGTAATAATTAGAGAATTAGAAAATTCTAGTTCTCTTTTTTATTGGCTACTTTATGCCGTGAAAGGTACTTGACAAGAGAAGAAATGAAAACACAATATCAAAAGGCAGAGAAACGAAAACTTTAAAGCCATAAGCACAATTATCGTTTCTCTGTCTTAACCAGAAAGAGAAACATCATTTCAGCGCCTATTGTCAAGTACACCATGGAATAAATAGCCACATGTAAACATACAAAAAGCGAAAATGTGTTATGCTCTGCCAACATTTTCGCTTTTTGATTTTAATTTATTTAGTTGTTAACGTGTGCTTGTCTGTCGGAGCGAAGCGACGACACTTGTATATGACAAGCACACGTCTAAGTGCCATTTTTATAAATGTTTATTTATCAATATAATTTTCGTTTGTATTATTTTTAATGTGTAAAATACATCTATGAAAATCTATCACTTTATTGTTTATTAAACTTTTGTTAATATTTGCAACAAAACTATCATAAGTTATATGATTATCTATTTGTCTACACAGTGCAAATAATCCAACACATTGAGCAATAGGCCAACTATCGCAATTAGTGCCTTGATAAACATATTCGTTTTTAGTTTGCCACTCTGCAATTACTTGACCTTTACAAATAAATGCAGGCTTTAATTTATCATCTTCATTTGCCCATGAAACATAATCTAAATTTTCAAAAGACATTTGCTCACTAATTTCCAATCCACAACAAGTAAAGTCATCTAAAAAACGATAACCATCTATCACAACACAACCGAATGCTTGAATTTGCTCAACTATTTCATCTATCTTTTTTTGCTCCGGAGTTTGTTGTTTATTGTTCATAAAATATAAAGGACCAGAAATACCCACAACATCAATATGCTTGCCATCTTTTAATTTTTGCAATACATCGAGCAAACATTCTAGCATTGACTTATCATTTTCTTTCCATCTATACGCAGAATAATAATATAAGTTAATATTTGGTGCAACTCCTGTATTTTTACCACACAGATTAGACAGAACTCCGTATGGATGAAATTCATCTAAATCGTAATCATTAAAATCAAAATATTGATAATTCAAGTGTTTAAATTCTTCATGATTAAAAACAAATTTGTTTTGTTGGTCAATGTAAACAACATTAATACCTTGTCCGTTAATCCCTAATTTATGTAAATCACGAATTCCAGGGAAACATCCTTTTCTATCTTGTAATAAAATTGAAGGAGAAAATCCCTTTGGAAGTTTACTGCTGTCTGGCCACTTTGTTTTTTGGTCAAATGTTATATTGCTAATATCGTCTAACGATAAATTAGATAAATCAAATTTAGACAAATCAATGCCTTCAAAGCCATGACAATAGTTTACTTTATTAACATCATTAATCACTTCTCTTGTGATATATTTTAATTTAGATATGTCAATTCCTTCTTCAATTAGATTAGCATTATTATCATATATATATCCTGCATCCATAATTTTTCTCCTAAAACTATTATATCACACTATTATTAAAAGTGTATTATTTTTATTAAAGTTTAATAAAAAACCAAAACAACATTGTTTTGGTTTTAATCTTTTATTTCACTAGTTTCAAAAGTTAGTGACCTTTACCAGAGTTTTTAATTTGGTACCCGTAAGGGGAATCGAACCCCTGTCCTAGCCGTGAGAGGGCCATGTCCTAACCTCTAGACTATACGGGCATATATTTTAAATACCCTTATATAATAACATAGTTCTTAATAAATTTCAACTATTTTTACAAAATAAATTTATAAAATCTATCAACTCTTTTACTATTACACTAATAAAATATTTCTTTGGCTGACCTACTTGGCGAATATATATTACATTCTGCTCGCATCTATTCGCAAAATAACTATAATTATCCTAATATTACCATAATTAATCATAGTTTATCATAGGTTTTGCCAAAAATAAATAACCAGTGCCATTTATTTAAAATTTATAAGTTGTGTTTTTAATAAAATAATTATGTACTAACATAAAAAATAGAGTAGTTTCCTACCCTATAATAATTCCAAATCTACGTTATCTAGTTTAGTTTGTTCGTAATTATGTTGCTTACATATAGTATCAATTTGGTTTTGCAATTTAACCATATCAAAATCTACAAATAAGTCTGATTTTTGATTGATTATACTATTAGCAACGCTATTACATAAAGCACACGCCAAACATCTTGAAACACAATCACCGGTTGATGATGCGTTTTTATGCGAAGACCAATCATCTTCTCTTGTAAGTCCTATTATTGTATGGTCAGCTTCCCATATATGATTATCGGTTTGAAGCAAGCCATAAGCAAGTAAGCGAATATTGTTACCTTCATTTATATTATATACACGCCTATGTGTTTGTAAGAATGTACTTAATTGTGCAGCTATTAAATCTCGCTTTTTAGATATATCTATTTCACTTAATAACTCCCTATCACTTTTAACCATATTGATAATATCTAGTTTGTTTAAAAATTGCTTTGATAGAAGAGCTGCTCCACTAGGATACATTTCGTCACTAAATGATAGGCAATATACGCCTTTAATTTCCTTAATAGTGTCGTTTAAATTAGCACCATAGGCAACCATCACTATTTGAGATATTATTTGCTCACGCTCTGCAGTATTATAATTTAATTCCATTAACCTATTTTGTAATATCGGAACAATCCTTCTCATAGGTCCATCAACACCTCTGCAATGCGCAAACACTGTTATATTTCGCATATTTTTACAGGCGGTATCTATATCTAATCTTTCTCCATTAATAGAAACATATGGTAAAAATAATTTATCAACCAAAACTTTACAATTTTCAGTTATATTTGGTTCGCCCAAACCTTGATTATAGTTTACCGATAATATTTCAACATCATCATTAAACACGCCAAGCATACTTGACACTATTTTAGCATTGCCATTAGCAGATCTATCATCAGTAGTACCATTACCACCCAAAACCAATACTAGCGATTTTGTAGTGTGATATGAATTAAGGTCTATAATTTGATAATTATTAGGTATATTTTCCTCAACTCTAGCCCTTCTACCAATTGTAAATTGATGCTTCATTGATATCTCCCTATTTTATGATTTTATCTTAATATTGTTTTCCAAAATATACACGATATTTAGATTGCTTGCCACAATGTATACATTTATGGTTATCGTCATAAGAGTGAATTACACGAGTTTTGATTGTGGTTTTATTTTTAATTTCTTCTTCACAATCCTTATCGCCACAATGATATGCTAGTGCTACTTTTTTGTTATTGATTTCTTTTACCATTGTGTTATAATCATCAGTTTCAATAATAGCATTATCAAGATTATCCTTTGCCATATCAAACATATTTTGTTGAACCATTTCTAGTATTTGAGGAATTTCAACTGATAAATTATCTAAACTTAATTGAGCCTTTTCACGAGTATCACGGCGAACAAAGGTAGCAACTCCATTTTCAATATCTCTAGGACCTATTTCAAGTCGAACTGGCACACCTTTCATTTCATATTCATTAAACTTCCAACCTGGAGTGTTTTTGCTATCATCAAGTTTAACTCGTATGCCTGCTTGTTGTAACTTCTCAGCTACTTCTTGACACTTTTCAATAACGCCCTCTTTGTGAGATGCTACTGGGATTATAACCACTTGAATAGGAGCAACATTTGGAGGAAGTTTTAGTCCACGTTCATCACCATGCACCATAACTAATGCACCAATAAGACGCGTGCTAATACCCCAAGATGTTGAATAGCCATATTCAAGCACTCCATCTTTATTTAGGAAGCGGATATTACTTGCCTTTGCAAAGTTTTGACCTAAGTTATGGCTAGTGCCTGCTTGTAAACATTTACCATCGCGCATAATTGCCTCAATGCCATAGGTTGCTACTGCACCTGCAAACTTTTCACGCTCAGTTTTGCGACCATTAAGTACTGGTATTGCAAGCAACTTTTGAGCAACATCTATGTATATATTAAGCATACGTTCAACGTCTGCTTGAGCATCTTCTGGTGTACTATACACAGTATGACCTTCTTGCCACAAAAATTCGCTAGTACGAAGGAAAGGACGAGTTGTTTTTTCCCAACGTACAACATTACACCATTGATTCATACGTACAGGTAAATCACGATAACTTTTAATCCATTTAGCATACATTTCACAAATAATTGTTTCGCTGGTAGGACGAACAATTAATTTTTCGCTTAGTTCTTGTCCTCCAGCATATGTTACCACTGCCACTTCTGGAGCAAAGCCCTCAACGTGCTCTGCCTCACGCTTTAAGTAACTTTCTGGTATAAACATAGGGAAATATGCATTTTGCACGCCTACTTCCTTAAAACGCTTGTCCGCATAACTTTGTAATTGTTCCCATATAGCATAACCATAAGGTTTAATAACCATAGTACCTTTAACTGGACCATAGTCAACCAAATCGGTCTTTAATACAACGTCAGTATACCAACCAGCAAAATCGGTATTGATGTCTGCAACTTCTTTTACAAAATCTTGATTATCCATCTATTTCTTCCTCCGTATTTGTTGTCTTTTTAATTTCTGTTATTTTGCCCTTGGTTTGTTCTAAACTATCTAGGCAAGTTTTGGCTAGTTTTACACCCTCTTCATAAAGTTTAAGACATTCCTCCAAACTTTTTTCGCCACTATCAAGCTCGCTTGCAATTACTTCAAGGCGCTTCATACTTTCTTCTAATTTCATAATCTCTCCTTATTATCAATAACCTTTGCTATTATTTGATTGGTATTTGTATCTATTGTTATTATATCATCTTTTTTTAGTTTTGTATAGTCCTTTAGGCGAATTTGTTCTTTATTTATTATTGCATATCCTGACCTTAAAAGATTAATTGGATTTAGTTTGTCTAGTGTGTTTAAAAGTATATTTACACTATATATTGATTTATCAACTTTGTCTTGCACTATATTTTCACAATTGTTTAATAGTTGATTAACCTTAAGTTCTAGTTTAAATACCAGTTCCTTTACCTCATCTTGAAAGGTCGCAACGTAGTTTGCTATCATTATAGCATATTCGTTATAAGTGCGCTCTATTTGACGATTAAAATGCTCGATATAGCCATTAAAGGTGTCACACGTATCATAATAATCAAATGCAAGCAGTTCGGCCGCTGCAGATGGTGTCGGTGCACGCAAATCTGCCACAAAGTCAATAATTGTAAAGTCGGTTTCGTGCCCTACTGCTGACACAATCGGTTTTTTACACTCAAAGCACGCACGTGCTACTGCCTCATCATTAAAGGGTTGTAAATCTTCAATACTTCCACCACCTCGAGCAACAACTATAACATCTATATTATCATAATTTGAAAAGAAATTAATTGCCTCAACTATTTGGTCAACCGCAACTATTCCTTGCACCTGCGTATCATATAATACTAGGTCGACTGTAGGATTACGCCTGCTGGTTACATTGATTATATCTTGCAATACAGCACCAGTTTTAGATGTAATTACTCCTATACGTTTAATAAATCTTGGTATTGGCTTTTTTATATTACTATCAAATAAACCTTCTAATTCTAAACGTTGTTTAAGCATTAGATATTGTTGATACAACTCTCCTTGCCCCATTAGTTCTATTTTTGTTACGCTAAGCGATAATTTACCACCCTTGGTATAATAATTTATGTTACCAGTTACTTGAACCTTATCGCCAATATTATAGTTTTGTGGGCAACCAAACATTACACAACTAAGCAAACTGTCGTCATCTTTAATATTAAAATAAGCTATTCCTCGTGTTACAGAAAAAGAAGATATTTCACCCATTACGGTAATATGTTCAAGTATTACCTCATTTTCTAAAATATCTTTAATTCTTTTATTTAATTGCGTAACTGTTAAGGCAAACATTATTTAACAAGCCCTGCTAGGAACCCATTAATAAATTTGTGGCTCTTTTCGGTTGAATATTTTTTAGCAAGGTTAACCACCTCATTAATAACCACCTTATATTCACTGCCTTCCACATAAAATATTTCAGCCACTGCAAGATAAATAAGTGCTAGATTAATCTTATATACCCTATCAACAGTAGTTCCTTTTAAATTGCTTGCAACCTTGTTTTTAATATCTTCAATATTATTAGTAAACGCAGTTACCAAAGATACGCAAAAATCGTCTATCTCTTCGATAGGCGAAATTTCCGCATCATTTACATATAATTTAGAATAAATAATCTTAAATGCATTCTCTCTTGATTGTATTCTACTCATATTTTCTCCAAGTGCTAGATATTAACGATGTTTTTCAGCATCTACAATATGAACATTAATTGCCTTAATTGGCATTTCAATCATAGTTGCTACACTGTTTTTAATATTTTGTTGTACACGATATACCACATCATTAGCACTATACCCTATTTCAACTATAATAAAAACATCTATAATCAAACCTAGTTGAGTAAACTTAATGCTAACACCATCACCAACATTTTGTGAAAATATCTTTTTAATATTTTGAATTGCTGGTTGAGCAACATCTACAACTCCGGCTATTTCCTTAGTTGCAAGCGTTACAATAGATAGCATCATATTTTTGTTAATATGAGTATTATTTAAACTATTATTAATTTTTTGTGCCATAAATATATACCTCTATATGTATTGTAGCACAAAACTAATAAGATTGCAATTATTCTGACGGAATTATTATAATTTTATCAATTTCCACACCAAGTTGTTCTCTTACCACATCTGTAATTATTGCCACTTCGCTAGAATTTAATTCGGCAGATTTGATAAAAACGTTTACATTAGCGCTACTTTGTGTAACAATAGCATCATCAAAACCCTTTCCTACAATAATTCCTTCTACTACTAATTCCTTTTCCATTTGGTTGATTAAATCTAGTTTGTTCTTTTCTGCTTCATTTTTTGCTTCTTGAGATGAAGTAGAACTTGCAATTATTGCTTCATAAAATTGAAGTTCTTGTTTACGTGTGCTTTCACGCTCGGTTTTATAGGTTGTGTAAAAACTTTCGGTCACTGCTGAAGTTTGAGTGCTAGTACTAGGATTTGCACCTGATAATGAATTGTTTAAGGCCACATTAATATACCCTGTAAGGATAAGTAATCCTATCATAACTGATAAAACTATAATTTTCTTTTTCTTTGTCATAACTAACTCCTTTAATTTTTTTATTTTTACTGGCAATTCCGCCACCATATATCTATCCTTTGTATTTAATTGCTATTTAATATTTCTATTCGTCCGCTAGAAATATCTATTACCGCCTGTACTGCTTTTAATATATTCATTTTTACTTTGGTGTCTTCCACTCCTTTTGCTACAATAACCACGCCTTTAATGTCAGGAAAATTATTAATTTCTATTTCATCGTTTTTAATAGTACTACTGCTCATATCCAGCGTAAGCATAACACTCACATTACTAGCGCCTTGCACTTGTGATAATATTTGCTCCAACTTATGCTCCATATTGTTTATATAACTAGTGACCGAGGTTTCCTGATAGGTAGTATTACTTTTGTTGTTGGTATATGATTTTTTATTGCCTGTAGATGAAAATAATATGAGGATTAGTATTATTGCAAATATAATGGTTATGTATATTTCTATGTGTTTTATATTTTTTAATTTTTCAACCCACTTAATTTTACTACGTTGTGGCTTGTCACTCACAAAATACTATCACCTCCTCCGTTACTGCCAGATGTTGCATAACTACTTGTCTAATATATACATATTTATTTATATTCGCGGAATTTGTATTAATGACTAAATTAGTCAAATCTACTAAAACTTGCCTTATCTCGACACTATCCGCCACCACTTTAAACTCTACCTCTATGTTTACATTATTATATCCGTTACTTACTAACTCTTGCTTGATAGCATCTTCCACCGCATTAAACTTAGAATTACTAATGTTATATAATAGTTTTTCATTTAGTTGTATATCCATTGCAGTAAAATAATTATTTAGTCTATTATCGCTATTAATAAACTTAAGTAATGGCGAAACCATAACAAACATTACTACTATTGCAAATATGCCTGATATATACTTAGAAGTACTACCACTAGGTAATATTACATCTATAAGTACACCTAGCAATATTACGCCTAGCAAAGATAATAAATATCCGTTCATTGTATGCTTTCTCCTATATATTAATTTACTATATTGTTTTAATATGTGACTATATTACATTTGCCGATGCCATACACATACCTATACTTAAAAAGTACATAAACCCAACTACTATTATACAAGTAGATAGCATTGTAATTGTCTTAGAGGTTGCGTGCAAAAAGTTTGTAATACGATTATTATTTAATGGTTGCAATATTGCACTTACCGCTTTCAGCATCAAACTAAATACTACTATTTCCAGTATTGGAGATAAAATAGAGGTTATTATAATTAAAATTCCTACAAGTCCTACCGAATTTTTAATTAGCACTCCGCTAGCAAGTATTAAATCCATTCCTTGAGATAAGTATCCACCCATTATTGGAACGTAACTACTAATAGTAAACTTTGCAGTCCTAAGCGACACCGAATCAAATGCCCCAGCAGAAATACCTTGAATAGATATAACCGCAAAGAAAATTGTAAAGGTTATGCCTATTAGCCATTTAAACAAACTAGATAAAAACGAATTGAATTTATCCAACTTAATAGTACCAGACAAATGCCCTATAATATGTAATACAAAACTAAATATAAATATAGGGATCACTGCTTTAAATATAATAGTGCTAACAATATTGCTCATCACAGCCAAAACTGGTTGAAATACACCCACACTAGTCACTGCGCCTATCCCCGTCATCAGCGTTAGTATTATCGGAAATATTACATTAATTATATTCTGCATATTCCCTATTGTAGAGGTGGTACTAGTAATAAGCCGTTTAACACTTGTAGCCATAATTATAACAATCAGGCAAAAACATACAAAATGAACTATATCTCCTGTTGACTTTTCGTTAAACTTACTTTTTATTTGATCTAACAAACTAGCAATTATACCAATACCTACTATTAACGCAAACATAGGCACGTATTGAATTATCACTTGCAGTAATACATTAACTACAACTTCTGCAATAGTATTATAATCTACCGCCTGTTTACCATTGATAATATCTTTTACCTTTGCTTTTATATTATCTAAGGAAAACATTTTTATTTGATTGTCATCAAACTCAGCAATTACTTCATCAATAGGCGAAAAGTCAATGTCTTTTAATAAAGCATTAACATTATTGCCTAAGTCTTCGCTCATTTCCAGCAAACTAGCATTAGCGCAATAGGTATAGCTAGGTTGAATAATAATGGCAAAAAATGAAATTAAAATTATTAGTAATATACACGTACGTTTGATGTATTCTGGCTGTTTTGGTCTTAATATTTTTATCATAAAAACTCCAACACTACATCAATAACGTTATTGATAATAGGAAGTGCTATTATAAGTATTGTTATTTTGCCACAAAATAATATCTTGTCCGCAATACTGTTACACCCGCCATCTACACAAAGATTTGCACCAAATTCGCATAAATAACCTATACCTATAATTTTAAGCACAGGTACAAATAACGAGCCACTTACACCAGTCTTGTCAAATATACCTAAAAACGAGCCAAATACATTTTGTAGCATTTGCACAGATAGTATTATAATAACAATACTGCCTGCCAAAGTAATTAACACTGCTATTTCTGGCTTTACTTGTTTAACTATTATAGTGGCTATCACTGTAATAAGCCCTACCGCCACCACCTTAACTATATCCATACTCTACCTCAAAACGAAAATAGATTTTTAATAGTATTTAATAAGTCTTGTACTAGGTCTAATACCATTAGTAAGCATATTATCAGCCCAGCCAAAGTTGTAACTGATGCAATCTCTTCCTTGCCTAAATGTTTTAATATTTGATTAACAATGGCAGTTATCAATCCAATTCCTGCAATTTTAAATATAATCTCTACCGACATAATACCTCTTTTATATTTTAATCTCAAATCCAACTTGTAAATAGCAAAACACACAAATCCAACTATTTATTATCTTATATATTAAATAAACAATATTGCTAGTCCAACTGCAAACAAAAACGATAGTTTGGTAATTAAAGGGCAATACTTATCCTTTTCTTGTCTTGATTGAGTAATCTTATCACTTAAGTATATTTTATAACTTTCCAATTGCGTTAATTCGCCCGACACATCGTTTTTACCAAGCGATAATAGCATATTAGTTATTTGCACTTGTTCGTTATCATCTAAAATACGAATACTGGTTATATCCAAACTTGTCCCTTCTTTCAAATAATCTAAATATGCTATATATATTTCCTTATTATTTTTACGTAACGAGGTTTGATTAATTATCTCATTAATTTTTTGCTTTTGAAAATTAAGGTTAAGTTGCATTTGTCTAAAAAAATCATTTAGCCCTTCAAACAAAGCATATCTTTCACGATATTGCTTACACACACCTTGCGCAATTAGCATAATTACAGCAATTAAACCTAACATTAATATATATTTCATCTTTATCCTTTTAATTTGCGAGTTACCTACAAAATAAACACTTTAAATTGCTATCATAAATATGTGTTAAGGTTCCAGGACCTTCGTTATCGCTAAGCACCACATAGCGCTCAAACACCTTGTCGTTTATAATTTTATCAAACCCACGCTTTTGCTTTAGTTTAGTAATATTATCGCTATGTATGGTAGCCAATACTTTAACCCCCGAATTATTTGCATCTACAATGCTTTGAAGGTCTTTATCTATATCTATTTCATCTGTAACAAATATGTCTGGTTTCATACTACGTATACCTTGCTTAAAAGCAAATTCCTTAGTGCAGTTAGAATAAATGTCCGCAAAATTGCCAAGCGGTATTTCCGCCACCCCATTAACAACACTTGCAATCTCATTACGTTCGTCTGCAATCAACACATTATAGCAATAATTTTGTTTGGATAACTGATAAACCACATCTCTTATAAAGGTTGTTTTACCCGCACCTGCTGGTGAAACTATCAATGTGTTTTTAAAGTCCTTGTCCAACATATAATCTAGCGCCAACAAACTACAGCCCTTTATATGATGCGGAATACGTATATTTGCCGACTGGAAATTTTTAATAGTTACAATTTTTCCATCGGTAGTTACTACCTCGCCACAAATGCCCACACGCACTCCTTTAGGAAGTGTTATAAACCCTTGTTTTAATTGGTCATTGACAGCATATACCGCATTGTCACAAAGTTTATATACAAAATCCTGCATCATCTCATAACTGCAAATTATAGCATTATCATAATCGCTAAAACCATGTTCACCTACAAAGTACTTTTTGTTTTTAATACAAACCACTAGCGGACTATTAACCCTAAGTCTAATTTCATTAACATCAGCATAATTTACATACTTGGCTATTGAATTATATATAACCTCTGGCAAATATCGTTTTAACATAGTTCACCACCTTTTTACCTATTGATATAATATAGCCCTAAGGTTTAGAACGCATAAAAAAAATAGCACCAAAATTCGTGCTATTTCGTTAAAGTTTTTAAATTAATCCTGTTTAAAAATCAAACAACTCATCAAATGTAATATCTAAAACTATTACTAACTTTTTTATTGTTTCTATATTAGGTTCTGTATTATTGCATTCCCAATCAGATATTGTACGTGCAGAAAAACCCAACTCTTCTCCTAATTTTTGTTGTGAGAGTTTCTTTAATAACCTATATCTCTTTATAATTTCACCAAAAGTTCTCATTTATTAATAATAATTTTAGCGGAAAGTTCACCAAAAAACTTGACTTGGCGGATTTTCCGCTATATAATATTAATATGTGTCGAATTTTTAGGATTTATAAAATTTTATATACTAAGGAGGAATTATATGCAAAATAAAGGAAATGCTGGTTGGGCAGTACTTGGTTTCTTTTTCCCTCTGGTAGGTTTCATTTTGTGGATAGTTTGGGGAAAAACTCAACCTGAAGATGCCTATCTAGCAGGCAAAGGTGCTATTATTGGATTTGCGCTCAGTATTTTTATAGCATTAATTTATTGGGCAGTTATTGATAGCACTATTGAAAGTTCTTTATCTAAATTGCTTATAAAATAATTAAAAAAGCGTAAGTAATTTACGCTTTATTTTTTTATAAATGTTTAGTGTGGTTGTGATTAATACTCTTTTGATTTTTTGAAATCTTTTTAGTAGATTTTGCTTTATTTTTATTAGCAACTTCTATTTCACCAACACGTTTTTCAATCAATCTTGGGTTTTTAGTTTGTTCCTTTATTTCGTGAACTTTGCCAAATATAATTGAGTCTAATTTCATAATGTTCTCCTATAATCTAGTATTCAGTTTTTAAATTTTTGGATAAAATAAGAGCGAAATAAAAATTTTCACCCTTACTTTAAACTTTTATTTAATATCTTATTTAGATATTATACACGTTCCATATATTCGCCGGTACGAGTATCAACACGAACTTTTTCGCCTTCGTTTACAAACAAAGGAACTTGGATAGTGAAACCTGTTTCAAGTTTTGCTGGTTTACCACCAGATTTTGCTGTATCGCCACGAACACCTGGTTCGCATTGCGCAATAGTAAGTTCAACAAACATAGGTGCTTCTACGTTAATTGGAGTACCTTTATAAAATTGAACTTGAGCGCTCATATTTTCAATCATAAACTTCATAGCGTCTTCAACTGTATCGTAGTTGAAAGGAATTTGCTCGTAAGTTTCGTTGTCCATAAAGTAGTACAAACCACCTTCGTTGTACAAATATTGCATTTCACGACGTTCGATTTGGATATCATCAATCTTTTCAGATGGGTTGTAAGTACGTTCAATAACTTGACCTGTAATTACGTTCTTCAACTTTGTACGAACGAATGCTGCACCCTTACCTGGCTTTACGTGTTGGAAATCAACAACTAGGAATAAGTTAGGGTTTTTAGGGTCCTTACTAGTACCATCATCAAAAATAACACCTTTTCTAATATCACCTGCTGTAATCATAATTTTCTCCTTTTATAAATTCTACTTTTATATTATATCACAACGCATACCATTTGACAAGTAATTTTAAATAATTTGGTAATTAAAATTTATTATAAATAAAATCACCGATATCGATTGACTAATAATATATTTTAACTTATACTTATTTATATGAATAATAATTTAGAAACTAAAAAACGCATTTATCATATTTTAGAAAAATTAAGTAATAAGTATGACTTTAACTTATCTGCAGAAACCTTTTCGCCTGATAACGAAATGATAGAACTTATTGAAATTCTTACTAACAATAACCCTTATAAAAAAATGACTCCTGTAACTATAAAATATGCTGATATTCTTAATGGAAATCCAAACACACTTGGATTACATTGTACAGGTCAAAACACCATATACTATAGTTTATCATTTGTCCAATCAGTTTCACAAAACAAATATAATTTTATGATGCTTTTGGATACTATTTACCATGAACAAAGGCATAATTATCAAGATTTCTATAGAGTAAATCCAGATTTAATTAAAACTATTGATTTTAAGCAAGTAACCGATGGCTTGCTAGACGGTGAAATGACAAATAAAGAAGTTGAAGAATTAAATAATTTCGCAAATCAACACAATTTATTTGGCACAAAAATATCAAAACGAAAACTAAAAAAACTACAATTCGGTGCATATCTATCTAAAAAAAGTGAAATAGATGCTAGAAATAATGCATTTGTTGATACTAGTGAAACATTTAAGATGATAATGAACGACCCTATGTGCAGTCCTCAAGTAAAAAAATATTTAACAAATAACTTTAAACAATACATAGAACTTCAGAATGCAAATAATGCTAGTAATAAAAAAGATATGAAATCTTTTGAAAAGCTTGAAACCAAAGTAAAATCGCTTTTAATGAATGCTGTAAAATCTGACAAAAATCTCGATAATGATACATATAATGCATTGTTAAATGGAATTTTAGATCACACAACTAAAAATATGACATTGCAGGAAAATCTTGAAATTGCCGGTTGGGCATTAAGACACGACTATAAATATCTATTAAATCAAATTAACTTACGAAATAGTTTAAGTAGTGAAAAACGAGATTTAAGCAATTTTATAAACGACGTTTTATCCAAGGATTTGCTTACCTCAGAAAATTTTGCTCAAGTATGCCGTCTATTCTCATCTTTTAATCAAAGTATAAACGATAAAGCCATCACTTATTTAATAGAAAACTTGGCCGACCGAGCATCTGCCGATATATTGCTTGCAAATGCTGACATAGGTTTTGGGGTTACATTTTATTCAAAATATATAACACCTGAAATAATAGAAGTTTCTTTAAAAAATTACTTAAACAAAATTGAACAAACTAAAACCATAACTGATTATGATAAATTTTTACAAACTAAAGAAATTTTAAACTATGCTTTGTCAAGTAACTCTATAAAAAATGAAACAAAAATATTATTATCCTCCCATCTAAACAGAATTAATAAAATAAACGCTGACAAAGAAATAAAAATTATTAAAAAAATCGAAAATAAAAAAGAAGAAACTCTCAGTATTTAACTGAGAGTTTTTATAAATTATTTCAGTTCGAGTTTTCCATCACGCAAATCTTCTAAAAATTTAACATTTTCTCTATGCCCTGCTACAATCTCGCTTAAAGCAGGAATATTTTCATTTATCTTAATTTGATATTGATAATGTCTTATCATTCTATCTATTATTCTATCAAATTCTTTCTTGTCTTGTTTCTTTTTAATTTCATTATTCATAATTAAATCCTTCCTACACTTTAAAGTATTTAGTCATCTTAATATGTTTATCTTTGGCGGTGGCTATTGCTACAAATTCGCTATCTTTATATAGTCTATAATCGCCATCTTTAACATCTGTAATTACTGTTTGACCATTAAGTAAACGACCAACAATCTGCACATCATCTAGTGTAGTTAAATTATTAAATACGCTATCTATAGGCAATAATTTAGATTGAATACTCTCGTTTGTGTTGTCCTTAATATCAATACAATCTTCAATATCCCACCTTCCAAGGCGAGTTCTAACAAGACTTGTCATAGTAGCAAGCGTGTTAAGTTTTAATGCAATATCACGACCAAATGAACGGATATAAGTGCCTGCTCCGCACTCAATTTCAAGTTTTAAAATTCCATTATTATAATCCAAAACTTTAAGATTATTTATTGTAACCTTGCTTGGTCTTAATTCAAATTCTTGTCCATTACGAGCAAGGTCGTATGCCTTTTTTCCATTAATTTTTTTTGCGCTATACTTTGGTGGAATTTGCTCAATTTCTCCAATAAACTCCGGCAAAATACCCTCTATTTGTTCTAGCGTTGGTATTATATCACACTTATCCTCTATTTTTCCTTCTGCATCTAGTGTATCGGTGCAATAACCAAAAGTAAATTCAGCAACATACGTCTTACTTTTGTTTAAAAACATATCAAATAGTTTATTAGCACTGCCAACAGTTACAGCCAGTACACCAGTTGCCATAGGGTCAAGTGTGCCTAAGTGCCCTACCTCTCGAGTATTAAATACTCTCTTACAAAAATTAACAGCGTCAAAGCTTGTCCAGCCCTGACGCTTGTTTACTAATAATATTCCCCTCATTAATCTTCCTCATAATCAAATTGGTCATCTGGATTGGTTGTATAAGTAATGTTACTTAATAACTCATCAATCTTTTGACCATAAACTTGCGAATTATCAAGATAAAAATCTAATCTTGGAATAATACGCAAACGTATTTTTTTAGCAAGTCTGCCACGTATAAACGAACCTGCACCTTTGATACGATTAAGCGTATCATCTGCATCTCCGCCATACACTGACAAATATACTTTAGCGTTAGCAAGGTCTGGCGAAACATCAACCGTGCTAACACCAATCATTGAGGTAATTTGCGGGTCACGAAGTTCATTATTTATTATAAGTGCTATTTCCTTTTGAAGTTCGGAATTAACACGTTCTAATCTATTATTTTTCATTAATCTTCAATCCTTTTAAGTGCAAAACACTCGATTATATCGCCAACTTTAATTTCATTAAATGCAAGCTTGATACCACATTCACGACCTTTACCTGCTTCCTTAACGTCATCTTTAACGATTTTAACGCTAGATAGTTCACAATCTTCTACAATCACTTCACCATCTCGAATAACTCTTGCATGAGTATTACGAGCAATCACACCATCACGAACGATTGAACCAGCAACAATACCAATACCTGTAAGTTTAAATACCACAAGTACTTCTGCCTTACCCATTTCAACCTTTTCGTATTTAGGTTCCTTCATACCCTTCATAACAGCTTCAAGTTCTTCTAGTAATTCATAAATAATCTTATAGTTCTTGATATTAACCTTTAGGCGTTCAGCCACTGTCTTAACCTTGCTATCTGTATGAGTATTAAAGCCCAAGATAACTGCGCTTGAAGCATTTGCAAGTATTACATCTGATTCAGATATTCCGCCTACGCCACTGTGCAAGATATTAACTTTAACTTCATCATTTTCAATTTTAGCAATAGATTGTTTAATTGCTTCCAATGAACCACCAACGTCTGTTTTAAGCAATACATTAAGTATTTTCTTATTTCCTTCGCTAGTTTTAGCCATTAAATCTTCAAGAGTATTAGCACTAGAACTATTTGCAAGTTCTGCCTTAATACGTGCTTTACGTTCTTCTACAATTTCCTTAGAAAGTTTTTCATCTACAACTGTGAAACTTTCGCCCGCAGTTGGAACTTCACTAAATCCAAGTACTGAAACTGGAGTTGAAGGAGTTGCAACTTTAACACTCTTGTTGTTTTCATCTATCATAGCTTTTACTTTACAAATACAAGTACCGCTTACAAGTGTATCGCCAACTTTCAAGCTACCATTACGTACAATTAATGATGCCACAGCACCACGACCTTTATCAAGACGTGCTTCTAGAATAGTTCCCATTGCTTGCGCTTCTGGATTTGCTTTAAATTCACCCATTTCAGACACTAATAATATTGTTTCAAGCAATTTATCAATACCCATACCAGTTTTAGCTGAAATTGGCACAAGAATTGCATCTCCGCCCCATTCTTCAGGCAATACATTATTTTCAGCCAGTTGTTGCTTAATGCGGTCTGGGTCTGCTTGTTGCTTATCCATTTTGTTAATTGCAACAATCATAGGCACGCCTGCTGACTTAATATGGTTAATTGCTTCAATAGTTTGAGGCATTATACCATCATCTGCCGCCACTACTAAGATTGCAATATCAGTAACAGATGTACCACGTGCACGCATATCAGTAAACGCTTCGTGACCTGGTGTATCAATAAAGGTTATAGATTTACCATCAACATCTACACGATAAGCACCGATATGTTGAGTAATACCACCTGCTTCACCAAGTGTAACTTTTGCTTTACGAATATAGTCAAGTAGTGAAGTTTTACCATGGTCTACGTGACCCATTACTGTAACAATAGGAGGACGAACCACAGCTTCGGCATCACTATAGTTTGTAATTGTATCTTGAACTTCTTGTAATTTTTGTTCACTAGTTTTATCTAGTTTTTGAATAATTTCAACACCCATTTCGCTAGCAATTAATTCTGCAGTTTGGAAATCTACTACAGAGTTAATAGTAACCATCATTCCTAGCAACATAAACTTTTTAATTATTTCACTAACAGTTTTACCTGTAACTTCGCTAAGCAATTTAACTGTAATATTATCAGTAGTAATTACTGCAGGACCTGCAGGTTTAACAACTATTTGTTTTTCTTCCTTTTTCTTGGTACGAACTTTACGAGATAACATTCTATCTTCAGTATTATCCGCCTCTATCATACCCTTACGCAACAAATCGTATTTGCTATAAGTTTTCTTTTCCTCGTAGTGTGTTCCACCCTTTTTCTTGTTTCCATGGTCACGTTGAGGTTGAGTTTCAATAATAGGTGAAGCAAACACAGCTGGTTTAGCTCCAAATCCTGGCTTACTTAACCCATTTGGCTTATTAAATGGCTTGTTAAATTGTCCCGCACCCTTTTGGAAAGTATTTTGACCAGATTGTCCAGGACGATTTTTATTAAATCCTTGTTGATTGTTTTGATTGCGGTTATTTTGGTTAAAGTTACGATTTTGATTAAATTGATTGTTATTATTTCTATTATTTGGTCCTTGTCCATTTTGATTTTGGTTGCGGTTGTTTTGATTAAAATTACGATTATTAAAATTTTGATTACGATTGTTTTGTGGATTGTTATTTATATTAGGGCGATTTACTGGTTTTTGAGCACTTTGAGGAGCAGAAACAACTGGTTGAATCTTTTCAACCTTAACTTCCTTATTTTCCTCTACTACTGCTGCAAGTTTTGCTTTTTGTTCTACCTTTTGTTGTTCGGCAAGCAAATCCTTTTCCTTAATACGGGCCTCTTTGCATAGGTTATCCATTTGAACTTTTAAGTTACGAATATTTCCCATCAATGCAGAAAGTTTACCCTCTTTTAAATAATCATTTAACAAGTTTACATTTTCAAATTTTGTTTTGCTTTTATTTTCCATCAATCTCTCCTATTTTTGTCCTTCCACAACTTTAATAATCGCATCTGCTAGCGATTTGTTGGTTATTCCCAACACTTTACAACCAAGTATACTTGTATACAATTCCAAGTCATCATCTAACATTATTGCTTTGCAATTAAACTTTTCCGACAATCGCAAAATTAAATCCTTTAAATTTTGACTAGCGGTATTGCAATATACAATCAAACTAATCTTATCCTTAGTTTCCTTTAGTCTATCCTGACCTATTACAACAGATTTAGACTTTATGCTAAACCCTATATATGTTTTTATTAGTTTATTCAATATATCCTCTCAACTTGCTATAAATATCTTCTAAATTAGTTTTAAATGCACGATTTAATAATTTTTTGTCAACCACTTTTTTTAAACAATCGGCATTATTACAAATATAAGCACTTCTGCCATTTAATTTATTTAGGTCAATAACATATTCATTATTAACCCTACACACACGAATTAAGTTTTGTTTTAAATTTGTTTGCCTACAGGCAACACATCTTCTTTCATAGGTTGTATGCATAATCACCTAGTCGTCAATATCTTCAAACAAATCATCGTCCATATCATCAACAATGATATTTACATCATTTGCTACTAAAACATCATTTGTACGAACATATTCCTTTTCGCCCTTAACATCTAGTTTGTAACCTGTAAGTTTAGCAGCAAGTCTAACATTATGTCCACCCTTGCCAATAGCAAGTGACAATTTATTTTCAGGAACTAATACTTGTGCTGATTGATTATTAATGTCTACATAAACTTCATTTACTGTTGCTGGGCTAAGTGCAGATATAATAAATTCTCTAGCATCTTCAGAATAGTTAATAATATCAATCTTTTCTCCGTGTAATTCGTTAATGATTGTATTAATACGCATACCTTTATTACCGATACAAGCACCAACAGCATCTAGACCATTGATATCTGTTTTAACGGCAACTTTTGTACGCAAACCTGCCTCACGCACAATGTTTACAATTTCAACATCGCCATTAGCAATTTCAGGCACTTCCATTTCTAATAACTTTTTAACAAACGCAGGATTAGAACGTGTAACTTGAACCACTGCTCCCTTGTAGTCATCACGAATATGACGAACAAATACTTTAATCTTATCGCCAATACGGAAGTTATCTTCTGGCAAGCAATCACGTTTAGTTAACAAACCTTCTAGGGTTGTTCCGCCAATTTCAAGATAAATATTTTCGCCATCAGTACGGCGAACGTTAGCAACTATTAATTTGCCTTCTTTTTCAGCAATATCGCTACTTATTGCTTGCTTTTCAATTTCTTTAATGTTTTGAACTACTACTTGTTTAACTGTTTGAACTGCTATACGATTAAAGTTTTTAGGATTTTCTTCCTTCCATACAATTTCACCAACTTTATAAGACTTTTTAATTTCCTTAGCATCAGCTAATGAAATTTCCTTGTCTGGGTCTTCAACTGTTTCAACAATCAACTTGCCTGAATAAAATTTAAGTGTATGTTTTTCAGGGTTAAGTTTAACTTGTGATAACTTAGCTTCGCCTAAATGCTTTTTAAATGCAGCAGTTAAACCTGCTTCAATCATAGCAATCATTTTTTCTTGTGGAATACCACGTTCTTCCTCTACTACTCTTAGTGCTTCAAAAAATTCCTTATTAACCATAATATTTCTCCTTAAAACTCAATGTATGGCAATACGTATGCCACTAAATCTTTACTAATTTCTATTATTTCACCTTTAATTTCAAATTTGTAAATGTCTTTATACCCTTTCAGTATTGCATCAAATTCCTTTAAAGCGTCTACCTTTTTGTATAACTTAACTGTAACCATCTTATCTAGATAATTATCATATTGCCAATCATATTTTAATGGCTTATCAATACCATAAGATGATACATCAAGACAGAAACTAGCGTCCTTGGTAGGATTAAGTTCCTCAATCACCGGGTCAATCATACGACTAACGCTTTCGCAATCCTCTAATGTAATACCAGTAGGTTTATCGATATAAACAATTAGATGCATATTATCATACTTTTTAACATATTCAACTTCCACTAGTTGAATTTCGCCATTAAATAATGGCTTAATGGTTTCAAAAACCAAATCAGCAGTTTTCATAAAAACTCCCCTTTTTATTAAAATTTTTAAACAAAAGTCAGATTTCCTTTATTTAAACAATTAGGAGTGGACTTCCGCCCACTCCTTCTCTGCATTATTATAATAACATACTTTTAATTATTTTACAATAGTTTTTAATAAATTTTTTTAAATTTTTGCTAAAATTTTGCTATTTTTTTAATATAAATATATATTTTTATATATTTTATCTTTGTTTTAGTATTATTTTATTTCAATTTTAATAAATTTTAAAAATAAAACAATTGTTCAAACTTACAATCAAGCGCTACACACAGCAAAAGCGCAAGTTTTGCTGATGGATTAAATACACCTTTTTCGATTGATATAATTGTTTGACGTGTTGTGCCTACCATTTCAGCCAGTTGCTCTTGTAAAATACCCTTATTTTTTCTAATCTCTTTAAGGTTATTAAGTAAAACTAATTCCTTATCCATTTAAGTATTACATCACTCCTACATTTGTTAAAATAAATAATATCATCATTATAATTGCACCTATGCATTCTAGTATTGCTCCTATTAGCACACCATATGGACGCTTTGCAATAAAATATTGACAAGCATAAAACACGCTAGCCCAACTAAAACACACAAAGCCTATTGCATATAGTCCTGTAAAATGCCCCAATACACCTTCCGTAATCATAAGTGCTACAGCAACCACGCCAGCCACAATAACCGCAATCCAATTACTTTTGTTAATCTTTTGTGCCTCCATTTCACCTAATGGGTGCTTTTTGTGTGCCTTTTGTAAAATCTTTTCCTTTTCCATAAACACCTCCTAATGTAAAATTTTATTTACATTAGTATACTACCACACCCTTAATAATATGTCAAGTATTATTTACATTTTTATAAAATATTTTTAAATTAATTTCAAAAATACTTTTGCAGTAGCAAGGCAATCGTTTACCGCACGATGTGCACCCACTAATGATACACCCAAATAATCACAAATAGTGCCTAGTTTGTAGTTCTTTAGCCCTCTTAATTTATTACGAGCCATAACCATTGTGTCATATTGAGGATTATCAAAATTATACAGCATTTTCTTACCTATAGCATTCAAAAATCCATAGTCAAAAGAAATATTTTGAGCAACCAAAGTACAACCATAGCAATATTTGTAAAAATCTGGCAATACATAGTTAATTGCTGGGGCGTCCGCCACCATATCATCAGTTATATGAGTTAGTTCAGTAATCTCGGCAGGAATAGGAACACTTGGTTTTATAAATGTTGAAAAGGTAGATACAATTTTACCTTTGCTTATCTTTACCGCACCTATTTCAATAATTTCGTCCTTAGCGCTTTCCAGCCCTGTGGTTTCAAAGTCAAATACCACATAATCTTTTTCCATTACTTCTTTTGGAATATTAGTACCTTCTTCACCAAACATATTCCCTTGCTCAAAATCTTCATAAGGTTCTGGAATAATCGTATGATAATTTTGGTTTACGTGCTTAAATTCAACACGTGGCACATATTTTTCAAAGTCACATATACATAAACTGTCTGCGGTAAAGTTAAGTCTACCTTTATAATTATCAAACTTACCAAACATCGCAACCTTACGACCTGCCTCTACCACTTCGCACTTTTTTTCCTCAGCAATACGAGGGAAAATTGAACCACTTAAATATTTTCCATCGTTCATAAGCGTAAAGGTATAAAATATACGTTCTTGTTCAGTAGTACGACCATTACGTGTAGATTTGCGCATATAAGTTCGCTTTTCAAACTTAGTAAGCGTACCACACACTGCGCAGTTACTCATAGCATCGTTAACCTTACTAAAATCAAGCGCCATATTATATTCAACCTTGTTTACAATGTGGTTAACATTTGTAATTTTGTATAACACCTTATTTTCAAAAAACTTAATGCTTTCATTAAACTCTTTACTATCAGCAATCGCATCAACGTGACCGCCACCTACAAAGTCTGCTTTTTTGTTTAATATAACTTTAAATTCGGCAAAGAAATTATCTTTTAACTTATCTTCAATATCACGTTCTCTACTATTATTAACAACAAAATCATACACTGTAGGGTCTATATATAAATCTACTTTCACATTACTGCTATCAATATCAAGTTTGATATCATCTAGTGAAAAGTTTTTAGCAAGACTCGGGAAATTGTTTGTAACTGCATTAAGTAAAAATAGTGCAATATTGGCTTTGTCCAAATTACTGCGAATAAATTTAGTTTCCACTACCACATCTTCAGGCACAAGTCCTTTTAACAAAGTTTCGATTTCCTCTACTTTATCAGCCACCACAAACAGCGTAGGATTATATAAAAATGTGGCAGTCAACTTCCTAACTCCCTTATTAAACAATACTTCTTTAAGTTTTAATCCTTCATAACTTGCTAAATGCTTTAAAATATCCATAACTCTATTATACCAAACTTTTATAATAAGTCAACTAAGAATATAAAAAAATTAAGAGTAAAACACACTCTTAATTTAAAATTTAAAACTAATTTTTCTAGGAAATATATATTAAATTAATCGCCATCAGACCATTGACATCTAGCATCAGTTACTGGCTGACAAAGCACCCTTTCTTCATTTAATTTATAAAATAAGTTTGAAACTGATTTTTCTAATATAGTATTATTGTTTATTTCATTTTCATATTTATCTGCAAATTCAAATAAATCACATTCTATTTGTAAAAGACTATTTTCAATTTTACGCATATCCGAAAATTCTATCACGCCATTATTTTTTTTATACAATTGTTTCTTTGCAATAACCCATCTATATAAATCAGTTTTAATCTTTAACAACTCTCTATTTATTGATACCCTATTTATTAATTTATCAATTAAGCTATCCATAATTAACTCCTCTTAACTAATTTTAATATATCATACCTTTTACCCTTTGTCAATACCAAATAAAAAACAAAGTGCATTTTTACACTTTGCTTTTGACCTATAATTAACAATACCCTATAGCACAAACTGCAGTACATCTACCACTAGTACAAAGCCAAGTAATAGCAATAATCCAAAGCCGTGAATATAGGCCTCTACCTCACGATTTATTGGTTTACGCCTAATCATTTCAATAAATACAAATACCATACGTGCTCCGTCCAAACTAGGTATTGGAAGCAAGTTAAATACTGCCAAGTTAACTGCAATTACAGGTAATAATACTAGCAAGTAACTATAACTTTGTTGTGTGGTTTCTGCCATAACTTTAATTGTAGTTACAGGACCACCTAGTGAAGTTACTGATAATTGTCCTGTAAACAAATCACCTAATATAATCAAAATTTTATGTGCCCAACGGAATGTAAATGTAACACTTTCGCCTATCGCCTCTACAAATCCGTGACGATAAGTTTTTAGTTGAAAATCTTTAGTGTCGGTCGATACAAAACTCCAAACCTCCTCATCATCAACTATTTGCTTTTGTAATACTCCTTCAACCACCATTTTTTTGCCATTACGCTCAATATTTAGTGGTATAGTGCTATAATCTACCCCATTGCTAGTCCACATATCTTCTTCAAAGTCAAGATTATTTCGTACATAATCGCCAAGTAAACTGTTAAAATAATCATCACTTACAAAGTCAAAATCTGTACCATTAATACCATAAATTCGGTCGCCTACTTCTAAGTGATTTTCCACTTGGTGTTGGAACGAAGTATTATTAATTGATTTTACTTGCACGTGTTCGTAACCACAACTAACCAATAAGATATATGAAAATATAATTGCTGATAGGAAGTTAAAAAACGCACCCATAAATAACACAATTAATCGCTTCCACGCCTTTTGGTTATTAAACGCTGTAGGACTATTAGAATTTTCGTCCTCGCCATCAAAAGCACAATAACCACCTAGTGGAATAGTACGCAAGCTAAACACTTCGCCATTTTTCTTCTTTTTTTGCAAAATTTTAGGACCAAAACCTACCGAAAATTCGTTAATTTTAAAGCCCAACATTTTTCCTGCAACATAATGCCCAAACTCGTGTATCATTACCATTAGTAGCAGAGCTAAGATTGCAACTAATATATACCACACAAATGATAAACTTGAGCCAATAGATAATAAATAATTCACTTTTACTCTCCCATATTATTTATATTATAAAGTTGTCCAAATATACAAACTTTTTTATATGCATTATAATAGGGACAAAGCAAGGGCTTTAACGCCCTTTAAATGCTTTCCGCATTTCGTGTGATTTATCACACGCTTTGTCCCCACTGCTTTATTCTTTAAATTAAGAACATTAATATTCCGCCAACAAACACCAAACAGAACATTAATGCATCAACTCTGTCTAGCATTCCGCCATGGCCAGGCATAAAGTTTCCTGAATCTTTAACGCCAGCACGACGTTTTAACCAACTTTCAAATATGTCTCCAACTTGACTAACTGCTGAACCAAGTCCACCCAATACCATAAGCCATGCAAGATTAATATGAGTTGACGTTAAAATAACATTTAAGCAATCAATATTTTTAATCAATAGATAAGTGATAACGCCCATCAATACTCCACCAATAACTCCACCTATTGCCCCGCTCCAACTTTTGTTAGGGCTAATTTTAGGACAAAGTTTTGGTCCACGTAAAGTACTACCCACAAGGTATGCAAACGTATCACTAAGTAGCGCTATACCCCAAATAAATACTATCAATATCAATGATAAATATGGCACCTTAATATTAACTGTTGTAAACGCCTCAATATGGTTAATTACAAAGAAGATTGAAAGTAACAATCCTGGATAAACCATAACTCTTAATGAATTTAAAGTTATAGTTAAAGCGCTACCTATTCTATCTTGCTTATTAACAATTAGTTCGTATATAAATATTACAAACACATACAACAAAAAGGCATCTAAAATATACAAAAATGCTAATTTCAAATCTGCCATAGTGTTAAGACCTATAACTACTGCAAAATACAGCACTACTATAAACATACTACTTAAAAATCTGCTAACTTTAATACCTTTCTTTTCTAGCATATTACACATTTCTAGTGCGCCCACAATACCTATAACAGCCACAAAAATATCAAAAACTTCACCAACTAAAAATTTAGACGCAATCGCCAAAACTATTGCAAGCATAATAAAAATGCTAGAAATTGCTCTTTTTTTCATAATCTACTCCTTAAACTTTATCCGTTAAAACTTGGTTGTGTTATAAATAATTATAACAAACTAAACTTCCATTATTTCTGCCACTTTTTTATCGCAAGCAGTATCTGCTTTTGCTGTAATATCATCTAAACATTTTTGTACTGATTTATCTAAGGTGTTGTACTCATCTTCACTAATTTCAGAGTCCTTTTTCATTTCCTTAAATATATCCAAAATATCACGACGAGCATTACGCATTGTTATTTTGTAGTTTTCCAAAGTTTTGCGAGCTTCTTTACTATATTGCACACGACGTTCCTCAGTAAGTTGTGGGAAAATGATACGAATTTTTTGACCATCATCACTACAACTAACGCCTAGGTTTGCCTCATCAATAGATGACTTAATACCTTTAATCAAACTCGCGTCCCAAGGTGATACTAATAACATTCTTGCTTCTGGCACGCTGATATTAGCCGCTTGAGATAGTGGCACACGAGAGCCATAATACTCAATCATTATTTTTTCAACAATTTTAGGATTAGCACGACCAACACGAATCATACTAAATTCATCTTCAAGTTTACTAAAGATTTTGTTTAAGTCTTGCTTATAACTATCCATATATTCATTAACCATTTCGTTCATAAAAATATCCTCCAAATAATACCTAAATAATATACTGCTTGAATTATAACCTAAAACCAAAAAAATAGCAACTATTTTAAAAGCAATAACTTAAAATAAAATAAAAAAATGATGAGAATTTCTCATCATTTTTTGAAATCAATTATTATTTAACTTCTTTAACTTTGGCTGCCTTACCTTGTCTATCACGAAGATAGTAAAGTTTAGCACGTCTTACGCTACCCTTACGAACCACTTCGATTTTATCAATACGTGGTGAGTGTAATGGGAAAGTACGTTCAACGCCAATACCGAAAGAAACACGTCTAACCGTAAATGTTTCACGGATACCAGAACCCTTTTTAGCAATACAAGTACCTTCGTATGCTTGGATTCTTTCCTTGTCACCCTCGACAACCTTTACATAAACCTTAACGGTGTCGCCAATATTAAATGGGGTAACAGCTGATTTCATTGATTCCTTTTCAATTTGTTCGATAATTGGATTCATATATACCTCCTTATGAATGTTCATGTCATTGGATACAGCGGACCATTCAATCATAATTATTATAACACATACTTTTGATTTAATCAAGAGTTTTTTATAATTTTATTACATTAAAATCTAATATTTTTAATTTTATTTAATATTAACCTCTATGCAAACGTGCTTTAATTGGTTGAAATTCCTTCATATCTCTAAATGCCTTTAAAGCCCTTGTTAGTAATGCAGTTGCTCTAGATTCAGTTACATTATACTTTACTGCAATATCTTGAACTTTATATCTTTTATGCTCAGAATTAATGCCATAATAGTCTTCAAGCATTGAAATTTTTTCAGCATCTAGACCTTTTTCTTGAGCCAATTCAGGATTTTCTTTTAATTGAGTTAAAACTTGAGTTACAAACAAGAATGATTGACTAACAAATTCATCGTTTTTAGCTTTACGTGTTTCCTCACTTTCCTTATATTCCATATTCTTTTCATAAGTCATTCCCAACATTTCACTTTTAAACATTGTTTGATTCTTCTTAAGTTTAATACACTTGTTGGTCATAATATTTTTTACACATCTATCAAAACTATCAGCATTAATAAGTCCGCTTATAGTATTTTCAAATACATAAACAAATACTTCTGTATAAGTATCAGTAACAGCTTCCTCCTTTAAGTGATATTGTTTTGCAAACTTACTAACTAAAGGTAGATAAGCAGCATAAATTTTGTCGCCTAAATTTCTGTCATCAGTTTTTTTAATTTGGGCAAAAATTTGCGCTAATTCATTAACGCTAAGTCCGATTTGTTCTTCCATATAATTCTCCTAAAAATAAATTGGTACTCGCATTATAACTTAAAAATATAACCTTGTCAACGGTTTTTAATAAAAAAATTCGACAAAATTTTTAAGATTTTTTTATGTCGTTTTAATTTGTCAAATTTATTCCATTTCAACCTATTAATTTGTAACTTTTTTTAGTTTTAGATTTCCTATAATGCTAAAACGCATTAACAATATGTCTTAAATTATCGTCAATTATTTCAATAACGTCATATCTAATATTTTTATCAAGCCAGCCCTTTAATTTAAGATACACTTGAGAGGTTGTATAAATTTTACGCACCTTTTGCGGTGTAATTGCTTCAATAGGTCGCCCAAAAGCATTAGTTGCCCTATACTTTACTTCAACAAATACAATATACTTAGTTTCTGGGTCAAAGGCAATTATATCCAACTCCCCCGCTGTACACGAAAAATTACGCTCTAATATTTTATATTTTTGCGTCTTTAAATAATTAATTGACATATTTTCGTACTTTTTACCAAGTGTGCTTGTAGGTAACATTTTTTATCCTTATTAATTATAAAATTTTATTTATTAATGACATTTATATTTTAAAACTTTGCATCTATTCGCAAAATTGTTTTTTGTTAAAACCAAAAAATTGTTCTTAGTTATTCAATCTTTATTATTTATTAATTACTACTAAATTTACAAAGTTTGATATAAAACTATCCCTATGTATAGGACTTTTCCCATAAGTTTTTAGTGCCTCAATATGTTTTTTAGTACCATAGCCCTTATTGTTGGCAAAATCGTACATTGGATACTTTAACGCATATTCATCCATCATTCTATCCCTATATACTTTTGCAACAATAGATGCACACGCAATGGCATAACTAGTGCTATCTCCTTTAATTATAGGTAAAGTTTCGCAATCAACATCTAGCTTAACAGCATCTACAAGCAAAACATCAGGTTTAACAGTTAAAGATTTGTACGAATTAAGCATACTTTTTTTAGTTGCATTTAAAATATTAATTTCATCAATAGTTTTTTCGCTTTCAAGCGTTATTGAGTAAGCGATTGCCTTATTTAAAATCTCATCATATAATTTTTCACGCTTTTTTGCACTCACGCGCTTACTATCAAATACACCATCAATCATTTCATCATAAGGCATAATTACACAAGCGGTAACCACTGGTCCAGCAAGCGGTCCACGCCCTACTTCATCAAGCCCTGCAATTAGTTCATATTTTCCCTTTAGTTTTAAATCGTGTTCAAATAATGGTTTAGTATCTATCATTTGTATTCCTTTTAAATTTTATACCATATTAAATATAGCCAATAGATAATTACTCCTTATATTTCAATTTGGTAAATTTACTTATTTGGAGTGCTCACAGCACGGCAAACTAAATGTAATTTTGCCCAATGCTCCTTTTCTAAAATCGTTAAGTATTAAAGTTGATACACGTTCATAGTCCACTTCGTTACCCTTTAATATGCAACCACGTTTACGGGCTACAATCCCTAACACTTCAATCCAATCTTCATCAATAGTCAAATCATACTCACGTGTTAAACTAAGTTTGTAGTATTCAGTAAACTTGGATTTAATATTAATTAATTTAACAGCCAGTTTCCCCGCCACCTCATTGATATTTAATACATCGTCTTTAATGCTACCGATATAGGCAAGTTGATATGCCAAATCTTCATCTTCAAAACTAGGCCATAGCGTTCCCGGTGTATCCATAATTTGTAAGGTTGGATTAACTGTTACCCATTGCACATTTTTAGTAACGCCTGCTTTATCGCCTGTAACTGCACGAGTTTTTCCGCAAAGATTATTTACAATAGTTGATTTACCGGAATTTGGCACACCCATAACCATTGCTCTAAACACAAAGTTTACTTTATTTTGCTTATTCATTTCAACCTTATCTTTTAATAAATCCATAATAGCATTAACTATCACACCACAACTCTTACTAATGGTTGCATTTGTAACCACACACTTACTATTAGGAAGTGAATTAAAGTATTGCTTCCATTTAGTGGTTGCTTGCTCGTTTGCCTTATCGCTTTTATTAAGCACATATACAATCGGCTTATCGCCAATCACCTTTACAAATTCAGGGTTTAAACACGCCTTTGGGCTACGTGCATCTAATACATACACAAAACAATTGCACAACTTATTTAATTCGTGCATTTGCTTAAGCGTTTTATTCATATGTCCAGGAAACCAGTTAATCATAATATATTCCTTTTAATTTTCATTTTAATAATTTTATATTATTTAAGTCATTTTGTCAAGAAAAAAGACACTTATTATAGTGCCTTTTATCTTAAAGTAATTTCATTGTTTTCATTTAGGTTTAAAGAGCTTTCATCAGTATACAAATAAAATTTTTCTTGCTTTATATTTTTAACAAAAGTATTAAATAAAACCGCACAAGTAGTCAACTTTTTACCAGTAATAGATGTAAAGCATAAATTAACATCTTTATATTCTCTGTTTACTTTTTTTATAATCTCTGTTCTAGCATAATCTTTAGCCACTGATGATGAATGAATTAAATCCTTCCCATCACTAGTAATTAATGACAGGCCACAAAAGCTGGCCTCTGCCATAATATACGCATCTCGTGTAGGGGTTCTTTTTCTAAATTCAGGCACATATTCATCTTTTACTGCTCCGGCAGCCACATATTCTTTTGCAAGTTTGTCAATTTGACCATATATATACTCTTCTTGTTCAGCATTAACTGGTAAAATTGTAATATGTTTTTCTAAAAACTCACTTTCAATATCATTTAAATCTTCTAATTCAATTAGTGTGGTTGGTGTAATACAAGCTTCTATTTTGCCATTTATTATCCATTTTAAAATATTATAAACGTCCATCAAATTAGGATAAACGCCACCTTCCCTGTATCCTAAAAATTTATCTCTTAACAAGTTTGGTCGATCTTCTAAAGGAACTGTTCTCCAATCTTCAGTATTTAAAGTCTTATTTTTTAAAGCTTTCATTACTTTTCCATCAATATCGTTTTTAGGGTGAATTAGTGTAAATAGATTAATAACCATGCTGGAATCTAATGCAACTTTAATATTACTTGCCATTGTTGTCCTCCCCAAGCTGTTCTTTTTGCATTTTAACATAATCCTTGGTTTTTAATTTTTTTTCTTGTACAAGAATTCTTGCTTTTCTATTTAATTCTTTTAAATACTCTACGCCATCGACTGCTACACCTCGCTCAAACTCTTTAATTTTCTTTTCTCTATATTTCCATAATGGATTTACATATTCTTCCATAATCTCACTCCTAATTAAAGTTTAACATACAGCATTAATTTTGTCAAGAAAAAAGCACTACACGATATATGCAATGCTTTAAATAGTTATTAATCTAATAAATCAGGCCTATTCTTTTTGGTTTTATCTAAAGAGTTTAGTACTCTCCATTTTTCAATATTAGCATGATGACCTGAAAGCAAAATTTCAGGTACTTTCATACCCCGGTATTCTGCTGGACGAGTGTATTGGTCATATTCTAGCAGATTATTGCTAAAACTTTCGCTATCCAAACTTTCACTAGTAATTACGTTAGGTATTAGTCTACTTACTGTATCAATAACAACCATTGCTGGCAGTTCACCACCAGTCAATACATAATCGCCAATAGACAGTTCTTCAATATTAAAGTAATCAATCACCCTTTGGTCTATTCCCTCGTAGTGACCGCAAAGCAAAACAATATGCTCTAATTTAGACATTTCCTTTGCAATTGCTTGTTTAAAAACCTTACCACGTGGAGACATATAATACACCTTGGAGTTTGATTTTACAACACTTTCGATTGCCTTAAATAAAGGGTCGCAAAGCATAACCATACCCGCACCACCACCATAAGGTTCATCATCGCATTTATAATGTGGAGCGTTAGCAAAATCACGAATATTAGTAACTTTTATGGTTACCAATCCATCATCTTGAGCACGCTTAAGTATGCTATGATTAAGACTAGAAAACATCTCTGGAAATAGTGTAAGTACATCTATTATCATACACGTATCTCCACAAATCTTTGTTCATCAATAATAAATATATTATTCTTTTTATCAAAGTGTAGTGTGTCTTCAATTAATGGTACCATATATGTAGTGCCATTGCAATTAATAGATAATATATCAGCACTGCCATAATTATCTACATCTACAACTACACCAATATACTTGCCCTCTGCAGTTTTAACCTCAACACCAATATAATCGCTAGATAAAACTATATCATCAAATATATCATATTCTTCACGATTAATATATATTGGTTGATTACGATAAGTTTCTGCCTCATCGCAAGACTTAATAGTGTCGAGCATTACTGAATAAAAGCCATTTAAACTCATAACCTTAGTAATCTTGCTAGGTATTCGATTTTTGCCAAGATAAACCTTTTTAAATATAGAAAAAGGGATATCGGACAAACTTGCCGATACCTTAACAGCACCTTTAACGCCGTGTGGGCGCAATATTTTTGCTATTTGAATTTCCATTCCCTACTTTCCTTCAAATTTAATGCGCATACGTTCACGACTGCTAGCAGATTTTACAACAGTACGAATTGCTTCTGCAATCTTACCATTTTTACCAATAACTGCACCTAAGTCGCTATTTGCAACATTAACAATATATAGTGTAAATCTATCTTCCTTTTTAGCTTCAACTAGGACAGCGTCCTTATCGTTTACAATAGATTTAACAATAAATTCGATTAATTCTTGCATAGGTTAGCCCCTTATTTCTTCTTACTTTTTTTGTTGTTTGTTTTAGCAACGCTATTACCCTTAACTTCAATTACACCTGCAGTTTGCAAAATGCTTTTTGCTGTTTCAGTAGGTTGAGCACCATTAGCAATCCACTTTTTAGCAAGTTCTACATTAATATTGATTTCAGCAGGGTTCTTTAGTGGGTCGTATGTTCCGATTTGGTCGATAACTTTACCATCACGAGCTGTTCTAGAATCAGCAACAACCACACGATAGAAAGGTGATTTCTTGTCGCCAAGTCTAGTTAATCTAATTCTTACTGCCATAAATTTTTCCTCCTATAAATTTTGTATATATAACTACTTTCGTAGATTATATCAAATATAATAATTTATTCAATATGTTTTATCACATATCATTCGCTTGCGAATATCATTTGTTTTGCACGATACAAATATCCTTGATACAAGGTGTCTAACCCTTCATCATTCGCATTAAGTTGGCCATTCCGCCACGCTTATTATTTTTAAGTTGTTTCATCATTTCCTTAGATTGATTAAACTGCTTAATTAATTGATTTACATCACTTACTTGAACACCAGCACCTTTTGCAATACGATTACGCCTTGAGCCATTTATTATGTCTGGATTTTCTCGTTCCTTTTCAGTCATTGATTGAATAATTGCCTTATTTTTAAGTAATTGTTTTTCATCAATAGATTCTTCCAACTGACGAATTTTTCCACCAATACCAGGAATCATACCAAGCACGCTCTTTAGCCCACCCATTTTGTTAAGATTATCCATTTGTGCAATGTAGTCATTAAATGTAAATGAATTTTCACGGAATTTACGTTCCATTTCCTTAACTTGCTTTTCATCTACTGCCTCTTGAGCTTTGTCAATAAGGGTTAATATGTCACCCATACCTAAAATACGAGAAGCCATACGGTCGGGATAAAAAGGTTCAAGGTCTGTCAACTTTTCGCCCACGCTACAGAACTTAATAGGTTTACCTATAACTGAGCGTACACTTAATGCCACACCACCACGAGTATCACCATCTAGTTTTGTTAATGCCACACCTGTAACATCTAGCGCATCGTTAAATGCTGTTGATACATTAACTGCCTCTTGACCAATCATTGAGTCAATAACTAGCAAAATTTCAGTAGGATTAATTTCCTTTTTTATTTCCTTTAGTTCTTGCATCAATTTTTCATCAATTTGAAGTCGACCAGCGGTATCAATAATCACTGTGTCTAGCATATACTTTTCAGCATACTTAATTGCTTCACGACTGGTTTTAACAGGGTTATCCGTACCACGTTCAAACACATCAATATTTATTGACTTACCTAGCACTTTTAATTGCTCAATTGCTGCAGGACGATACACGTCACAAGCCACTAACAATGGCTTTTTACCTTGTTTTTTTAAGGACAAAGCCAACTTGCCACTAAGCGTTGTTTTACCACTACCTTGAAGACCACACATCATTATAACTGTAGGAGGTTTGCTTGCTACTTCTAGTTTAACATTTTCACCACCCATAAGTGTAGTAAGTTCGTCCCTAACAATTTTAATAACTTGTTGCGCAGGGGTTAAACTTTTAAGAATTTCCTCCCCAACCGCTTTTTCGCTAACTGAGGCAATAAACTTTTTTACAACCATAAAGTTAACATCAGCTTCAAGCAATGCTACACGAACCTCACGCATTGCCTCTTTAATTTCCAATTCGGTTAATTTTCCACGTTTGGTAAGTTTGCTAAATATATGATTTAATCTCTCGCCTAATCCTTGAAATAATGCCATTATAATTCCTCCAAAATCTTGTTAATTTGTTGCCTAATATAACTATCTTTAGTGTCGTTTTGTAACTCAATAAGTTTATGTTTCAAATTTTGAATTTTGTTTAAAACATTTAACTCTTTTTCTAACTTTAGCATACTAAGTATAGCATTGTCAAGCGTATATTTAACTGCTTGGCGAGAAATATTAAGTAAATCACTAACTTCACGCAAACTTAGGTCCTGCATTACACAAAAATCAATAACTTGCTGTTGATTTGAGGTTAAACTATTGCCATATATTTCATATAAAGCGATTAGTTCAACTTTTTTAGCAATATCCATTTATGCCCCCTTGCGTGTAAAGTGTTTTTACTTAACACTTGCATTATAACACATACTTTTTAGGTTGTCAATGCTTTTTACTAAAATTTTTAAACAATAATTATATTTTTATACTATATAAAAAATACAGGCAATTAAAATTAAACCTGTATTTATTAATTTTTATATTATTCCTCTTCACTAGTTGTTTCTTGAAGATGTTTAGGCACTGGCAAATTAAAATGCTCATAAGCGCCCTTTAACACCACACGACCACGAGGTGTACGAGCAATAAATCCCAGTTGAAGTAAATATGGTTCAATCACATCTTCAATGGTAGTGCTTTCCTCACCTGTTGAGGCAGCCAAAGTATCCAGCCCCACAGGACCTCCACCAAACTTCTCAATCATACTTTCCAATACTTTTTTATCAGTATAATCTAGACCTAGATTGTCAATGTCCATTAAGTCCAAGGCACGTTTAGCATCGCTTACTTCCAACACGTTTTTACCATCAACTTGAATAAAGTCACGAACACGACGAAGTATGCGGTTAGCAATACGAGGAGTGCCACGACTACGTCTAGCAAGTTCTGTAGACGCCTCATCGGTAATTTCGATATTTAAAATTTTACTGCTACGCTTGATAATTGTTTTAATTTCATCAATGGTGTACATTTCAAGTCGTGCAAGCACGCCAAATCTATCCCTAAGCGGACTAGAAAGATTTCCCGCCTTAGTAGTAGCACCTATAAGCGTAAATGGTTGAATTTTAAGTCGCATACTACGTGCAGAAGGTCCCTTACCTACAATAAAGTCAAGTGCAAAGTCTTCCATAGCAGGATACAAAATTTCCTCCACACTACGATTAAGTCGATGAATTTCATCAATAAACAACACATCATTTTTGTTAAGATTAGTTAATACTGCTGCCAGGTCAGCGGCGTGTTCAATAGCAGGTCCACTAGTTACCTTTATTTGACTGCCCATTTCGCTAGCAATAATATGACTAAGCGTAGTTTTACCTAGTCCTGGCGGTCCATAAAGTAGCACGTGGTCCAATGCCTCTTTACGCTTTTTAGCCGCATCAATAAAAACCCTAAGATTCCCCTTGATTTTTTCTTGGCCAACATATTCATCAAAACTAACAGGACGAAGTTTATTTTCCACTTCGCAATCACTTAAGTTTTTAGTGCTTGATATAAATCTATTATCTTGTTGTTCCATATCTATTTCTCCTGTGGTGTTAGCACTCTAAATAAGTGAACTCACCAATTTAACTCTTTAACTATAATAATTTTTCCAACTATACATTTCTGTTGCGACATAACGCTATACCAAATAAATCAATACACCTAGCAATATAATTAGGCATATTAACTTACTTGCAGGTGGTTCACAACCCCTAGCCCATATTTCTAAGTGCTTTTGCCACAATTTGTTCGGCATTATCGGTTGGTTCTGCCACCTTGCGCGCTAATTGTGTTGCTTGATGCTTGTTAATACCCAAACTTGTAAGCACCAGTACCGCATCTTCAATAGCGGTAGGGTCACTTTCCTCACACTTATCAAATAATGGCAATACGTATTCATAAGGATTAAGTTTATCCTTTAACTCTAGCACAATACGTTCAGCAGTCTTTTTGCCAATACCTTTAACTGTAGCAATTATATGACTATCCCCACTAACAATCGAGTTAACCAAATCACTTTGTTTAACACCTGAAAGTATTTGAATAGCTGTCTTAGCTCCCACACCGCTAACGGTTATAAGTTGTAGGAACAAACTTTTTTCCTCAACCGAACTAAATCCAAAAATCAACCATTCATCTTCACGCACTAACAAATAGGTTGGCAACTTTACTTGCTCGTCCTCGCTTGGAAGATTGCAAAATGCCGAATTAGTAAGGATTACTTCATAACCTAATCCGCCACATTCAATAACCGCAATACCCTCATATTTTTCACGTAAAATACCATTAATAAATGCTAACATAAACTTTCCTTTTAATTTATAAAATTATTATACCAACTTTATAAAATAAAATCAAGCAATAAAAAACCTTTAACCAAAATACATTAAAATTGGTTAAAGGTTTTCGCTTATTTAAAAAATTTATTATTTACACGTTGAGTATCTGCAACTTTTTGTTCATATTTTTGTTTTCTTGCAATATTTTCTTTGTTTGCATATTCATTTAATTCGCGTATAGTTTTACAATCTGATGGAATATATGGAGATTTATTACGACCTTCCCAACGAATCCCTCTTCTATCAGTTAATTCAATACTGCTGATTGAATAACCATGACCATACATTACGTATTTATCACCAAAGTTATTTCCTGTAATTTTTATCGCTTCTATAGCATCACCATAGCCAAAATCTAATATATTGCTAGAACATAAGAAATAATCGTATACTCCATATAAACTATTGCCTTGAGTATCTACAACATAGTGATGAAGTTCTACAATATAATTCTTTTCAACTTCAGCATCTAATAATTTTGCTATAAACTCTTGTTTTTCTTTAATTTCTTCTTGTCTTAATTGTTCTCTTCTTTTGTTTTCCTCTTCAATTTTTAATGCTTTTGCAATCGCTCTTTCTTCACGATTTTTTCTAATAGTTTCAAATATTCTCATAAACATACCTCTGTCTGGATATTATAGCACAAATTGACATTTTGTCAATATAAAACAAAAAAATATACTTGCATAATTTACAAATATGTTTTAAGTTTATTAAACCTTATTATCAGTTAATACGCTATTAGTTTGTATATGGCAAAGGGCAACAGCCAGTGCGTCCGCTGCATCATCAGGACGTGGAATACTCTCTAGCCCTAATATTGATTTAACCATATATTGCACTTGTTTTTTTTCAGCCCTACCAACGCCCGTTAGCGCTTGCTTGATTTGAAGTGGAGTGTATTCGTACAAATTATCCATTTTTAGTTTACAGGCAAGTAGCAAAACACCTCGTGCTTGCGCTACAGGAACTGCGGTTTTTTGGTTGCTGTTAAAAAACAGTTCTTCAAATGCCACCTCATCTGGCTTAAAGTTGTCAATCAACTCATTAGTTGCATCAAAAATAACCTTTAATCGTTCACTCATAGGCATATTTTTAGGTGTCGTAATCACGCCATAATCTATTACCTTATTCCCATTGCTTTCCACCACTCCAAACCCCACAATATTATATCCAGGATCAATACCTAATACTCTCATAACACTCCTTTATACTAAAAATGTCATTCCTAAATATTACAAGGTATGACATTTATATTTCAAATAATTAAAATTTAGTTCAACACAAGACTATCTTCATTGATTTTATTAAATAGTTCTAGGAACATTTTTGCTTGAAGTTTAATTTCTTCTTTTACGCCATTAAAACTTACTTTCACGGTATCAATTTTTTCCAAAATACGTCTGGCCAATTTAACTTGTTGTTTGTAACCATTATCAATACTAGCATCAGCGCCCATTTTTTCCTTAAGAAGTTTATAGGTATCACAGCACATAGCAATCTCTTGCTTGTAGGTTTTACGGCAAGCATTAGCATCGTTCATAATAGTTCCAACGCTTTCAACTTGAACATCATGCTCGTCCTTAAGCGCTTTAGCATCTTTACGAACCTTGGCAATGCGCATTTTTGCAGGCTTGCCCGATGTAGTTAATTGCACATACTCACTACGCAAATCTAACAACTGCTCATATTTTTCACCTAGTTCAGTTTTAATTTGTTTGGTTTGTTCCAAGTTTGCAACAAAAAGATTGTAGGTTGCAAATAGTTTTTCTCTACAACCATTTAATAATTCCAATATCTTTAAAAATTTCTCTTGTGTCTTTGTTTTGTCCATTGTTTGTCCCCTAGTTTTATTCTTCTTCCAAGTTATGAATTACTTCTTGCACGTCATCGCTTTCATCTAACTTTGCAAGCATTTTTTCAAAAGTTTCACGTTGATGTTCGTTAAGTGTTACATAGTTTTGAGGTATCATTTCAACTTCTGATGATAATACAGTATAGCCCGCATCACTAAAGGCACCGCCCACACGGTTAACCTCGCTAGCAGTAGGTTCGGTATAGATTGTAAATACTTCATCATCTTCGCAATCTAGCGCCTCTACCTCTAAGGCAAGTTCCATTGCCTTATCAGCATCAAAACTAGCAGTTTTTTCAAGCACTACCACGCCCTTGTTTTCAAACATATATGTAACGCTACCAGTAGCACCAAGACTTCCGCCAAACTTATCAAAAGCGTGACGAACATCAGATATTGTACGATTTTTGTTATCGGTCAAACATTTAACCACAACAGCAACACCGCCTACACCATAACCCTCATATACGCTTTCGGTATAGTTAGATGTGTCCTTATTGTTCTTTTCCAAAAGTGCCTTAATTTTATCATTAGGCATATTGTTTTGCTTTGCTTTTTGAATTGCGTTTTTTAGGCTTGGGTTACTATCAGGGTCGCTACCACTTGCCATAGCCACCATTATTTGACGACCAAGCATTGTAAATATTTTAGCACGTTGAGCGTCCGATTTTTCCTTTCTACCCTTAATATTATTCCATTTACTATGTCCTGACATTAATTTTCTCCTTTAAATATTTCATACATTAATATACTACCTGCAACCCCCGCATTCAAACTTTCAATAGCAGATGTCATAGGTATTTTAACAGCCATATCACTGGCATCATAAAGTTCGGCACTAATACCGTTTCCTTCATTACCTATTATAACACCAAAACGAGATTTTGGCAAACAATTTTTGCCTAAAATATCGCTATTTAATGTAGTTGCTAGCAAAATATCGCATATATTATGCTTATTTTTAATCAAATCTTGCCTTGAGATAATATGAGGGTTGATTTTAAACACCCCTCCCATAGAACTTCTAACCACCTTTTCGCTATAGATATCAGGACAATCAATAAAGTAAATATCCTTAAAGCCAAATGCCATAGCGCTACGAATAAGCGTTCCAATATTGCCAGGGTCTTGCAAATTGTCTAGTATCAAACTATTACCCTTAGGGTATTCGTATTCAAAATTAGGTATGTACACCACACATATAATATCTTGAGGCGTTTCGGTAGTACTAATAGACTTAATCACCTCATAGTCTACCACGCAAATGTTAGGAAAATCATTATACTTAAACTCATTAGAAGTTAATGTGTATTTAATTTGATAATTGCTGTGTAACACTTCCTCACAAAGTTTAACCCCCTCCACTAAAAAAAGCCCTTCGCTTTTGCGATACTTTTTATCTTTCAACTTTTTAATTAATTTAATTTCATTATTAGTTAGTTTCATTTAATATCACCTTTTATACTTAAAATAAGTATAATATTCTTTCCCATATTAGTCAAGTATATATAATAAATCCCTCTAAAAAATTTATCCCAATCTACTAACCATTTTATATCAAAAAAAAGAAAGCAGATTTCTCCACTTCCCTTTTATTTTTTATTAATTTATGCTACATAATCACTATACTTACCACCAGCATTAGTATTATACCAGAATTTAGTATAGTGTGTTGATATTAAATACGTTGCTGCAGTGCTTGTATCGCTTAAATCAGTTGAGGTCAAACTTGTACCAGACGATGTCTTAGACGTTGTTACATACCAACCACTAGTTTGTTTAAACGTTGCACTGGTTAAAGCTTTACTACCACTGAATGCATATGTACCTATATTTTTAACACTTGCTGGTATAGTTATACTTATTAATTTACTACAAGAAGCAAATGAAGACCTTCCTATTATTGTTAATTTTGTACAATTGCTTAAATCTACACTTGTTACACTGACACAACTTTGAAAAGCATAATTTCCTATTGTAGTTAATTTTGTACAATTAGTGAAATTAACCTCTGTTAAAATTCTTTTACCATAGAAAGCATAAGGTTTAATTATTGTTGTATTTGCGTGTAAAGTTATACTTGTTAAACTTATATCTGCTAGACATATAACAATATAACTTGTAGCACTATCTTTATAGTAGGTTACTCCATTTATTGTTTCAAACTTATTTTCTGTATCCAAACTTGTTTTAACCACTCCTGCATAATTTGCCACATACCCATTATCGCTACTTCCAGCTGTTATTGTTAAACTTGATAAATTATATACCACACCTAAGGTATAACACGTACCAAAAGCTGTATTTCCTATATTTGTTACTCCACTTGGGATTACTATACTTGTTAAACTACTACAAGCAGAAAATGCATTACTTCCTATTGTAGTTAATTTTGTACATCTGCTTAAATCTCCTACACTTGTTAAACTACTACATTGTTGGAATGCACTACTTCCTATTGTGGTTAAACTTGTACAATTACTTAAATCTACACTTGTTAAACTACTACATTCATAGAATGCATTACTTCCTATTGTAGTTAATTTTGTACATCTGCTTAAATCCACACTCGCCAAATTATAATAGCTCCTAAATGCGTAATCATTAATCTCTACGGTATTAGGATGCAGTGTTATACTAGTAATACTTTTATCTTCAGTACCCAACGCTGTGTAATTGGAGTCACTATTCTTATAATAGATTACTCCATTTATAGTTTCAATACAATCATCTAAACTTGTTTTTATAACTGTTGCATATTGCCCAACATTTCCATTATCTGTTCCGCCTGCAGTAATAGTTACATTAGGCGATAAATCGTATATATATTTCAACCCATAGCAATAATAAAATGCATCTTTTTGTATACTTGTCACATTACTTGGAATAACTACATACCCCAATTCATAACACGTTCTAAAAGCATAACTATTAATAGAAGTTGTATTTGGATGTAAATTTGCATATTTTATACTATTATCTGTTGGAGCTAATGCTATATAACTAGTATCACTTTCCTTATAATATTGCACTCCTTCTATTGTTATAATACTAGATGGTGTAGATAAACTTGTATGTATAACTTTTGCATAGTACCCTACATGACCATAACTACCTCCTAACGTTATTGTTAAACCAGATAAATTATATACTTCTGCTAACGCATATGTGTTTTGAAATCCGGAACTACTAAGACTAGTAACCTTTGATGGAATAATTATGCTAGTTAGTCTATAATTATTATTAAAAGCATAGTTACCTATTGTTTTTAAACTGGTACAATAACTCAAATCAACTCTTGTTAATGATGCACCATTAAAAGCACTTTGATTTATTGTTGTTAATTTAGTACACCTGCTAAAATCAACATTTTTTAATTTTACACAACTAAAAGCTTCTGTTCCTATAGAGGTTATATTTGGAGGTAATATAACAGTTTGTAAACGAGTATGATTATTAAACGCTTTACTACTAATGATTGTTAAATTAGTGCAATTTCTTAAATCCGCAACAGGAAAGGCATTACCATAAAAAGCATTTTCACCTATAGAAGTTAAATTGGAACAAACACTTAAGTCTATACTTGTTAATTTAATACAGCTATAGAATGCATTATTTCCTATTGTTGTTAAACTCGTAGGTAAAACAACCTTTTTTAAACCTTGAGCAAAACCAAATGCGTATGTATTTATTGTTGTTAATCCTGTACACTTGCTTAAATTTATTGATTTTATATAATCATAATAATAAAAAGCTTCTGTAGATACCGATGTAATATTCGCTTTACCATGTGTACCATCATTGTGTGTGCCTTGCACTATTACATTCTCAGGCAGTGAAGATGACCCACTTGCAATAGTATAAGTACTAGTACTACTATCCCAAGTAATCCAGTCACTAGGCAAATTACCATCAGCTACTTGCGCATATAATGTTTGACCTTGTGTGTTTAATGGGAAAGTTGCAGGTATTGTATGATCACTATCTAAATACCAACCTGCTATTAATATACTTTCATCTGTATTAATAGGTTCATTTACTGGTTGTCCCTTAACTATGGTTGCATTAGATATATTGCCCTCTATTACATACGACATTGTTCCTGCTTTACCTTGCCACCATGAGATTTCTGATTGAAATTCGGTGGTTGATGCAATATTTCCTGCTGTTACTACCACGTATATGTACTTGGTTTGATTTGGTTGTATAGTTTGTGCCTCAAATGGTGATGTACTATTTGTTATACTATTTAGTTTGGTATCACTATAGGCGTAACTTACTGTTACTCCTGTTGTATCTATACTATCTAGGTTTATTGCCATAGGGGTTGACATTGGATTATTAAACCTATATTCAAATGATACTACTGATGTTTCCTTACTATTTACACCAGGGATATAACTATATTTGATATTATCCTTACCCTTACACATCAATACTTCATTGTTATCATAACTATATTGTTTGACCTCAAACATATCGCTATAAGCGACCTGTGTTAACTTGGTTTTATTAGTAACATTATCTTTATTTAGCCCAACAATACCAACCACAAAAGCAATAGCCATTGTAACTGCTATTACTGAACTTAACAATAATTTTTTAAGTTTACTCATATTAAAACCCCTTTACAACCTAATTTCAATATATTAATTCATAGTTGCACAATATTTATTAATTTTAGTATACCACTAATTGTAAAATTTTGTCAAAAGATTTTAATATATTTTATAATTTTTAATAATTATATATTAAAAAAATTCGAGGATTTGCCCCGAATTTTAATAATTTTAATATTCTAATTTGATATTTTTAATAAATTTAATTAACAATTTTTAATATTTTAAACAACACTAATTATAAAAAACTAAATGATTTTAATTCAACATCATATTTTAGCAAAAGTATCGTGTTTAATAACTTTAGGCACGACTTTTTAATATTTTGATTAACATTTGGCACTATTAACGCCTTATACACCTTTTTATCTATTTCCACGCTATTAATTGTAGGCGTTGGAGTAAAGTCCGCCACCATTTTATCCAAATACACTTTTCCATCTTGCTCAAATAAATTAAGCCCCTCGCCCAGTTCATCAATAAATTGTATTATAAATTCTATCAACGACTGCATAGCATCTTCTTGCTCTATTTTTTTAAGCGCATTTACACTAAGCAAAAACAAATCGCTTTCTGGCTTATTTTTAGGCAAAATACTTTTGATTATATCCACCAATATAAAAGCACAAATAGTTTTATTATAATCACTGATAATTTGTGGGAAATTATCAATAACCAATCCTTGTTTAACCGTATGAAAATCCTTTTTGGTAATTAGTTCAAACTCGGCAAGTGTAAAAGGTTGCGCTAGTGCTTTTAGTTTTGCCTTTTCCTTTTTAACTCCAACAAATTTAGCACTAATTATTCCTTGCTCGTATGAAAAAATTGAGGCAATTTTATCTGCCTCAAGATAATCTTTAGTATTTAAAATTATTCCTTTGACCTTTGTATCCATTATATCCTTTTACATACTATCTAGTTAATTCAGTTTCTTGCTCAGCAATATCACTATAACTATTGCCTAAACTATTAACAGCAGAAGTTAACCTTCTAATAGGAAAATAATATTGTTGCATACTTGACTTGCCACTCTTGTAGCAATCAAGATTTGTTATAGCATATACCAATGCTACATTGCTTAATTGATTTAATCCGTTTTGTGTAATTTCCATATTATTATCCCCCTACTTTAGTATATGATTATAGTTCAAATATATTCACTAATCTTTGTTTGTATATCCAAATTCATCAAGCATTAAATTATCTATTCGCCAATTAGGTTTAACCTTGATAAATAACTCCAAATACACCCTAGCGTCTAGTAACTTTTCAATAGCAACACGTGAAATTGTGGATAGTTTTTTAATCGCCTCACCATTTTTGCCTATTATTATCATTTTATGACTATCCTTTTCACAATAAATATCTGCGCTAATTTTGATTATCTCTTCGCTTTCGTCAAATTTAGTAATTTGCACTGCCACGCCATGAGGTATCTCCTCATTATATAATAGCAAAACTTTTTCCCTGATTATTTCACTCGACAAAAATCGAACATTTTTGTCAGTAAATTGTTCAATTGGATAATATCTCATTTCATAATCAAAGGTTGGCAAATACTTTTTAATCATATCAATTAACACATCTACGTTCTTACCCTTTAGTGCTGAAAGTGGTAAAATTTCATCAACTTTTGTTATCTCATTAAGTTTTGCTAGTTGAGGATACAACTTTTCAAAAGTTGTTTCATCAATCTTATTAATTACTAGTATCTTTTTGCTACGTTTATCGCCCTTGTTAGCCAATTTTTCATATTGCTCTACAAGTGGTTTTTTGCCGTCAATCACATATATTAATACATTAACATCGCTATTGATTGCATTGTCGATATTTTCTTGCATATATTCATCTAGTTTATGCTCAGTTTTGTGGTATCCCGGTGTATCAATAAATATAATTTGACTATTATCGTCATTATATATTCCAATAGTGTTATCACGTGATGTTTGTGCCTTTGGCGACACTATTGATACCTTTTCACCAACTATACGATTAATTAACGTGCTTTTACCCACATTAGTATTGCCTATTATTGTTACATATCCGCATTTAAATTCCATTTATACTTCCTTAATAATTATAAAATATTCTATCTAACTAAATCTTCTTCTAAAACTTGTTTAATGGTTCTGCCCTCTCTAAGTTTTTGTTTCATTTGTTCAATTTCTTCTGGAGTAAACTCGTCAGGATTCTGTTGAGCATACATTAAATTCATTTGGTCTCCCCTAATGTAAAATGCATTTCTTAATGCTTTATCAAATTCCCCAACATTACCTAATAAATTAACTAAAAAGTCGATATCTTCGTGTCTAATTCTACCCTTTGCAATTCTATCCTTAATGTCTTGCAATCTAATTGCTTCATCTATCTTCTTTTGGTCAGTGTTCAATAAAATGAAATAATCCGCATCATTAGACTTTTCACCTCTTTTAATTTTTTCAATAACTTCATCTGCTTGTTTTGAAAAATTTCTTCTACATTCTTGCATCAATTTCACTTCTGCATTTATTGCTGCTTTTTCAATAGCATCTTTACTTAATTCTTTCATAGTTATATCCCTAAATTTAATCCCTCGTAATTTTGCATTTATTTAATATTTTTGTTTGCATTTCTTCCATAATTTTACGGTCACTTTCCTCTATATGGTCATAGCCCAAACAATGCAACACGCCGTGTAGGAACAAAAAGCAAAACTCCCGCCTAAAACTATGATTATACTTCTTTGCTTGCGCTTTGGCCACTTCGTTACAAATAAATATCTCGCCTACCAATAAACTATTATCCATAGGGTCAATATCAAACTGGTAGTTATCCAAATTAAGCACCTCTCCAGCATTAATATTCGTAGTTGGATAACTTAATACATCAGTTGCCTTATCTACTCCACGAGTGGACAAATTAAGGTCGTGAATAAACGCCTTTGACACAACGTAAAGGTTATATTTAATATTCTTAGTAGGTTGTCCTAAAACCTTGAAAGCCGTTTTGATAACACTTTCTAGGTCTCTTATTATACTATTATCAAATGTACGTATTTTTGAATAAACGTTAAGCATATTTTCCTCCGTGCTATAAGCACACCAAATAAGTATATCTACTAATTTATATCGTTAATTATATTTTTCTAAAATTTTTAACTAATAATTGTAGATATTGTTAAAGTTGTGGTTGTATATAGTGTATCATTAATCACTAGACTTGTGGTTTGTTCATCCAAAATCTCGCTATTTGTAGGCAAATTAAGGTACGCCAAATCAATACTTTCTCTCTCAATTCTACCTTTCTCCGCCACCAAGTCATAGTTAACTACAACATAATCTAGTTCATAATATATTACCCTTGTTCGTTTAATAGGCAACACACTACTTATATTTTCATTATACACGCAACTTTCATAAATATCAAATGGTTTTTGATATTTTTTTGAAAATAATTTTGTGTTTAAAAATTTTGTACTATATGTTGTATATTTTCGCCCTGTCCTAACCAGTTCGGTGGTTGTTGCACTAAGTTTAGAAGAGCCAACAATATATACCTTTGCCCTAACCTCTGCAATCGGTTCAACTTTAACTTGATTTCCATTTTTATCCAAAGCAAAAGGATAAACTAAAATATCACCATTATTTACAAAATCACCACAATTAACCGCCATTGTTCCAGAAATCAACGAAAACCCGGTAATAACTCCACTATAACTAGCACGTAAAGGTTCATAGCTCTCAGGAACATACACTAATTTTTTACTAATATTAATTATTATAGTGGTTCCCCTAGTTATGCAACTTACCTGAGCTACATTTGGCAGTTGATTAAGTAATATTTTTTCAATATCTTCGGTATTTTGTGGCAAAACTTTTCCAACGCTAATATTATTGTCTTTTAATATGCTAATAACCTGCCTATCCAACTCTCCCTCTGCACCATAAATTTTAATATTCCACGTAAGTCTAGTAGAAAAAGCCATCAACACAAGCGCAAAAGGAATAATTAATAAAATTGCCAAGTTGTTTTTGATAAAGTTTTTTAAATTTGCTAATCCAAGATATTTTAAATTATATTCGTAATTTTTAAGTAGCGGTTTTACTTGTTTTAAGTCCTTATAATTAATGCTAAAAAACATAACATTGTTTTCCGATCGTTCAATGTTATACACTATAATATTTTTATTTTGAAGTTTGTTAAGTAGTTGGTCAAGATTATAACCCACAACACGTATTTTTACTAATGGTTTCATAATACCACCACACTAACTATGCTACCACATACTAAAGCCGTACTATTGTCGTAATATTTAATGTAAAGGTCACTGCCTTTGATTGTGCATTGTTTTTTGCGCACCTTAAAACTAATTTCATCACGAGTTAAAGTCTCTATCCCGTTTTGCCCTTCAATATACACCATTTTGCCACCAATATTAATATAGCGATATTCTTTTAAGGTAACGCCTAATTCTTGCGTTATATAATTATCTAATTCATCTAATAACATACTTAAATATATTAAAAATACAATAAAAAAATGCTAAACTTTAAATTTAGCATTTTGATATTATTTAGCAAAGTTTTGAGTTTGTTCATTTTCAATTATATCGCACTTAAATAAAGCTTTTACAAATATAGGATATTCCATATATTCTTGGTCAACTTCTATAGGTATAATAATTTTACCCAAGTCAGTATCTGGCAATAATCTAAGTTCATTTCTACCATAATCACTATAATAATAGGTATTTTGATACAAGGTAGAGCCATCTGTAAATTTAGTATTGTCATCGGCTCTAAATTTACCCATCTTTTCAATTACAGGTTTGCCATATTTGTCGTTATATAATTCAATATCAATATCTATAATTCCTAAAAACCCTCTACGTGTTTTTCTATCTGCAAACCAATCTACAAGATTTATATACGCCTTTACTTTATCTTGCGATGTATTTTTTTCTTTAGCCAAATTATCTAATAATTGTTGCAATTCAACCTTAAAATCGCACTCTTTGGTTACTTGTTGGTTATAATGCCTAATATCAAGATATGAACGCACTTGCAAATTTTTCAAACCCTGCTTATATTCTTCATATGTCATTACTTGTCTCCTTTAAAACTAAATTACTATATTTATATACACTTTAGTCAAAAAACTTTCTATCAAATATATCGCTTAGCATAAGAACTTTTAATTCAGTAGGCAACTCATTAAGTTCAGTTGAGAGCGCCTTTTTCTTTTTAGGTTGACGTTTGGGCAAATAACTAAAATCTGGCGAAGATGGGATATATTCATCTGCCATTTCCCCTTCCATATCAAAATCCTCTGGCATACGTCGTCTGCCCTTTTTACCGCTACGTGCATACTTTCTAAAATCCTCAAATTCGTTATCAATATTATCGCTAAACCCCGAACTAGGCATAGGATATACATCTAATGAATTTAATTCCTTACTACTATCTGCTGACATATCGGTCATAATTGTATTGTTTGAAGATTGTAGGTCGATAGCTGAACTTTCAGGTTTGTATTCTTCATTAACTTTAGGAGTTATTGGTTCAACACTCGCTTTTTCGTTAGATTCATTTTCAATCTTTAACATTGTTTTAATTGCTTTAACAACAAACGCTATAACAATTATTACAACTGCAGTTAAAACCACCCACACTAACATAGGCAACCTACATCATACCGCCACGATGGTCTGGACGCTCAGGTTTTTCCTTATTTTCCTTACTATTGCTAAATGAGTTGCGCATATTAGTATCTGCTTGTACATTTTGCATTTTATAGTAATCCATAACACCTACTTTGCCTTTCTTTAAAGCTTCTGCCATTGCTTCGTGTACCTTAGATTCAGCAGCAAGAACTACTGCTTTCATTTCTTGAGTTTTTGCTTTCATTTCTTGCTCGTGAGCAATTGCTTGTGCCTTACGTTCTTCAGCTGCTGCTTGAGAAATACGCTTTTTCGCCTCTGCTTCATCAATGCGAAGTTTAGAACCCACATTTTCACCAACATCAATATCACAAATATCTATTGACATAATTTCAAAAGCAGTACCCTTTTCAATTTCTCTTGGATTCATACCCTTTGAAATGATTGATGGGTTAGCCATAATAGCACCATGTGTTGGACCTTGTCCTACGCTTGCTACCACACTCTCTCCAACACGGGCCAAAATTGTTTCCTCATCAGCACCACCAATAATGCGGTCTAATTTTGCCTTTATTGTTACTTGAGCAATAACTTTAACTTCAATTCCGTCCTTAGCAATAGCCGAAATGCGGTCAGTTTTAATAACCCTAGGTTTAACACTAGTTTGCACTGCCAAAACCACATCTCTACCAGCAAGGTCTATAGCCATTGCTTCCTCAATAGTTAAATTAAGTTTTGCACTGTGTGCTGCAATAAGCGCATCTATAACTTTTTCAATGTCGCCACCTGCCATAAGGTGAGTTTCAATTTCGCTATCATAAATTTTAATACCTGCCTTGCGCGCTAAAATATATTGATTAACAATCTTTTTGTAATCAACCTTACGCATTTTCATACCAACCAATCTAAACATACTGATATGAGCGCCTGACATCAAAGCCCTAAACCAAGTTTGCATTGGCACCATTATAAATATTACAACCATTAATGCAACCAATAGCACTAAGGCAATAACAATGGCTATCCAAGCCCCTACAGGTAATGCTAATAAACTATTCATAATCTATTCTCCTTTTACTATCAAAGCGTTGTTATTAACGCCTATAATTTGTACAAATTGTCCCGCCAATATTGTTGTAGAAGTGGTGGCATAATATAGTTTGCCTGCTACCTCAACCGTTCCTCCCAGGTCAATATTGGTAATTGCTTTACCTCTTTTGCCAACCAAGTCATATATGCTAATCGCAATATTATATGTACGAAATTTGTATCTGTTAGGATTTTTAATAACGCCTTTGCTTTCCAAAATCAATTCTATCATAATAAACAAGGTAAGTATTAAGGCAATAATTGAAAGCAAACTAATCAGTTGTGACACCTTAAAGCCATCAATGTAATAAGAACTTAAGCCGGTACCAAGTAATGCTAAACCTAACAAGCCCGATAAACCCACTTTTGGCACAAACACTTCCACCACGCACAATATAAAGCCCGCACCTAGCAATACCGCTGTTAGTAGTGTCATATCTTGAAATAAATTAACTATATATTGTCCCATACACTCTCCTACACCTTTTATCTATGGCAATTATACCATAAATGCCACATTTGTCAATATACAAATTTAAAATTGTACATATATTTTATACTATTTAATAACTAAACTATAAACCCTATTATTTTTTGCAAAATGGTATTGACAAATTTAAAATATATGTTACAATATACCAGCATTTTGATTAAAAGGAGACTGTTAATGAACGAATTTGTACCAAGAGAAAGTTTTATTCGCAATCGTATTAATGAAAACTTGTTAAAAGTTAATAACGAAAGTCGTTATATTAAACGTTTGTTAAATACTAGTGTTCAAACTTCTAAATCTCATAAAGATAAATACGGACAAGATTTTCGCCATAGTTTATTTCATGACTTAAACCTTTATGCTACATATACTTCTAGAGAGGATTTGTTACGTACTTGCATTATTCTTGCAACCTCTCGTAATACAGTTGCTCAAGAAAATCTTATGGACGTTATAAAATTAAAATTAGGCCGAATTAAAGAAAAAGATTATATTTATATTGCTAAATTAATATATTTAAAAGATACTAAAACTGTAGAACACGTAAACGATTATCTAAGTTTTTATCTTGAAGGTTTTGAAGACTGTCACAAAAAGTTATATAAAAAGTTTTATGGAATCTAAAACTTAAAAAAAACACTCTTGTTAATTTGAGTGCTTTTTTAATTCATTTCTTGCAAATCAACTGTTGATTTTACAAGGTAAGTAGTGTCTATTACAAATTGTGGTGTAGTGTCAATAGTTTTCTTGTTTTCAACTATTTTTACAGCACTTTCAATAAATCGTATTGTGTAATAATCAAAATATTGTTCAATCAATTTTAATAATTGTTTTAAGTTTTCATATTCTTCACTATTAGGTAAAACTTCTAAGCAATCATTGTGAAACAACCTACTAATTTTATTGTATTTTGTACTTAAATTACCCGCATTTATTTGATAACATTTAGAATTTTTTGATTGCTTGGAAAATACTTTTATTTCAATAAAAAAGTTGATATTTTTAAAGGTTTTATTCTCCAAATCTTCTGCAGTACTGCTTCTTTCAGTATAAACGCTTTGTATATGTATATTTTTGTGCTTTTGTTTAGAAAACACTTTATATACGTCCTTACCAAATCTGTTTTTTTCTTCAATTATTTGTATTTTAGTATTGCCTACTACACCTTCTCTAGCCCTTTGCATTATTAACTCCTTACTTTTTGCTCATTATATCATAAATTGATTAATTGTCAATAACCCTAATTAAAATTTATATAATAAAAAGTTGAGATGTTCTCTCAACAATTTTTTATATATTTAACTTTTAAAAGTTTCGCTTATTAATCATCAATTATAATAATACTTCGACAGTTTTCACAAGGCAACATACGTGATTTTTTCAAATTTTCAATAAAACTGAGTGATTGCTCCAATCTACAACGATTGTTGCCACAACGATTACCTGACAAATGCACAAATACTGGGAAAATTTTATCAGCACGCATAGACTTGTATTTAGCATACAATTCCTTGTCTGCTTTTGGTTCTAACTTTTTAATTTCTTCTTCTAATTCTTGAATTTTTGGCAATACGTTTGCTTTTTGCACATCTAAAGTCTTCTTCATTGAGGTCATTTTAATAGTAACATCTTTTAATTCAGCATACGCTCTGTTATATTGTGCTAAGTTATCATTAATATTTTTATTAAGTTCACGCATTTTTTGTTCTAATTTTGCTAGTTCACTAGTCAAATAATTAGCATCTTCCACTAAAGCACCGATATTACTAACACCCATCATTTCTGGTTTTTGTTTAGCTGTAATTTCAGATTTTGCATTTAATTGTTCATATTTTTTAGCAATTTGATTAAATTGCTTTGCCAAAGTTTCAGCATTTTTATCAATTGTATTAAAACTATCTAACAAGACCTTTCTGCTTTCTTTAAGGCGGTCATACAATTGATTTTCAGCACTTTTTTCACTATTTTGACCCAAAGATTTAATTTTTGCTTCCAATTCTTGAATTTTTAAAATATTTTTCATATATTTATCCTTTTAAGTTTTATTTTTTGCAATACATTTAGTTCAAACACTAAATACGTCTACCCCACAATGTTCCCTTATCCTTATCATCATCTTCATCTACTAATAATTTCTTTAATTTTGAAGGTTGACGAAGTTTACGCAAGGCCTTGGCTTCAATTTGACGGATACGTTCACGTGTAACGCTAAATTCACGACCAACTTCTTCCAATGTACGAGGGTGCGAATCGTCCAATCCATAACGAAGACGAATAACTTTTTGTTCTCTTGGTGTTAAAGTTTCTAGCACACTCATAAGTTGTTGCTTTAACATATTTTGCATTGCTACATCGTGTGGAGATAAGGCAGTTTCATCTACTACCAAATCGCCCACCTTACTATCTTCCTCGTGACCAATTTTACTTTCTAGCGAAATTGGGTCTTGTGAAATACGTTGAATTTCAGCAACTTTTTGAACAGTAGTGCCTAATCTTTCAGCAATTTCTTCCAAACTTGGTTCACGACCTAGTTCTTGTGTCAACTCACGTTCGGCACGACGTTGACGAGAAATAGTTTCTACCATATGCACTGGAATACGAATTGTGTGCGCTTGATCAGAAATAGCACGAGTAATACTTTGACGAATCCACCAAGTACCATAAGTAGAAAATTTGTAACCCTTAGTGTAGTCAAACTTTTCAACCGCACGGCTAAGACCTAAATTACCTTCTTGAATAAGGTCCAAAAATTGCATATTATACTTGTTTTGATAACGTTTAGCAATACTAACCACTAAACGCAAGTTACTTTCAATCAAACGGTTACGAGCATACGCTGCTTTTTCGCCACCTTCTTGCAAGGTTTTGCTTAATTCACGTTCCTCTTCGGCAGTAAGCAAAGGTAAACGACCAATATCCTTTAAATACATTTTAACAGGGTCGTTAACATTTACTTGGCTAACAATGTCATCAAACTCCTTGTCATCAATAATATTATCTGGAATTTCATCTATTATTTTGATGCCTTGTTTAATTAATTCTTGCTTAACTTCTTCCACTTGCTCCACTGTTAAATTATGTGAGTCAAGTTTCATACATAAAACATCTTCCTTAATGCTATCTTGTCCCTTTTTATGAATTGCGTCCAATATTGTTGTTACAATTTCTTTTAAACTTTTATTCATTTTTTTCTCCTTGTGTAAATTCTTTATTTATTGCATCTAATATCCAGTAATTCAAGTAGGTTTCAAAAGCCAATTTTGAATTAATATTATATTTGTCAACCGCATTAATTAGTCCCAAATTGCATATTTGAACTAAATCGCCTAAATTTATTTCTGTATGACATAATTTATAAGCGCACGCTATTAACAGCACTTCCTTTAATTGCGAATTTATTATATCTGCCTTAAGTTCTGCGTTAGGATTTTCTTTATATTTCTTTAATAACTTATTTAATTGACTTTTAGGAGGTGCTTTGTGTAGTTTCAAATCTGTATAATAGTCCACCACTTCCTCAAAACAATTTTCATCAAACTCACCCACATAATCCATACCTAACTGAGATTGCAAATAATTATTAAAGTCTTTTAAAGTTGCTATACCTTCGCCGGCAAAATATAAATATTTATTATCTACATCTTCCTCGCCTAATTTTTGCAAGGTTTTATATAAAATATCACTTGTATCTATTTGTATCATTTTATTTCCTTTTCCATTTTTGCTATTTGGTCATCTAAAAGTTCTAGTCTAGCCAAACAATCATATTTTTCATCTAAATTCATAGATAAGCTTAGCTTTGATTTAAGTTGTTGTTTTGCCTTAGTAAATTTATTAATTCTTAGGCGATATTCACAATCTCTTAAATATTTATAAAACACTTGTTCATCAGGAAAGTTATAATTAATAACCTTGTCCCATACGCTATCCTTTTCAATATCAAAACTTGAATATATAGTTGAAATATTTATATCTTGATTATTGCTAATTTTATCTAAAATATAAGCAAAAACCTGTCCATATTCATCTTTTTCATCAAACAAGTCCTCATAATTTAAGGTTTGAGAGGTTTTTCCATACAACAAACTAGCCAAAATGCAAATCTTTGCAATAGGTTCATAGGCATTAGTTTTTAATTCTATATCTTCCTCAGTTTCAGTTTTTGAATACTGTTCTCTTGCTCCGTGCAAGGAGTTTCGCAAGGTTTCAATAGGCACTTTAACCACTTCTTTTAATACAGGCAAATATATTTCTTGCTCATAGGAGGTAGATAACCTTGATAAATAATCAATAGCGTCATTTATATATTTGTTTCTATCAGCACGATTAGATATATCGTATTTTTTTGCCAAATCTAGCAATATAAATTCCATATAATCGCCCGCTTTAAATAGTTCATCAATAAATGCTTCAGTACCAAACTTTTTAATGTATTCATCAGGGTCTTTTGCCTTGGTTAAACGTACCACTTTCACGTTCATACCCGCCTGTTTTAATATTTCCAGCGCTTTATAAGTTGCACCCTCGCCCGCCTTGTCACCATCAAGACAAACTATAATATCGTTGGTTAAATATCTTAAATCTCTTGCGTGATTAGCAGTAAGTGCAGTTCCCATAACGCCTATGGCACTATTAACCCCTGCTTGATGGCAAGCAATTACGTCCATCTGCCCTTCCACCAATAAAATACTATCTAACATCTTTTGTTTTTTAAGTTCTCTTAAAAAATGATAACCATATATCAAATTACTTTTGTTAAATACTAAGGTTTGAGGCGTGTTTTTATATTTTGCTCGTTGAGGGTCGTTGCTTAGGTCTCGGCCACTAAAGCCAACCACTTCACCAAGTCCATTAATTATAGGGAATATCAGTCTTGTCCCATAAAAGTCATACAAACTTCCATTTTCGTCATTTTTGCCCGCAACACCGCTATCTATCATTTCCTTTTCGGTAAAACCAAGCCCACGCAAATGCTTAATCAAACTATAAAAATCAGTAGAAGCACCAATTTTAAATTTAGTTACCATTTCATCGCTAAGTCCACGTTTGCGAATATAGTCAATATGCTTATTTGCCTCAATCTTGTTTAGATTGCTAATATAAAACTCACTAGTTGCCTTTAATACTGATAAAATTCTATCACGTGCTTGCTTTTTCTTACGCATTTCATCGCTATCTTGATATTCTGGCATTTGCATCCCAGCATTTTTAGCCAAAATTTCAACTGCCTTTACAAAATCCACATCTTCAATCTTGCGTACAAAGGTAATAACATTTCCGCCCTCACCGCAACCAAAGCACTTAAAAAACTGCCCGTCTTCCTTAATTGACATTGACGGCGTCTTTTCCATATGAAATGGACAACACGCCCAGTAGTTTCCACCACGCCTAGTCAATGTAATATATTTGGACATAACGGACACAATATCATTTTTGGCTATCAACTCGTCCAAGAATGCTTGGCTAAATCCTTTATTTATCATTTGCACCTTTTAATTTGTTTATCTTCTTAATTACCTAATACCACAATAAAACTACTTTTCCTAAATTTTTACAAAAATTTTTAAAATTTGTTTCTTATAAATTATATATTACCACAAAAACATCTCTTTTTCAATACTATATACAAAAAAAACCACCTATATTTCAAGGTGGTTTTTATCTTTAGTTTTTCTTTTGTATTTCAATTTCGCTAGTATATATGTAATTTATCTTTTGTACATATACTAAACCAACAATGTTGTTTTAGCCAAATTAGATTTTTGGTTGAATGCTAACGCACTTTCTACCACGACCGTCACGACCAAATTTAACAACTCCATCTGTTAAAGCAAACAATGTATAATCCTTACCCAAACCTACATTTGCACCTGGATAAATTCTTGTTCCTCTTTGGCGAACGATAATGTTACCAGCCAATACGAATTGACCATCAGCACGTTTCACACCAAGACGTTTACTATTACTATCTCTACCGTTCTTAGTGCTACCGCCACCCTTCTTGTGGGCGAACAATTGAACTAATATTTTCATTTTCGTTTCTCCTTTATATTAATATACTTTGGAAAGGTATCCGCCAAATCATATAGTCCGTTTACAGTAGATTTCATTATAAGGTCTGCCATTTTTAAATCCTCACCACTAAGTTTTGGTAAAGTAATTGACAAACTTGGTTTATTTTCATTAACTACATAAAATGTATTAATGTTTAAAATATCTTCAAAAGTCTTTTGCGCATTTTGAAGCAATACCGATACGCTAGCGCATACAATGTCGCTTCCGCTTTCAGCATAACCCGAATGACCTGTACTACTGATAGACTTGATTCTATCGTCATCTTCCCTTTCAATAATGATTTTAATCATACAATTAACCTATACTTTCAATTACAATGTTAGTATATGCTTGTCTGTGTCCTCTTTTCTTACGCTCGTTTTTCTTAGCTTTGTACTTGAACACAACAATTTTATTACCCAAAGTGTGTGATTGAACTTTTGCTTTAACCACAACATCTTTAACAACTGGACTACCAGCAACAATGTTTCCTTCGTTAGCTGTCATAAGAACTGGGAATTCAACGTTTGAACCAATTTCATTTTCCAAACGGTCAACTCTTACTACATCACCAACACTAACCTTATATTGCTTACCAGCGATAAGTGCTATTGCGTACATATTAGTTACCTCCTATAAATATTTCGAAGACTCACTTTTAAGGTAGAACAACCTAAATTATTCATTTAAAACCTGTTCAACGTGGTACTACGTTTAGTATAATAGCATATCCATCACCTTTTGTCAATGGATTTGTAAAAATTTGTAAAATATTTAATATATAAAAAATTCCACGACTTTTAATCGTGAAATTATTATTTATTCAATCTCAATCAATTTGTTTTTAAGTGCATCACAACTGGTTAAATAGTACTTAATCCCATTTATATCGTTAACATACATTTTAGGGTGAATATAGCCGTGCAGATGCCCAAATATAACCTTATGCACACCATATTTTTCTAGCATCTCGGTAAACTGGCTTGGTTCTCGCTTAGTATTAAATGGTGGGTAATGTGTAATAAATATTATTTTTTCATCCGCCGTTTGCAACTTTTTAGCACTTTCTAGAGACAATTCCAACCTACACACTTCACGTGCATAAATTTTTTGGTCTTCATCGGTATTATATTGCCCTTCAGGGATTTGCCAACCACGATTGCCACAAAATATATAATCGCCTAGCTTTACAGCATCATTTTGCAAAACATACGTGTTTTTAGGCAGAATTTCACGTATTGCCTTAGGACTTTTCCACCAATAGTCGTGGTTGCCACGTATTAAAATTTTAATGCCCTTTAAACTATCTAGCCACTTTAAATCCGCCACCACTTCATCTAGCTTCATTGCCCAACTAAAATCGCCCGCTAGTACCACAACGTCATCATCATTTACTTTTTCGTTCCAGTCGTTTACTATCTCCTCAATATAGTTATGCCAAACAGGACCAAACACACTCATAGGTTTGGTATTGTTAATATCTAGGTGTAAATCGGATATAGAATAAATTTTCATAATATTATTATAGCAAATAATTAAATCTTTTTCAAGTATCTATCTATTTAAAATTAAAATTCACAAATAAAAAAATATAGGCATACAATACAATATAGATTTTAGGAGGTAAATAATGTCTTTTTATACTGACAGTCGACCTGGTATCTTCCCAGGAAGTACAAATAACCCATTAAACGGATTGTGTGAGCGAATTGCTGTACAAGTAACTAAAGTATTTGATGCTTGTATGTATCAAGCACAACTTGAAAATTATAGATTAACAGTTACTAATTTTAATCCAGCAAATCCCGCTTTTCCGTTAACTTACATAAGTGCATATAGTACCACTGCACCTGCGCAAGTCAGCAATTTAATTATCACACGCTTTGATGACCGACCAAATTTTGCACGAGTTCAGGCAGATATCAATGTTCCCGTAGTGGTAACCTACACTGACGCAAATGGCGTGGCAGGTACAGGAACTGCAACCATTACAATTAGTCAAGATGTAATTATGTATGTACCACAACCATCAATCGTTCCTATAAATGTTATTGCTTTTGCTAATATTTCATCTACTATAGGTTCAACCGCTGGCGAAGATGGCGTATTTACTGTTACTCTTTGTGTAACGCTAATACTAAAAGTTGTTGCTGATGTTGATGTAATTATTCCATCTTATGGTTATACAGCAATTCCACCTTGCACACCATTTACAGGCGATGCAGTTTGCCCAGGAGCGTTTGAATTGCCACTATTCCCTACTGCAGTAGCACCACAAAGTTCTAACCCAAATAATAATAGATAACTAAAAAAATAAAGCGGAATACTTTCCGCTTTTTTACTTTTCAATTTCATCTTTACCCACTAAATAATCTATAGTTGTATTTAATGTAACCGCCAAATTAATAAGGTCTTGTAAACTTGGCTCACTTTTACCTCGTTCCCAATCTGATATACAATCTTCTGACACATTTGCTTCCATACCTAAAACTTTTTGTGTTAATTTATTCTGCTTTCTAAGTTCTTTTAATCTTTCTTTAAATTTTGCTTCTATCATATATTATATATTGTCGTAAATTTTACGATTTTATGCATTAAATCCGTAAAACCTATGGAATTTCTATTGACTTCCGTATATTTTGCGGATATAATATAGATAAATTCGAGGTGTTATTATGAAAAAAAAGATTGTTGGAACAATACTTATTTTAATAGTTGCAATAATGTGTTGCGCTTGTGGTCCAGAAACAAGATATAAAACAACCAACAACAACTCCTACAACAATTCATACGAACCAGATAAAGATATTGAGCCCGACCATTCCCCCATGGTTTATATAACAAAATATGGAACAAGATATCACAAGTTTGATTGTTCGCACGCAAAAAATATATATATAACTTTAACAGTAAAACAAGCAATAAATAAGGGGTATAGTGCGTGTTATTATTGCTTTTATTAAAAAAATAGAGATATTCAACCTCTATTTTTATTTTAACATATTTTGTTCGCATTCAAGTTCTGCTTCTGCACGTTTTTTGTCTCTAATTTTTACAAGATTTTCGTTATATTCGGCCTTATAGCAACTGCTAAGTTTATAATCATCAAAGCCAAATTCATCTTTCTTTTTTAGTACTTGATATACGAAATAAGCCCATTCTTTATCGTAATTTTTAACATCTTTGTTTTTACCGTGACTAATTTCCATTGTGCAACCAAATTGAGTAAAATATGCAAGACCTCTCGCATATACCCCATTACTAACCATAACTTCAAAATCAATTTCGTTCATTGTTGATGAAGTGCTAATATTTTTGATTCTAATCACAAGGTTGGTATCAAACTTCTTGCCCATCATACGTTTAATAAACACGCTCATATCATTAAAACTTAAACTACTTAAATAATCTCTTGGCATACTTACCTCCCTTAAAAGTATCCGCATTATATCATACGACCTACACCTTGTCAATACACAAAATAAAATTTAAAAAATTTTTATATATAATGTATTACAAAAACAAAAAAAGTAGATTAAACTACTTTAAATGTTTAAATATTTTCTTCATTTATCGCTTTTTCAATAGCGGTAGCAATTTGTTCTGCACCTTGCTTTTTGTCCGCACTAGTTGCTATAAACATACTTTTGTTATGCCTAATATGATTAGAAATATCTGTTATATTTTTATTTAACTGACTGCGTGACAGTTTATCCGCCTTAGTTAACACTATTTGGTAAGGGATATTTAGTTCTACTAAATAGTTTAGCATCATTATATCTAGTTCGCTAGGTAGATGACGACTATCAATTAACAACAACACTAATTTTAAATTGTGTGTATTATTAAAATAATCATCTAACACTCTGTCCCACTCTTGTTTAATTGATTTACTGGCTTGAGCAAATCCATATCCTGGCAAGTCCACCAAATACACTTTCCCATCAATATCAAAATAGTTAACCAAACGAGTTCTACCTGGCGTGCTTGAAGTTTTAGCCATCTTTTTATTATTTGCTAGCATATTAATAAGACTGCTTTTGCCCACATTACTGCGACCAACTATAGCCACTTGTGGAAGTTCATCTACAATAAACTCGCTTGGCTTACTAGCACTTTTTATAAACTTAAAATTAATTAATCTCATACTTTCTCCTTTATTAAATTTGATATGCTTGATTATATTTTATATCATTATACAATAATTCCAAGTCATCTAACAAATTATGAAGTCTTACCTTAAACTTATATCTAAATTCTCTTTCTGCCTCTACATCAAATTGCTTATTTTTATTATCTAAAACAACATCTTTAAAGCGTGTATCGCCTAATCTACGCAAATTAGCAAATTCGATAGTGTAAAATACCCTTTCCTCACTAGTTAAACTAAAAACTATTTGGATATCCTTATTATGTTTTTGCAATTTTAAACTTTTTCTTTCAGGCGTACCTTCCTCAAATACATCTATTAGTTTAAAGCCCTTTAAAACCTTACTTAATGGATTATAAATTGCACTATCTTGACTAATAGTAATGCAGTATTCATCTTTTAAAACCCCATCTTTAAGCGACAAAGTAAAATAAAAGTAATCATCAGTTTCACCTATTACCACTAGACCATCTTGATGGTTTTGATTAAAAAAATATTTACACCATCGCCCACGTGAAGTTGAATAAGCCTCATCATCTTTTGCAAATACAATTTTTTCCATAAATATATATTAACATATCTAACTAAAAAAAGCAATATTAAATTAAATTTCTTTTAATATTACTAGTACTTATTTTAGTGTTTATAAAATATTTATTATAGTTTTAGCGTAAACTAAAATATGCAAAAAATTAGCGCAAGCATATTGATTGTGTTATATATATTAATTGTGGGTATTGCAATGTATAATTGCAGTATAACTTTTTGTTATCCTGTAAAATACTCTTCTCAAATCAATGCTGTGTGTGACAAATTTGATATTCCAAAACCTTTATTTTACGCCTTAATTAATGCTGAAAGTAGTTTTAATCCTAATGCTAAATCTAGCGCTGGAGCCATAGGGTTAACCCAAGTATTACCTTCGACTGCCGAATATATTTGTGTTAAAAACAACCTTAATTATAGTAACTTTGACTTATATAACCCTAGCGACAATTTATACATAGGAGCAATGTATCTTGACTATCTTTTTAACCGATTTGATAGTATTTACACCTCGATTGCTGCCTACAATGCTGGCGAAACGGTTGTACGTAGTTGGCTAAAGGACCAACGTTATTCCTACGACCAAATATCGTTATATAATATACCTTACAAGGAAACTGACAATTATATTAAAAAAATTCAGTCTGGTCAAAAAATATATAAGGATTTTTATAATCTATAAAACAAGCGTAAACACTAAATTTTACGCTTGTTTTTACTATTTTACATTAAAATTTTATCTACAAATTCTTCCACATTAAACTTAGTCAAATCATTTATAGTTTCGCCAAAGCCAGTAAATACAATAGGCACTTCTAGTTCCTTAACTATAGGATAAGCAACTCCGCCCTTAGCAGTTCCATCAAGTTTGGTTAATATAATGCCATCAATATCAACGCTTTGCTTAAAGGCCTCTACTTGAGCCAACGAATTTTGACCAATGCTTGCATCTAGCACTATAAGGTTGATATGTTTTGCTTCAGGATATTCACGCTTAGCCACATTGTTAATTTTTTCCAATTCTTTCATAAGATTAACTTTTGTATGCAAGCGACCTGCGGTATCAACTATCAAGACGTCTGCTTTTTTTGCTTTCATTGATGAAATTCCGTCAAATACTACGCTAGCGCTATCCGCGCCTTCACCTTGCTTAACAATTTTTAGTTTAAGTCGTGTTGCCCATTCATCTAATTGTTCGGTAGCAGCAGCTCTAAAGGTATCTCCTGCAACAAGCATAACATTCTTTTTAAGTTTGCTAAAATAATTAGCCATTTTTGCAATGCTAGTGGTCTTGCCTACGCCATTAACACCCACAACAGTAATAATCATTGGATATTCAAATTGAAGTTCATCAAACTTTAGTTTATTTACCAAAATTTCACGCAAAACTTTTTGTGCGTTTTCGGTATCCTTAATCATTCTTTGCTTTACAGTATCCTTAAACTCATCGATAATTTCCTCACTGGTCATAACTCCCATATCCGAACTAATCAAGGTTTGTTCTAGTTCATCATAAAAATCATCGTTAAGTTCGTTTTTTGTAAAAGCATATTTAATTCTTTTAAAAAAATTTCCAAATATTCCCATTATTAATAGTCCTTTAATTATTTTTTATTTTTTTAAGCACGCTATCCAAGTTATCATAATTATCAGCATTTTCACTCATTTTAGCACGCATTTTATCACGCCAAGACGCTTTTGTAGGTGTTTCCTCAACTTTTTCTGGCTCTACAGGTACAATTTCTTCGCTTAAAATACTTTCTTCCACTTGTGCATCATCTAAGGTTTCAGCAGGTTCACTTTTGCTTTCATTTGCTTCCTCAGGAATGTCAAATTCACGATACAAACTATCGCCTTCGCTATGGATAACACGTATACGGTCTAGTAATTCCTTATGGTTAGGCAAGGCGTCAATACTTTCAAGTTCAAAGCGCTTTAAAAAGTTTTCAGTAGTACCATAAAGTAATGGCTTACCTACAGTATCCTTACGACCCACTACTTCAATCAAATTATTGCTTTGAAGTAGTTGCATAGCATAGTCCGAGCTAGTTCCTCTAATATGTTCAATTTCGGCACGAGTAATAGGTTGCTTATAGGCAATAATAGCAATAGTTTCCAATGCTGATTTGGTCAAACTACGTTCACGAATAGGATTTAAAATTTCAGCCACCTTGTCAGCAAGTGCAGGGTTAGAACATAATTGTATTTTGTTCTTATACATAATTATATTAATACCACTATCTTCGTTGTATTTTTCCTTTAATATGTCTAAGCATTTATTAAGTTCCTTATCCGAAAGGTCATAAATGCGCTTAAATTCATCTTTATCCACGCCATCGCCCGACACAAATACCACTGCTTCAATTATACGTGCAATATCTGCAATTTTCATTATTTTCTCCTTTATTTTAGGGTTGAAAATTCCCTACTTAATCCCCTTGTTTATATTTAATGTGTTAATTCCTCAATATTTTGACGCATTTGGTCCTTATCCTCAATATTTTTAGCCCTAATTGTTATATTATCATATTCATCAGACTGGATAACTTCAGCATATTGAAACTTTAATAGTTCCAGCACCGCTAAAAACACTGTAATAATTTCCAATTTAGAATAGTTTTCGTCAAATAAACTATAAAATGAGATTTCGTTATTTTCCTTTAATACGCCCTTTAAAAAATCTAGTTTTTCCGCCACAGTCCAGCGGTCACGATTAATTTTCTTTTCAGGTGCTGGATTTTCTTTATCCTCTACACGTATTAATATACGAGCAAAGGCATCTAGCATCTTATCAAGATTAAATTGATTAAATACAATTCTGCTATCGCCAACAGATTTATCAGGAGCTTTATAAAATCGGTCAACATTTTCAATATTATGCAAATTTTGACCCGCCTCTTTAAATAGTTCATATTCCTTAGCCATCAACTTAATTTCCATTTCCTGGTCAAGCACTTCAATATCCTCATCATCAAGTTGTTCTACTGGCAATAATTTCGCTGATTTAATAGCCAAAAGTTTAGAAGCAAGCACCAAAAAGTCAGTAGCAATATCCATATCCACTTCCTTAAACTTTCTAACGTATGCTACATACTGGTCAGTAATTTCCGAAAGCGATATTTCCATAATATCTTTTTTCTTTTCCTTAACTAAATGAACCAACAAGTCTAAAGGTCCCTCAAAGTCCTGCATTTTGTATTTAATTACATTATCGTCCTCTAGGTTAACCAAATCAACTTCAGGTTCAATATTTTTATCCATAAGTTCTTCCGACATATTCACCCCTAAAACATCAACTGCCATAGTTTACACAATGGCTCACATATCCAGCCCGCTACAGTAGACAAAAAGTAGCCAATAACCGATATACCAAAGAATAAATCAACAAATAGGTCAATCAAAATAATATACATAAACACTTTTCCTGCATTACGGATATTCCATTGTACAAACTTGTTATCCCCACGCATAAATGAACTAATAAAATTAAAGCCATCTAGCGGATAGATTGGTATAAGGTTAAATATCATTAAGTAGGCATTAGTCCACATCAACCAGAATGAAATTAATACTAATAAATCAGAGCCATCTCCAAGATGATTTAAGGTAAATACAAATAGCAAACTACCTATTATACATAAAATAAAATTCATCAATACGCCCGCAATAGACACTTTAGCTATTCCTGAGCGATATTTTTTAAAGTTGTTAGGATTAACTGGCACAGGTTTTGCCCAACCAACCCCAATACACAAAAACATTATAAAACCCAAACTATCAATGTGCGATAATGGATTAAGTGTTAATCTACCCGCAGCTTTAGGAGTGTTATCACCTTGCTTGTAGGCAACAAAGCCGTGCGCCCACTCATGCAAAGCTAACGATAACATAAACACCAATGTTATCGCAAGCAACAATAAAATCATTTCGCCCATAGTTAGGTCATATTCAAATATTGAAAAAATCATAACTTGTCCCAAATTTATAAAATATTAGTGCTATCACCTAGCACCCTAAAAATTAACCTTATTATTAAAGTTATCACCTTTATTATATCACAATATTAAATCTTTTGCAAATAAATACTACCACTTTATTAAGGTTGAAAAACCTAATTTAAGATATTTTAACCTATATTGCCACTTTTTGTCACCGCCCTCTACTATTTTATCCTTCAAACCACATTCCTTCCAAACAAAAAAGAAAGCAGATTTCTCCACTTCCTTTTTTATTAGTTTTATTGATATTCGCTAGAACTACCACCCGCATTAGTATTATACCAGAAATTATAGTTGTATGTTGACTTTAAATAGGTTGCCGCAGTATTAGAGTTGCTAACTGTTACATAATTGGAAATACCACCATCTGTTCTATACCACCCACTAGTTTGTTTAAATGTAGCACTAGTTAATCCTGAGCTACCGAATGCATATGTACCTATATTCTTAACACTTGCAGGAATTGTTATAGTTGTCAAACTGCTACAATAACGGAATGAATTTGCGCCTATTATTTCTAAACTATTTGGAAGCGTTACACTAGACAAACTGCTACATTCATAGAAAGTTCCATCACTTATTGTTGTTAAACTTGTACAGTTGCTTAAATTTGCACTTAATAAATTATAACAATACGAAAAAGCATATTCTCCTATTGTTTCTAAACTGGTACAATTACTTAAATCTAATATTTCTAAACTTTCACAACTACTGAAAGCAGATTCTCCTATTGTGGTTAATTGGGTACAATTGGTTAAATCTACATTAGTTAAAGTCATACATTGAAAGAAAGCACCATCACCTATTGTTGTTAAACTAGTGCAATTACTTAAACTTATAGTTAAACTAACACAATTTTCGAATGCATCCTCTCCTATTGTGGTTAAACTTGTACAATTAGTTAAATCCACACTTAATAAAGCATAACAAAATGAAAAAGCACATTCTCCTATTGTTTTTAATTTGGTACAATTACTTAAATCTACACTTTCTAAACATCCATTTTCATAAAAAATAAATTGTTTAATAACTGTTGTATTAGGGTGTAATGTTATACTAGTTAAATTTATATCTGCCAATCCTAAAGCAATATAACTTATACTACTTTCTTTATAATATATTACTCCATCTATAATTTCTATATCACTATTATCCAAACTTGTTTTTACTACATAAGCATAACGTGCTACATAACCATTATCTTCACTTCCTACTGTTATATCTAAACTTGATAAATTATATACTATACCTAAAGCAAAACAACTTTCAAATGCATAGGATTCTATATTATTTACTGTAGCAGGTATTACTATACTTGATAATTTATAATTATACGAAAACGCACAAATCCCTATATTTGTTAAATTTGTACAATTAGTTAAATCTACATTTTCTAAATTTCCATTCTCATAAAATGCATATTGTCTAATAATAGTTGTATTAGCGTGTAAGGTTATGCTAGTTAAACTTGTATCCGCCAATCCTAAGGCAATATAACTTGTGCTACTTTCCTTATAATAGGTTACTCCATTAATTGTTTCTATATCACTATTATCCAAACTTGTTTTTACCACTACGGCATAATATGCCACATAACCATTACTACTACTGCCCGCTGTTATTGTTAAACTTGATAAATTATATACCACACCTAAACTATAACAATGATTGAAAGCGCCAAAATCCTCTCCTATACTTACTACATTTTCTGGTATCACTATACTTTTTAAAGATATACAGTCACCAAAAGTATTATCTTTTATTGTTGTTAAACTAATACAATCTTGCAAATCCACACTATTTAAACTACTAGCGTAATAAAAAGCACCAAATTCTATTGAACTTAAACTAACACAATTTGAGAAATTAACACTTACTAAATTAAAACAATTTTGAAAAGCATTTTCTCCTATTGTTGTTAAACTTGTACAATTACTTAAATCTAAAGATAGTATTCCTTCTTGCATAAAAAATGCTTCATAACCTATATAAGTAACATCTGCTTGACCATGTGTTCCATCATTATATGTTCCTGGGATTACTAAATCTGTAGGCAATTCTGATGTTCCTGTAGTCACATAATAACTACTAGTACTACTATCCCACGCAATCCAGTCACTTGGTAGATTTGGCTCTAGTCTTACCTCTTCTTCTATTTTGGGATATAAGGTTGAACCTTGCATTGAGTTAAAGTCTGCTGGTATTGTACATTCTTCATCTAAATACCAACCACTAAATACATATCCTTCATCTACTGATGGTGTGGCTGGTTCTGGAACGCTTTGCCCCTTTACTATAACTTGTGTTGTTGTAGTATTATTTGATGTATTTGTTATTGTCAACGTTCCTGCTTTGCCTTGATACCATACTACATTTGCTTGGAAACTGGTTGGGATTGTACTATCTGGGGTTACTACTATATAAAAGTACTTTGTTCCCTTGCTTGCTATAGTTTGGGGTTCAAATATCGAATTACTACTGGTTATATCTTTTAATCTTGTATCACTATAGGCATAACTTACTGTTACTCCTGTAGTATCTATACTTTTTAAGTTAATTGCCATCAACTCATTCATTGGGTTATTAAATATGTATTGATATGCAATACTATTACTGCTGGTTACATTTGGGGTGTATTCATATTTTAGATTTGAACCACCTTGTTTTACCTTTACTGTACCTATTTCGTGGGTGTATTGTTTAACATCAAACATCTCGTTAAACGATACTTCGGTTAGGTGGTTACTAGTACCGCCACCACTTGATAAATCGCCTTGTTTTAATCCTACTAGACCTATTACAAAAGCAATAGCCATTATAATTGCCACCACTGAACTTAACAACAATTTTTTAATCTTGCTCATATTTAAACCCCTTTTGTTTTGCAAGTCAATTAATTTATTCTTGCATGATATTCCATTATTACTTTTAGTATACCACTAATCTGCAAAATTTGTCAAAAGATTTTAATATATTTTTATATTTGTTTATTTAATTTAATATTAAAATATTAAATATTTACAAACATCAAAATAGTATATTAAAAAATTCGGGTATTTGCCCGAACTTAATTTAAAGTAACTACATTAACATTTTCGTCATATTTAATATTGTCCGAATTTGGAACACGAAGCCAGTATGTACCTTTCATTTCTTCAATTGTCTTTTTATCAGCAATTGTTCCAAATGGAATATGGAAAGCATAGATATCTTCAGCAGAACTTTCTAATAGTTTTGCAATCAATCTATTGTTGGTAGTAATATTGATATAGTCTCTATTTTCCTTACGGATAATATCTGTATTTCTAGTAATAGTCATTAAATTTTCCTCCTTTTTATATTTTTTATTATATTCACGTAAATTAATAAATGTGCTTAATTTTAACATTTAATAATTACATATAATAATTACATAATTTCCTTGCGGTGACTTAGTGCAAATTCCCGCATTTTATAGTATAAAATACCAGTTTTAAATTTAGAGCAAAAAAATACCACTAATCAAAGCGATTTGTGGTATCTTTTGTCGAAATTTATCTAATATACTTATTTAGACTTAACAAGGTCACATAGTTGGTTAAAACTAGCAACATCATTAACAGCCATATCAGCCAAAACCTTACGGTTAAGGTCAATATTCTTGTTCTTTAAGCCATTGATAAATACGCTATAGCTTAAGCCATTAGCACGGCAACCAGCGTTAATACGTACAATCCATAAACGACGCATATCTCTTTTCTTCAATTTACGTCCAACATAAGCATATTGTCCAGATTTCATAACTGCTTGACGAGCAACACGATATAGTTTGCTCTTAGCACCACGATAACCCTTAGCTTGTTTTAAAATCGCTCTTCTTTTCTTCAAAGCGTTTACACTTCTCTTAATTCTCATAACTTACCTCCTACTTTTGTCCCAACATTGCTTTTACGTTTTTAGCATCAGATGCGTGAACATAACCTGTTCCACGTAAAAATCTCTTTCTTTTTCTAGTTTTCTTAGCTAGAATGTGGTTTTTGTTGCAGTGAGCGTGCTTAATAGTTCCGTTAGAATTAACAGTAAAACGCTTAGCAGCTGCTTTTCTTGTTTTAATTTTTGGCATAATAATATTTCTCCTCTTTTATTTTTTAATAGGTATCAAATACATAAAGATATTTCTTCCAGTAACTTCTGGTTTCTTATCCATAGAACCCAAGTCTTTTAACATATCGGCAAATTTAGTCATAATGTCAATTCCTTGTTGAGGACGTGCCATTTGACGACCGCTCATACGAATATTGACCTTAACCTTACTACCATCTTGCAAAAATTTGCTAACTTGATTTGCCTTAGTTTGCAAATCGTGGTCACCAATAGTCATAGATAATGACATTTCCTTTAACTTAGCTGTTTTTTGGGCCTTCTTTTGGTCCTTCAACTTCTTAAGTTGGTCAAACTTGTGCTTGCCATAATCCATAATCTTGCATACTGGTGGCTTAGCATCTGGTGCAATCATCACTAGGTCTAGACCATATTCACGTGCTTTAGCATTTGCTTCAGCACCACTAACAATGCCTAATTGTTCACCTTGTGGTCCAATTAGACGAACTTGAGCTTCAACGATTTGCTCGTTTCTTAATGACTCTTTTATAATAAACCTCCGTACCATAAAAAAATGGTTTCTTTACGTAAAAGAACCCACTACTCAATAAAAATTATAATTAATTTTTAAAACCTCGGTCACTCAAAACATATTCCCGGGTGAGAAGTGGCACTCCTACTTAAACAACCATATTTTAGCACACCACAACCCAAATGTCAACCCTTTTTACAAAAATTTTAAAAATTTATAAAAATAAACTCCATAAATGATTTATGGATTTTATATTTATTGCTTATTTTCATTATTGTTTATTAATTGGTTTTTAATATACTTTATCCAAGTTGGAATGTTTTGTTCTTGCTCTTGCTTTGTTGTTTGTCGCATATGTCCAGTATATGCGGTGGTAAAATCTAGTTTTAGTAAATGATTTAAACTTACAACCAAACGTTTTGGATTACCTGTTTTTAAATCGGTACGTCCAACAGCGCGTGCAAAAAATGTGTCGCCAGTAAATAGCGCCTTTTGTTGTTCTACTTGAGATATATCTTGCTTATTATTAAGCATTTCTAATATTTGTTCGCCATTATCTTCAACATTATTATCAATACACAAAAAACACATACTATCTTCACTATGACCTGGTGTATAAATTGCTTTAACCTCAATACCTGCCAAATGTAGCGTTTCCTTGCCCTTAATATAGTGTATGTTTTCAGCATCAAATATAATTTCGTGCACAAAAAACTTACTTACATTAAGCACGGGGTCATGTAAAAACTTTTTACTATGTTCATTCATATAAATTGGACAGCCAAATGCAATTTCATAAGCATCAATATTAGATATATGGTCAAAATGTGCATGAGTAATAAGTATGGCTTCTACTTTATTATCTCCCACCACATTAATCACATCTTCAAGACTAGCCCCTGCATCAACTATTATACATTTATCACTTATTGTAATTATATGAGTATTTTGTTGTAATTCGCTTTCTGCCCAAGTAGTTCGTATTGTTGTAACTTTCATTTTATAATCCCTTAAATTTTACGTTTATATTTTATTATATATAAGTTGTTTTTCTTTGTCAAACCTTACAACAAAAAAATAATAATTATATTAAGAATATTTTAAAACAATAAAAAACACTTTAATTTTAAAGTGTCTTTTTAATAAATTCTATTGCATCTAGCAATGTATTTTCTCTAATAACAAATTCCGCATACTCCTCTATTCCGCCCTTTGCGTTTATTGCAATAGTATGTCCAGAAATATCAAACACCTTTTTATCTACAATGGAATCTCCAATAGCATAAATATCATTTTGTTTTATATTATGTTTATTTATTATATCAAGACATCCATCCATTTTAAAATTAGGGTTATTAAAACTAGTTTTGTCAATACCAATTATCGTATCATTTTTTGTATAGGGTTTAGTGCATATTATGTAATCAATACCAAGTAATTCCTTATAATATTCTGCCACATACTCTATATTCCCAGTATGTAACACTGTTATAAAATTATTAGCTTTTAAAAATTGGAATAATTCAACAGCACCATTAATAAGATACTCATTTTCTTTTAATTTATCAAAAACTTGTTGCTTAGAAACCCCTTTTAAAAAATTAATTCTTTTAATAAGATTGTCAAGCCCTGTCTTTTTACCTGTTATAATTTCTTCATTTAAAATTTCACTTTCTCTTCTATGATTGGTTATTTCACAAACAACATCTAAAACATCTTGCCTTACTAGAGTTCCATCAAAATCACTTAAAAAAATTTTCATATACAATCCTTTTATTTTATTGTAATATATAAATAACGTTAAGTCAAGTTTATATAATAAAAAGTCTTTAATTACTTATCAATTTATTTATCACCAAAAAATGAGGATTATCTCCTCACTTTCTTTAATTCTTCTTGTTTAACTAGATATTTTACTCTTGGCAGGTAATCACCATTAATTTTAGATATATATTCGCATCTTGTAGATAATATTTCATATTCATCTTTCAATCTTTTAATATCTCTAGAATCTTTAGTTCTAGTTAAAATGTCTGTTATTTCTTCCATACGTTTATTTCTTGCTTCGCTTTCTCTATCAATTGCAACATAATCCAATTTAGATAATTCCAAGCCATCTAGCATTAATCTTTTATTTGATTCTTTTACTTGAGTGGCTAGGAAAAACATTTTAAATGGGTCTCCACTTAATAAAGCATTATGTTCAAATGCTCTAATATTAGCACCTGGAACACATTGTGCAAACAATACATTTGCAGACATTTCGTATTGACTTAATGCAATTTTTTCACATCTGTTATACTTTGCAGTACGCCCTCCATTAAGTTCATATTCTTTTTTGGCATTTTCAACTATATTATTGATATCAATACATTTTCCATTAGTTGTAGGTTTAGTATAATTTATTTCGGTCAACATATCTTGTATTTCTGCATACTTGCCAGTTTCCTTAGCCAATTGCACAAAGTTATCTATAACTAAAGTGTCGCTTTCTTCAATAGCACGTTTTACAAATGGTACAATATTTGCTCCATTTACATATCTTTGAAAATAGTAACATTCTTCTATTGTTCCATTGTCTAATACGATAGGTTGCAAACGTTCAGCACTAGCACCTTTAGCATATCTTGCAAAAAAGTAGGCTTGCATAGGTTTTGCACTTTTTACAATTCTATTTTCCATAGCAATAAAAAGCCTGCTTCTGCCGTTTTTCTCAAATTCAGCAGTGGCCTGTTGAATAAATTCTTGTATTGTCATAATTATCTCCTAAAAAAATAAGTTTTATTATCGGTAGTATAATCTAGAGATTACCAGTTGTCAATAGGGTTTTCAAAAATTTTTTACTTATTTTAAAAAACACCAACGATTAAACTCGTTGATGTTTATTATTTTTATACTGTCAAACTTTTAGTAGCAATATTTGTTAAAATTTCCGCTTTAAAGGCATCAAAAGTCATAGCAGTTGTATATTGACTACCACGTTTACGTACTGCTACAGTACCTTCTTCCATTTCCCTATCGCCTAATACTAGGATATATGGAGTTTTGTCTAGCACAGCATTGCGGATTTTCTTACCAACACTTTCGTTATCAAGGTCAGTTTCAACACGAAGTCCGCAATTACTTAATTCATCCGCCACCTTAACAGCATAATCATTATTCTTTTCGCTAACAGTAATTACCTTAACTTGATTTGGTGATAACCAAGTTGGGAATGCACCAGCATACTTTTCAATTAGATATGCAAGTGTACGCTCATAACAACCAATACTTGTACGATGAATAATATAAGGATGTTTTTTAGTTCCATCACTATCAGTATATTCCATACCAAATTTTTCAGCAAGTAGTTGGTCAATTTGGATAGTAATCAAAGTATCTTCCTTGCCCCAAACGTTACGGATTTGAATATCTAGTTTTGGACCATAGAACGCCGCTTCGCCAACACCAACTTGATAAGGAATTTCAAGTTTATCAAGAATATTTTTCATAATACCTTGCGCTTCAGCCCATTGTTCGTCAGTACCAATATACTTAGCACGATTATCAGGGTCCCATTGAGAGAAACGATAAGATGCATCTTCATATAAGCCAAGTGTTTTAAGCATATAAATTGCTAGTTCCAAACAACGCTTAAATTCATCTTCTAGTTGGTCTGGAGTACACATTAAGTGGCCATCACTAATTGTAAATTGACGTACACGAATAAGTCCGTGCATTTCGCCACTTTCTTCATTTCTAAATAGTGTAGAAGTTTCGTTATAACGTAGTGGTAAATCTTTATAAGACCTTGGTTGATTTAAGTATGCTTGATATTGGAATGGACAGGTCATAGGACGTAGCGCAAACACTTCCTTATCCTTGTTTTCATCGCCTAGTACAAACATACCATCTTTATAGTGGTCCCAGTGACCAGAAATCTTATATAAATCGCTCTTTGCCATAAATGGAGTTTTGGTTAGCAACCAGCCACGTTTTTGTTCCTCATCTTCAACAAAACGTTGTAATAGCTGTACAATTCTTGCACCTTTTGGAAGTAAAATAGGTAAACCTTGGCCAATATAGTCAACAGTTGTAAATATTCCTAAATCTCTACCCAACTTGTTATGGTCACGTTTTAATGCCTCTTCCATTTGATGAATGTATGCTTTAAGGTCATTTTTATCTAGGAAACCATAAACGTACACACGTTGCAACATCTTATTCTTTTCGCTACCACGCCAATACGCACCACTTACACGATTAATTTTGTATGCAAAACCACGCAAGAATTTAGTATTTTCAACGTGCGGACCACGACATAAATCGTAGAAGTCATCTCCAGTGCGATACATTGTAATAAGTTCGCCTTCTGGTAGTTCGTTAATAAGTTCTACTTTATAAGGATTGTCCTTAAACTTTTCTAATGCTTCTTCCTTGCTTAATTCAAAACGCACAAAATCTTCATTATTGCATATAATTTCACGCATTTTATCTTCAATCTTACCAAAATCTTCTGGCTTAATAGATTGTTCCATATCTATATCATAGTAAAAACCATTGTCAATCGCAGGTCCTATTGCCAACTTTACATCGCCCCAAATGCTTTTGATTGCCTTAGCTAAGATATGACTCATACTATGACGATACATTTCTTGTTTTTGTTGTAATTCTTTTGCTTTTTCTAAATCTTTTTCTTCCATTTTTTTATTCTCCCTTAAATTTTATTTTTTTAATTCTTCAACGGTTTCAAGATAAATTCTATCTTCAAAACCGCCACGCTTTTCACTCTTTTTTATTCTAATTTGTTCTACTTGCGTCAAATCAATATTTTTATGCTTAGCTATTGCATATATCACTTCCAGCAAATCGGCTAATTCCTCAGGGTCATCGTTTTCAACAAATTCGTTTGCCTCTTCTAGCAACTTTTTATGCAATTCCTTTAAATACTCCTTATCATTTAAAGTATGATATTTAGGTGTTTCGCCATTAGCAATTATAATATCAACTATTCTATCCCTTACCAATTTTCCGTAACTCATACTATTCCTTAATTTGTACCGCTCAAGGCGGTGGTTAATGCAAGAGCCAGTTGGTCAGGACAAGAGGTTGCTTTAAAGCCACATTTTATATCCTTACACTTTGCTATTACTTCCTCTGGCGTCATACCTTCAACTAGTGCTGAAATACCCTTTAAATTGCCATTACAGCCACCCAAAAACTTAACATTACTTACTTTTCCATCTACAATATCAAAATCAATTTGAAAACTACATGTACCCTTAGTTTTGTACGAATAATGCATAATTCCTCCACCTTAAAATTAATTTTAAATTTCACTGAAATTTCTTTCAACATCACTTGCATGGCAAACGTCACTACACAAAGTGTAACGTCACTTAATAAAACAAAAAACGTCCCAATGCAAAAACATAAGGACGATATTATCGCGGTTCCACCTTATTTAACTAACCGCCACCGTAGTAGCGGACTAATTCACTTAATTTTAGGACTATTCCCTATAGTCAAAATCTCATACAGTGGTTTCAATTATTAATACTATGCCCCAATCTCAGCCGGCAGGGAACTCTCTGTAACAGTTGATTAACAATCTACTTGTCTGCAGTCTACGATTTATTAAGATACTGAAAGATTTAACTTTCATAATATATTATAAACCAATTAATAAAAAAGTCAATCACTTTTAAAAAATTTATCACATTTATTTCTAATTTACATAATTAATGATTAGCTCATAACTTCCACTTTGTCATTATATAGTGATTTAAGTAGACTTATCATAGAAAATTTATCGCTAGTATTTCCATAAATTTCAATATGCTTAGGGTTTAAAAGTAGTGTGTAATTAATAATATCTATGTCTTGTGCTTTGTCTTTTAACTTAATAGGATTTTGAGTGTTGTCGGTTTTATAAAGCACGAAATAATCCTGTTCAATGATAATTTTTAGAGTAATAAAAGATGTATCAAAAGTAGCAATAAAACTTTTCATAACATCTATCATCATATTGTTGTTTAAATAATTTATATTACTTATAATTAAATCACATAATTCTTGCCACATTCTTACAAGGTCATTTAATTTGAAATGTATATAACTATCAATATAAAATTGTCTATCCAGTTCCAAATCGCTATTTAATAGCGCAATATCCGACTCCACGTCATATAAAGTTAATGCCTTAATATAGGCAAGATGAACAAGTGTTTTATTCTTTAAAATTTTATTTATAAAGTAGTGATATTTATACTCGTCAATTATGTAAGTCGTAATACATTTTTTAATTTTTGCTTTGCATAAGTTTTTAATATTATCCTCGCAAGCAAATAATAAATATGTAAAATGATTATCGGTAAAAGTTGTTAGCATACAATCTGGCAAATCCGCACAAAAGCACGAATTAATATAATCTAATATATGTTTATTTTTATTACTACACGCTAGTGAAAATTCCCACATTTTAAGTCCCCTTTTAATACTTGTGTTAAAAAAACACCATTACTATATCGTATGCAAGCAAATCAAAAATACTCATAAATTTTTTGACTTATTTTGTATTCTTGAATTATATAATTAACACCAATCAAAAAAATTCTCCATACTATGGTGTAGGAGAATATTATGATTACCAGATTTGTATATAGAACCTGCAGATGTAATTGTGTTAAAATTTCACGCCTAGACACTCCAATAGAGGTGATAACATATCCTAATATTGATGTATTTCAAGTGTTTTTATATTGATTATTTTTTCGCATTAATTACCATTAATCTAATTATTAATACTATTAAATATATTGCACCCAAAATTCCAACTGCAGTATAAAGATATCTAACTATAAAATTAAAACCAAGATAGGCAATTATTTGGCACACCAGTAGTAGAATAAGCAAGGAAAAATATCTATTTTTATGTGCAGTCGATACAATTTGAAGGCAACTATGCGTGCTAATTTCCAAGGTGGTAAACAAGGCAAAAATCACACTCAATATGTATATTGAAAAAAACATATTACCCAAGTTTTTACTAATGCTTAGCATAGGCATACTATGACTTGAGTCACCTATTGCAAAGGCAGCTAATAGTATTATAATGCTTATAATAAACCCGCTAGTAAAACTTAAAATTTTAGATTTTGCTTTTGTTGTAAGCAATACTGCTATCAAGGTAATAAAATTTTCACAACAAAATATTATAGGATAGATTATATCTATTAAACCATTGCCTTGTAATGCTAGCTTTGTATTAAAATTAAGCCCTGCATTGATAATAATTACAATAATTATTATAGGCATAATAATATTAGCAATATATTTAATCCGTCCAAGCCCTCCCAATACTATAAAAAAGGTTATAGTGCTCAAAAACAACGATGTAAAAGGTACCTTAAATCCTAGATATATACGCACTAAGTTATCACCCCCTGCTAGCATTGCCGAGCTGGTGATTATAAATAGTAGTATCAATAAGATATTTCCTATATAATAACCTTTTCCAAAGGCAAGCTGGTTTAACTGATTTAGATTGCTAATATTGTGCCTATACTTAATGTGCAGGAAAAACCAACTAAGCCCCACAAACACAACAAAAAACACAATAACCGCAACCACAATACTATTTCCGCTATTAAAAAAGTGCGCAATCTCCGCCCCAGTAGCAAACCCAACCCCAATAATAGCACTAATTATAAACAACACCTCACAAAACACTAGTATATACCACCCTAAATCTTACCTAATATATACTAATATGACAATCACTCCGCATTAATGCCTTTAAAAAGTAAATCAACCCCCTATATTATCATACCAAGTATATCAAATTTATTTGCGCAGTAGATATAACGCATGTGAATTTTATTGTACAAAAAAACCAAATTACAACTTAATGTAACTTGGTTTTTAGTAAATTATTGTTTATTTTTCATATTAGTATTGATACTGATAATCACGATAACTTCCACCAGCATTAGTATTATACCAGAAACTAGTAGAATATGTAGTTTTTAGATAAGTCGCAGCCGTGCTGGCATTAGACACAGTAAGTGATGAACCTGCAGATGTTGCTGAGGTTGTACGATACCAACCACTAGTTTGCTTAAATGTAACACTAGTTAATCCGGAACTACTAAAAGCATTTCTACCGATAGTTTTAACACTAGCAGGAATTGTAATAGAGGTTAAAGCACTACAAGCACCAAATGAATAATATCCAATGGATTTCAAAGAGGTACAATTAGTTAAATTAACACTACTTAACTTTTTATTAATATAAAATGCATATCTATGAATTGCTGTAGTTCTGCTATCTAATGTAATACTAGTAATTGTAGTATCAGCCAAACCAAGAGCAATAAAATCAGTTCCATCTACATAATATTGCATATTATTTATTGTTTGTATTTTACTTGTAGTATTTAAGTTAGTATACAAACCTTTAAGTATTACATCTCTTCCAATATTACTTCCATTTGATATGGATACATTTGACAAATTATATACCTCTACTAATCTATAACAATAGTCAAATGCTCTGCTATTTATTGATGTTAAACTGCTTGGTAAAATAATTGTCATAACACCTGAGTATTCAAAAGCCCCTGAGTCAATTTTGGTAATAGTTTCTGGCAATTCTACAGAAATTAGAGAATAAGTTCTATTAAACACACTTTGAGGCAAAGTAGTTAATTTAGTACACGAACTTAAATCAATATAGGTAAGTGCATAACAACTACCAAAAGCCGAAGAACCTAAAGATTCAATATTAGGACTAAAAGTTACTGACCTCAATGCTTCACAACCATAAAAGGCAGAACTACCTATACTAGTAACAGAGCTAGGTATTATTATACTAGTTAATGATTTACAATTAGAAAAAGTACTACTCTCAATTGATGTTATTGAGCCAGGAAGAGTTATGTTTGACAAATTAGTACAACCAGAAAAAGCTCCACCGGCAATAACTTTTGTATCCTCAGATATTGGACAGTCTGTTATATCAGTGCTAATTGCTTTTATTAATGCAAAGTCAGGGTTTGTATTGCTTGGTAAATAGTATGCATTATAGAAAGTATTATATGATATGCTCGTTCCGTCAAAAGCTCCTGAACCTAAAGAGATTAAACTATCTGGCAACGTTATAGTTGTTAATCCTGTTGCAGAAAATGCACTACTTTCTATAGTTTTTAAGCCTTCTGGCAAAGTTATTCCAGTTAATGATTCACACACTTCAAAAGCAGAACTTCCGATAGATATTAATGTACTTGGTAACGAAACTGATGATAAACTTTGATTACAATAAAAAGCAGAACTTCCAATTGAAATTAACCCTTCGGGTAATGACACACTAGTTAAAGAACAATCAGAAAAAGTATGATATGGAATGGTTTGTAAACCTGTACAACCACTTAAATCTGCGGTTGTTAAATAGGAACACCAGAAAACCTCTTCACCAAAATGCGTCAAACTAGTTGGGAAATTTACTGTAGTTACCCCAGAGCAGTAGAACGAATAATCACCAAAACTTGTAATTGTATTAGGTAAAGTTACAGTTTTTAGTTTAGATAAACCTGCAAATGCCATATCTGGAATTGATGTAACTGTATATGGTACAACTATACTAGTAAGATTACTAGGCAATATTGACTCCCAAACCAGTCCTGTATCCATATTTGCAATACCTGCAGGTATTTGGGTAATAGGAGCTTCGCCATGAGTTCCATCATCATAAAATGCAGGAATAATCAAATCATTAGGTAAAGCACTAAATGGCCCTGGATTTGCAACAATGGTTTCATTCATCCAATTCTCTTCATCAAAATACACATATGTTCCATAAGGGTCTATCATATGGTAACTGCTACTATCCTCGTCCCAAGCTATCCAATCACTAGGTAGATTACCCTCTGGGTCCTTACGATACCAATAGCAGTTGCTATAAGTAGAAGTCAAAAGTGTTGCTGTGGTAGTAGCATTACTTACATCTGTTTCGGTACCATTTTGCATATTATTCCAGTCATTTTGGCTAGTAGTACGATACCAAGCACCATTTAATGTAAGTGAAGTAATTCCAGCACTCTCGAACGCATATTGTCCAATCTTTTCTACTTTGTTAGGAATAGTTAAACTAGCCAATGATGTATAACTAAAAGCACTATTTCCTATACTTGTTAAATTTTGAGACAATGTAATATTTTGCAATCCAGAATCAGCAAACGCATTATCACCAATAGTTATAACGCTATCAGGAATAACAACACTTGTTAAACTTGAGCAGTCTCTAAACGCATTCGCTCCTATTGATGTAATGTTACTAGGTAATACAATTCCAGATATTGCAACATTTTGATCAAACATACCTCTTGGTATATAAGTTAAACTAGTACAACCGCTAAGGTCTATAGTACCATTTAAGTCTTGTGAATAAAACACACTGTCACCAACATTAACCAAACTAGATGCATTATTAAAATCAACTGAGTTTAGTGAAGTTAGTGTTTGGAATGCGCTATTGCCTATTGTTGTAACGCTAGATGTAATAGTAACGCTAGATATTACAGATCCTTCAAAAGCACAATCTCCAATAATTTCCAAACTAGCACATGCAGATAAATCTGCCGAAGTTAAACCATCGCAATAATAGAAAGCATAATCACCTATAGATACTAATCCTTGAGGGAAATTAACTCTGTTCAAATTATGATTTTCAGCAAAGGCCTTGCCTGCTATAGCCCTAGTATTAGTATGGATATTGGCAGTTGAGGAATTTTTGTCTTCTAACAAAATCATATATGGATTAGACGTACTACCAATATATTTAGCACCATTGTAAGTTACATAATTAGTATTTTCATCAAAGGCATCTACACCAACAGTTTTAATAGTATTAGGAAGATTAAATGTTGTAATATTTGCGTCCATAAACGCACCATTAGGAATATTTGTTACACTACTAGGTATTGTAATGCTAGTTACATTGGTTCCTTTTAAAGCAAATATTGATTTGTATACAATTAATGCACTTTCATATTCTATACCATTAGGAATAGCAGTTACTGGAGCTTCGCCATGCACACCATCATTATAAATATGAGGAATAACCAATTCATCAGGCAAATCACTAAAAGGTCCTGGATTAGTTGTATAATACGCATGAGAAGATGGAGCATAATAACCATACGGGTCAATCATCTTGTAACTGCTAGATGCCTCGTCCCAAGCAATCCAATCGCTAGGCAAGTTGCCGTCAACTGCAAACTTAGGGAACAATGGTTGACCTTGAGTTCTATAACCCTCTGGAACTGGAATTGTACATTCCTTATCCAAATACCAACCCGAGAATGTATAGCCCGCTGATGGTGTAGGAGCTGTGATTGTTCCTTCCACTTCTTGCCCCTTAACAATTTCTTGAGTGGTTACTCTATTTGTGTCAGGATTATATATTGAAATTGTGCCAGGTTTACCTAGATACCAAACAACGCTAGTTGTAAAAGTTACTGGAATTTCAACATCGGTTGGCTCAACCAAAACGTATATGTATTTTACACTACCCTTTGAAGAAAGTTTTTGCAAACCTAAAACCTCAGAACCGGTAATAGTAGATTTATCGGTTAATTTGGTTTCGCTAACAGCATAGTTTACATTTACACCTGTTTTATCAATCGACTTTAGGTTAATTGCCATAGTTTCATCAGCCACATTAGTAAAACAATATTCATACGCCTTAACTGTGCCATTTTTAGCATTTACATCTGGGGTATAACTATAATTAATTCCTTGACCTTGAGCACATTGTACAAACTCCACCTCGCCTGGAAGATAGGTACGAGTAGTGGGTTTACTCACCTCTCCCATCTCTTGCGCTGGAGTATTGGTATAGCCCTTATCTTTAAGTCCAACAAAACCAACTACAAAAGCAATAGCCATTGTAAATGCTATGGTTAAACTTAACATTAATTTTTTCATCTTAGTCATAAAATATCCCCTTTTATGTATCTATTCACATTTAGTATACCACTATTAAACAAAAAATGTCAAAACTTTTACAACATTTTTTGACATTTTTATTAATTTATTTAATAACTTTATAGTTTTCTCTATAGTAGTAGAAAAAATATTGCTGTGCATAGCCCGAAAGTTGACCATATTTTGCACTTAAGCTTTGACTAATTTGCTTTCGGTTAACCGACACACAACCAGTCAAATCATTATACACCTTATTTATCCAAGTATCTACTGGAAAAACTGAAGTTTTATGCCCTGCAAATAGCAATATGCAATGTGCTACTTTTTCGCCCACACCCTTTAGAGACACCAAATACTTGTATTGCTCTTCATCGGTTAAATTTACAAAGTCTATCAAATCTTTTTCAGTAAGTTTTTGTATAGTTTCATACATATAATCCGCCCTATACCCTAGCCCTGCCTCAACATAGTCGCTAACTGTTGCCTTTTTTAACTGCTCCAAAGTAGGAAAAGCATAATACTTAACGCTATCTCCAATCTTTTCAGTTAAGGGACTATCAGGTATATTATTCAAGCTTTTTAGTTTTGTAGAAGTTCCAAATTTTTTGCTTAGTGCATTAAGTGAATTTTTTATGCGTTTAATATTATTATTTGCCGATATGATAAAACTAATCAGCATTTCAAACAGGTCTTGATTTAATATCCTTATACCATAACCATAGTTGATGCAAGGACTTAAAAATTTGTCATTTTTTAGTTGATTTTTTATTTTGTTGTAATCTCTATTTAAGTCAAAAAAACGCTCAAAGTATTGCAAATTTTCGCTTTCTATTTCCACCCTATCCTCAAAGGTTGTAATTAACGCATAATTGTTTTTGCTAACCACTTCAGCCATATTGCTATTAATAAAATATCTAAAAATTTGACCACAATCTAAAATTTGATTAATGTTAAACTGAGTTAGGTCTTTTATTACTATTTTATTGCTTGATTTTAAATATTCCATAATCACCTTTTAATATGTTTGATATTAACTTTTTATTATTTTCACCACGCCAACTGTTCCATATTTTTTTTGAGTATAAGTATAGTCTTTTACTTTTAATTCAAAAGGTGTATTATGTGCTTTTTCATACATAATAATCCCATTATCAGTTAAAAGATTATTTGTTAATATATAATCAATTGCCCTACACCCAAAATCCGTATCAAATGGCGGGTCTAATAGAATAATATCATACTTTTTACCGCTTGGTTTTAGCTTAGTTAAAAAATCCATATAATCACTTTGAGTTATAGTAAAATCACCCTCTATACCCTGCATATTTTGTTTAATAATATTAATCGCTTCCGGATTTTTATCTACAAAATCTACGCTACTAGCACCACGTGACAAACTTTCAATCCCTAATGCACCAGTACCTGAAAACAAGTCTAAAACCTTAGCACCAATCAAGTCAAATTGTATAGATGAAAAAAGACTTTCCTTAACCCTATCTAACGTTGGCTTGGTTGAAGATAATTGAAATTCCTTTAATTTTTTACCTCGATATTTTCCTGCTATTACTCTCATATTTTTATAATAACATAATTTTATAATATTGACAACTTATTTAATAAATTAAATAAAAAAAACACCTTAGATTAAATTGTTTAACCTAGGGTGTTTTAATTAATTATTTACTTTTTTTAGTAGTCTTTGTGCTAGTAGCTTTTGTTGCTGGTTTTTTAGCAGCAGGTTTCTTGGCAGTAGATTTAGTTGCTGATTTTTTAGCAACTGGTTTCTTTTCTACTGGTTTAGCTTCTTCTACAACTTCTTTTTTAGCAACTGGCTTTTTAGCTGTAGCAGGTTTCTTAGCAACAGTCTTAGCAGGTTCCTTTTTAGCAGGAGCTTTTTTAACTTCTTCCTTAACAGCAACCTCCTCAACTTCTTCTGCCTTTGGAGCAACAACTACATCAGCGTCTGCTTGTTTTGCCTTAAGTTGTTTAAGTTCTGCCTTATAGTTAGCAATAAGTTGTTTGTCCTTACGATCCATAATAACCAAAGCAACTACAAGAGCAACAAGAATAACAACCAACACAATAATTATAGCAATCCAATTATTTGCAATAAATTTTGTCATAAAATATCCCCTTTTATATTGATACATATATCTTAGCACATAATAATTGAAAAATCAAAACATTTTTCGACAAATTTTAAAAATTTTTTAATTTTTTAATAATTTTTATTTATATTATTCAATATTTTTATAAAAATATCATAAAATTCCTACACTATCATAAGAATTAAAGCTGTAACAAATCCCGTTAATAAAGTTTGAGTTAACTTTTGTAGTATTATTGTTCTTTTTTTTATCCCTATTTTATTTAAAAATCCTAAACTTTGTAGCATAATACAAATTCCTGAAAAAGCAATAATAATTGATGCTAATATTGTTTTTATATTATGTCCCACATTAGTTTGCCCTAACATTATTAATCCATTAGTAATCTCAATCACACCACATAACATACTATACACAATCTCATAATCAAATGATGTTATTTTACAAATAGTATTTGTTATTGATGGAAGAATATGTGAAATTTCCAATATTTTAATACAAACCGAAGCAAACACTATATAGCCACCTACCAGCAAAATGGAATTAATACTATCATACATAACTTCATTAAGCGTTGTTGAACCAACCTTTTGTTCAAACTGATTTTCTGGTATAGTTTTCCCTCGATATATTAGTCCATTTAAAAAACTTCCTATAATATGTCCTAGCAATAAAATGTACCCAATTTTTATATCCTGAAATACTCCAATACCTATAGTACCTATTATAAACATAGGGCCTGATGTAGAACAAAAACTAAACATTTTGGTTGCAGTTTGTTTGTTAATTGCACCACTATCGTAATACCCGCTTATCATTTTAGCCCCTACAGGATAACCCGATAACATACTTAAAAAATATACTAGTCCAGCATTTTGCGTTCTAAAAAACTTGTTAGTAAATCTATCCAAACACACTATCGACGTTTGATTAAGCATAATTATTATACGCGTTAAAATAAAAAATGGAAAAAGAGCAGGAACCACATTTACTAACCAAACTTTTAGCCCATTAGTAGTTGCCTGCATACATACTTTAGGATTAATAACAAATAGCGTTATTGAAATAAAAACAATTAGTGAAATTAAAGTTTTTGACCTTGATTTTTGCATAAAATATTTTATGTTAAACTTATAAAAATTTATGATAGATTTATAGTTTTTATTGTATTAAAAAAAGTCTAAAGTATTACTAGTATCACTTTAAACTTTATTTATCTTCACTATTAAATTTTTAATATATTTTATTAGGTTTATTTAACACAATGTAGTATATAATATCCCTTGTTTCGCTTTAAAATTTCGCAGTTACCAAAGATGTTGATAAGATGCTTTTTTAGACTTTCTTCTCCGTGAGATTTACGTATTACTAACGTCAAAGTTCCACCTTTATTCAAATGGTCAAAGCTCCCTTGCATCAATTCAAATAATAACGCCTTCCCAGTCTTAATAGGCGGATTAGTAACTATAAAATCATACATTGAATTAACTTGCTCAAACCCATTAGATTTAAACACCTTTGCGCCTGAGCGTATACCGTTTAATATTAGGTTAAAGTTAGACAATTCTACAGCGGTACCATTAACATCTATCATATCACAATTAAGCCCCAACTTTTTAATTATGCTAATACCTATAACGCCATAACCACAACCTAGGTCCAAACCATTACCTTTAAGCTCCACCTTGTCAAAAATGGTATTAAGCAAGGTGCGACTTCCCTCATCTATTTGGTCCTTACTAAAAACGCTATCGCACGACCTAAATTTTAATGGCATATCATAAACGTTGTCCTCAAACTCAAAATAATCACTAAGTTTATGTTGTTTTTCAATAAAATAATGTTGCATATTTACCTCACTAAAAATTATACACCTAAATAAATATAAAAGCAATTTATTTAAAGTATTTTATTATATAAAACAATAAAAAAGCAAGTTTTAATAAACTTACTTTTAATATACTAAATTATAGTGGCAATGCAATAAGCACCATACCTAAAAGTATTGAAATTAAACTGCCAACCTTAATTCCTACCAAAATAGAATCATTAGGTTTAATTTGTTCAGATTTACGTACTGCTTTAGTAATATTGTTTGCCAACAACCAACCTGCAACACCCAAGATAGCCAAAATAATACCAACTATCACGTTGCCCTTTTGAATAAATTCACTAAAAGTAATCCCTAAAATAAACATAAGTGTATCTCCTATATTGTTATTTTAGCACATAACTAGCATTTTGTCAATACCGGACTTAAAATTTGCTATATTAGTTTTCACCCTCAGCCAAAAGTTTTTCATATTCGGTCATAACCTTATCAATAATAGTGTCATCACCACATACACGAATAACATTTTCACGCTCATTAACTTCAAACACCAATGCCTCATCTTCCTCTATGCCAGAAAGTGGAGTAACAGGCAATAGTATTGCATACAAATCTTGCTTATCACCATTTTCTAGTGGAATAATAGCTATTTGTTCAAACTCAAAAGGTTCGTCATTTTCGTTATACAATACAATGTTATCAATATTGTTTTCATCTAAAATTTGTTCGATTGGATTTATTTGTTTTTCTTCCTTCATTACAAAACTCCTTTAATTAATATACCATATTTAAGGTTAATTACAATGTGTCTAGATAATCTTGCAAAATAACCATTGCCGACACTTCGTCAAGATGCTTTTTCCTATCCCGCCAGTCACGATATTTTTGCCTTAAAATGTCTTCAGCCACCACAGATGTCATACGCTCGTCCAAAAGCACCAGTTTACACCCACTGCGACTTGCCAGTTCTTGCCCAAAAGCCCTTGCCTTATGTGCAATCTCCTGCTCCTCGCCTTGCATATTGTAGGGTAAACCAACAACTAATGTATCCACCTTTTCACGCTTAATCAAATCAACAAAGTAGTTATAATCCTCCTCCGCTGACTTTGTATGATAGGTAGTATATGGTGTTGCCAACATCTTAAGCAAGTCTGAAAGTGCTATGCCAATACGTGCCTCGCCATAATCAATGCCCATTGCTTTCATAATTACCTCGATTTATATTTTACCACATATCCAACTAAATGTAAAGCAATTAATTAAAAATTGTTAAATTTGCTTACACACTTCTGTCTATATTTTGTCAAAAGATTTTATGATATTTTTACTTTTGTTTATTGGATTTTAATATTTAAGTGTTAAATATTTGCAAATATCAAAATAATTATGTATAATTAGGTTATGAAAAAACGTAATTTAACTTTATTTGATGCAGGCATTGCCTTTGTTATGGCCTTTGTGCTTGCACAATTAACCTCTATTATAGGCATCAGTTTAACCGAAGCAATTATGAAAGCGTGCGGTAGGTCCGCCACCCAAATATCCGCCTTTTGGGATAACGCTGTAGGTTATTTATTGCAGGCCTTGTTTATGAACATTGGTTTTGTGCTATTATTTATATGGTATTACAAACGAATAAACAAGAACGATATTTTTGCTAAAGCTAGCAAGCCAACCTATAAATATTTTGGAATATGCATAATTATTGGTATTTCATCATTATTTTTATTATCGGGTGTGCTTAATTATTTTCAATTGCTTGTTGATAAACTTGGTTTTACTTCTGCCTCACTAAAATATGACCTAGATTCTACCAAAAATTATCTAATATCGCTCATATCACTAGCAATAATCCCTGCAATATGTGAAGAATTAATATTTAGAGGAATTTTAGTTAACGCATTAAAGCAAAAAAGTGAAATTTTTGCAATAATATTAAGTTCTGTAATGTTTTCTATATTCCACTTTTCACCAGCGCAACTGCTATATCCTATATTCTTTGGAATGATTTTAAGCATATTATATTTACGTACCAAAAATATAATTTTTCCAATAATATTGCATTTTATAAATAACGCACTAAGTCTTAGCATACAATATTTTAGTTCCTCTAGTGAAGTATTTACACACTCTGCATTTATGCTAATATATGCTTTTATTACCTTTGCTATTTGGTTTGTTATTATGTGCTATTTATTTAAGGATTTTATTAAGACTCGTCAAAACTCTTCAACTGATAATATTAATAATACTACTGCGCAAAATAATGAAAATATCACTTCTTCAAAACTTAGTAAAAACGATATAGTAGTATTGTGTGGTTCTATTGCAATAATGCTACTATTATATATAATCTTGTTATAAAAATATAAGGAAAAACAATGCAAAACAAAAAAATTTTTGTTATCAACTTAATATATTATCTGTGTATGCTAAGTGTAGCATTAATTTTTGTTTTGGGTTACTTCAAAGTATTAAATAATTCGTATATATCAACCTTTTTAATACAAGGAATTGTAATGTTTGCCCTTCCTATAATACTGTACTCGATATTTGTAAATAAGGGCTTTAAAAACACCTTTAAAGATTTTGGTTTTAAAAAAACATCCTTTACAATTTTGTTATATTCTATCGCCTTGGGATTTGTACTATTTTTTATCAATAATTATGTAGCAGATATATTTTACACTATACTCACTCTGCTAGGTTATGACAATTCGATCAACATTTCATTAAGCGTTAGCAATAGCATTGGTATGGAGTTTTTATTAACGGCAATAGTTCCTGGAATTTGTGAAGAAGTTTTGCATAGAGGTATGTTTATGCGTGGTAGCCAAAAACAAGGTTACACCCGTTACGGACTACTATTTTCATCGTTATTGTTTGGTTTGATGCATCTTAATATTCAGCAATTCTTTTATGCCAGCATTTTAGGTTGCTTAATGGGTATTGTTGTAATAGTTGCTGATAGCATATACCCTGCTATGATAATACACTTTATGAACAATGCTTTAAGCATATATTTTAGTTATGGACGTGAACTTAATTGGCCTTTAGCGGACTTTAAATATAATGTTGAAAACGCAATATTTTCATCAGGATTATTGCTATGTATACTGCTACTTTCAGGCGTAATTATGTTGCTATTTTCTCTTTATAGAAATCTACTTAAAGCAATATCACGCCACAAGCAAAAGCAAGTAGCATTACAACTTGCCAAGGACCTAAAATTAGATGATTTAAGTTATACTGAAATGCAACAAAAACTTAGTGAAGTAGAAACTGTACTAAAGCAAACCTCGTCAAAACCAACCAAATTAATTGAAGATACAGAACCTGCTTTAAAATTTGTTGACAAAATATTCCTATATTCTAGCATTGTATTAGGCTCGCTAATCACTATTTGCTCGTTTGTTTGGGGAATATTATAATTTAATAAAGTTAATTTAAAATTAGTTTATAATACTTAAAAAAATAGCGTAACACACTCGCTATTTTTTTATTTATTTTAATATTTGCCTATTGACAAGTTAAGTTTGCTATGCTATTATACTGGCAATAGAAAGGAGTATTATATGGTAAAATTAAATAATTTTTGGTTAGACAGTTTAAAACGTAAAGATATTGTAAAGTTTATAGATGTTATTTATAACGGAGATTATGTTAATCATCAAACATTAATCGACCCAGTGTCAGGCAAAGCATATGTGTCTATATGGTTTGAGTCTGCATATAGTGATAATGAGCACGTATATTTTGATGCTTATGGTTATCATAATCGCAAAATTTCACACAATAATTCAAAAGAATTAACTCAACGTCTATTACGTCCAGTAATTGCTTGGCGTAATCTAATGGCTGATAGCAATAAAGATTTAGTTTTTGATGGTAAAACTTATATTCAATCTCTTGAAGAATATTGTGACATCGAAAAGACTTGCGAATTATCTCGTTAGTCTAAACCAATTAAATAATTTTGCAATTCGGGGCTGATTATCGGTCCTTTTTTGTATGTTAATTTGGTTTTGATATTTTATTGCCTGATTAAGTGCCACTAGTGGAACATCTTTGTTTTGTTCAAATATTTCAGGCAAATTTTCTTCTCCTATAGGGTGTGGTAAATTTTCATCACCCACCTCAATAGTGTACGATGGTATTTTAAGATTACGAATACACCAATCCTTATATCCACCAGTGCTATTTTCCGTAAATATTAGTGGGTAACCAGTAGTTTCAGATAATTGCTCGCCAATAGCCCTATCACGCTCAATATCTTGTTCAGTTTGCCCTGTAAATCCATAAAAAATCACCTCTCCCTTGGAGTGGTACGATATTGTTAAACTTGGGCGTACCTGTCGTGTAAAGTCAATTAAACTTTGTACTTCACGTTCGCTGTTTGGATAAAAACCAATAAAGTCTTCAGTTGCAGGACATCTTACATTTTGCGCACCCTCGCCCCAATCGGCATCAAAGTTGGTATTAAGGTCCACAAGATTAATATTTGCCTTATACTGCGAAAAATTAAATCCTCCATTTGCAAGCGTTAGATACTGCTTAGTAATATCGCAAGGCACACTATCTATTCCGTCCAACACAATCTCCGCCCCATCAGGATTGGTTAAAAACACAAAGTATATTCCGCCATTTTGTACTTGCTCAGTACTATGTAAATATCTTGCTTGCTCTATCATAAGTAACGTTGATATATATTCCCTTGCATGTATTCCGCCTTGGATTAAAATTTGCACTCCGTCATAACTTCCAACGTGGGTTGCCAGTATGTTTTTTCCTAACACACTTTTGCCCGCATTAAATAATTCTAACCCCTCATCTTGCAAATCTACAATACGTTGAACCAACTCTTGATATGTCATATTTCACCTCTTATTTTATATATGAACACATATATTTTTAGGTGAAAAAAGTGACCTATATTAATAAGTCACTTTTTATTTTTATTCCCATTTAGCATACACAGTAGTATCTTCACTTATTGTAGAACTTGAGGTTACTTTTGTAGTGTAATTCTTATCAGTATACCAACCAGCAAATGTATATCCGCTACGGATAGGTGTAGGCATTGTGCCTATAGCAACATTTGGTTTAACTTTAGTAGCTGCACTGCTATAACTTGTTACAGTTGATACTAACGCCACCTTAAATTGTAATGAATCGTTATAACTGTGTTGACTACTGTCTTTTCTAAATTTAACATAAATATAATGGTCACCAGCACTAGTTATATTATAAGTAACTGTTTTTTCTGAAGCACTTGATTCGCCATAAAATCTCTTATAGTATGAAGAATCCGCTGTATTACTTGATGACAATGTACTATCTAGGTTACCAAATATACCATAATCATAGTTAGCTTCAGCATAGTTAATTACAGTAAATACTACTTGGTCACCAGCATTGGCATAGAATGATACTTTAGCAAGTGAATACGAGTTGTTAACACCCTTATTTCCACTCTCCCAATAACCATTAGCATTTACAGTAAATGGATAAGTAGAATTTAAGTTTTCTACAACTACTTCACTATTAGTACCAAACACATACCCTTCCATACCCTCTACGCCTTCAAAAGTTCCGCCATTAGCCATAAATGTAACCTTAGGATAGTTAATTATGTTTGTTGCATACAATGCAATACGACCATGGTCACTACTACCCGCTACTAATTCAAGATTAGAACCATTGTAAATAGTGATAAGGTTGGTACAATCAAAAAACGCATCATCTTCAATAGTAGTTAAACTTGCTGGTAAAGTTATAGTTGTTATAGAACATGACTCGAATACATATTCTTCTATAGTTGTTAGATTTCTGCAAGCACCCAAATCAATTTCTGTTACGTTGGCGTACGTAAAAGATGCATATCCAATATTTACAACATTAATAGGCAATACAACAACCCCACCTAAACTAGAAGCAAAAAATGCACGGTCTCCTATTGTTGTTAAAGCATCACATTCACTTAAATTTATAGTAGTTAAATTTGAACAAGCAAAAGCATGAGAATTTATCTCTGTTAATGTGTTTGGCAATGTTATAGTAGTTATTGTACTGTATGCAAATGTACCTGCTCGTATTTGTGTAATGGTTTCAGGTATAGTAATTTTTCTTACATTTGATTGAAATACCGATTCATATGAGTCTGGTCCAATACCATCAGGAGATGCAAAAGGTGCAGGAAGTTCAGTAACTGGTGCCCTACCATGAATTCCATCATCATAATATGCAGGTATAACTAAATCTTCAGGCAACTCTGTAAAAGGTCCTGGATTGTTATTCACAATATCTTCAACTTCTCCACTGAATCCTCTATCATACGGATCAAACATATGATAACTACTGCTTGCGCTATCCCATTTAATCCAGTCGCTAGGTAGGTTTGGTTTACGATTAACTTTTGGATAAAGTGTTTCAACATTTGCCTTGATTGGGAAAGTTACTGGTTGAGTACATTCCTCATCATAGTACCAGCCAGTAAGTTCATAACTATCATCTATTTCAGGATTTAATTGAGTAATAGGTTGACCTTTAACCACAACATCAGTAATAGTGTTATTACCTATTGTATAGGTCATTGTACCTGCCTTACCTTGATACCAAGTTATAGTAGATTGAAACTCTGCTGATGTCATACTATTGCTTGGAGATACAATTATGTAAATATACTTGGTTTGGTGAGTATTTATAGTTTGCCCAGCAAATGGAGATGAACTACTAGTAATACTGGTTAACCTTGTATCACTATAAGCATAACTTAGGTTTACATTCTCCGAACCTATAGTCTTTAATGTAATTGCCATAGTTTCACCCATAGGATTATTAAACACATATTCATATGCTATAGAGGTTGCACCAGCATTTGTGTCTGGAACATAACTATAGTTTATATTTTTAGTACCGGAGCACATCTCTACCTCATTAACTTCAAATTGATAAGTAGCGTGCTTAACTGGAATATAGGTAGCTATAGGAGTTTCATCACTTGGCTTAGATTTATCCTGCTTTAGCACCACTGCACCAACCACAAAAGCAATAGCCATACTAAATGCTACACCTAAGGTTAATATAAGTTTTTTAATTTTTGACATAACTATCCCCTTTTTCTCAATAGTTTACACAATGTCTGCATATTAATTCATAATTAGTATATCACTAACCTAGTTTAAAAGTCAAAACATTTATAATAGTTTTTACATTTTTTTACAAATTTATATAATATAAATAAAATAGCATTAA